>VBJI01000194.1 GCA_005880875.1 Chloroflexota bacterium
CCCTTGCTGGCGGAGGCGATCCGGCGGGTGCACGAGGACCGCTCGGTCAGCGAGCTCTTCAAGTAGACGAAACACAGTACTGATGGACACCACCGCCTGGCTCGAGCTCCTGATCATCGTCATCGCGCTGATCCTGGCCGCCCTGGCCGCCTCGGCGGAGACCTCGCTGACATCGATCAGCCGGGTTCGCCTGCGCACGCTGGTGGAGCAGAAAGTGGCGCAGGCGATCCTGATCGAGCGGCTGCATCGGGAGCCGAATGCGTACCTGTCGACCATCCTGATCTTCAACACAGTGGCGATCATCGTCGCCTCATCGGCGGCCACCCTGCTCGCCCTCCACCTCTATCAGCAGCGGGTCGCCGAGTGGCTGATCAGCCTGGTGCTCTCCCTTGTGGTGCTCGTCTTTTGCGAGATCACGCCCAAGACGCTCGCCCTGCAGCGCTCGGAGCGGGTGGCGCTGCGTCTGGCGCGGCTGGTGGCGGCCGCCACCTGGTTGATGCGGCCGGTCGTCTACGTGCTGAGCGCGATCACCCGCCTGATCCTGCTCATGCTGGGTGGGCGGGCCCAGGTGCGCGGCCCGTTCGTCACCGAGGAAGAGCTGAAGATGCTGGTTTCGGTGGGGGAGGAGGAAGGCGTCCTCGAAGAGGAAGAGCGGGAGATGATCCACGGCATCTTCGAGATGGGTGACATGCGGGTCCGCGAAGTCATGGTCCCCCGCACCGACCTGGTCGCCATCGAGGTCAACGAGCCGGTGGAGAAGGCGGTCGAGCTGGTGACCAAGCACGGGCATACCCGGATCCCCGTCTACGACGACAACCTGGACCACATCATCGGCGTCCTGTATGCGAAAGACCTGCTGCGCGCCGTGGTGCGAGGCGAGCAGAAGACGCTGCGCGACATCGCCCGCAAGCCCTACTTCACGCCTGAGTCGAACAAGGTGCAGGACGTCCTCCGCGACCTGCGCAAGAACCGGGTCCACATGGCGATCGTGGTCGACGAGTACGGCGGCACCGCCGGCGCGGTCACCATCGAGGACATCATCGAAGAGATCGTCGGCCCGATCCAGGACGAGTACGACATCGGCGAAGAGGACGAGATCCAGTTCATCAATCCCAACGAGGTCGTCCTCGACGGCCGGGTCAGTGTCGACGACGTCAACGAACTGCTCAAGCTGAACATCGCCGCCGACGACTACGACACGATCGGCGGCTACGTCCTCAACCAGCTCGGCGCGGCGCCGAAAGTCGGCGCCACCCTGAAGCTGGGCAATGCCGAGCTGCGGGTCGAGGCCGTGCAGGGAACCCGAATCAAGAAGGTCCGGATCCGCAGCGAGACCCCGTTCCAGATTCCCGAGCCGAACGAAGGATCGCCAACGCTGTCCAGCTCGCCGCAGCCGGTCCGTCGAGGGCCCGCCCCGAAAGCCTGACCTACTTGACGACGGTGAGCTTGAGCTGGATGTCGGCGCCCCGAATCAGGCCGCACAGATAGGTTTCGTACGACGGCAGGATACGATTCATCAGCCGCGTGATGCGTAAGCGCGCCCAGAAGGGGCTCAACGTGACGCGGCGCTCCTCGAGCCGAAACCTGACCTTCGAGTAGAAGCCGTAGTGGCCGGCGAGCTCGGTGCCCTCGATGAAGTAATCGAGGAAGCGTCCGGAGAGGAAGTGGATGTGGGTCGGGTCGGTATAGGCGTTGGCGCTGCTGAAGTGCGGCGTGCCGATCAACACCATCGCGCCAGGCCGTGCGACCCGGTGCACCTCTTCCATGGTGGCGACCAGGTCACGCAGGTGCTCGATCACGCTCCAGAGGCGGATCAGCTGGAAGGCGTTCGACTCCAGGGGCCAGGGGGTCTCATCCAGGTCGTGGACGATATCGATCTGCGGGCCCGCGACCAGGTCGATGCCGACGGCGCCTGGGATCTTGTTGTTGCCGCAGCCGACATCCAGGGTGGGCGTGCTGTGGGTGTCGATCTGGCCGGTGACCTCACGATAGATGGGAACGGGACGGGCGCGCGCCACCAATCAGTCCAGCAGCCGGGCGTACTCGGCAGCGACCTGCCGGGCGACCTGGTCGAATCCGTACTGCCGCACGTGCTCGTGCCCGTTACGTCCCATGCGGGTGGCGCGCGCCGGATCGTCGAGCAGCTGCCGCGCCCGCTCTCGCAGCGTGGCGGGGTCGTTCGGCGGAACCACGAAGCCGGTCTCCCCCTCTACAACGAATTCCGGCATGCCGCCCACCGCGGTACAGACGACCGGCGTCCCGACCGACATCGACTCGAGGAGCGGCAACCCGAGCAGCTCCGAGGTGGGCCACCGACCGCCGTACATGTCGCGGTAGACCGAGGCGGCGACCGTCACCGCCGAGCGCTGGTACTCGGCGAGGATGGCACCGTCGGCAGCATCGATCAGGAATCTTACCTGCTTGCCGGCGGCCAGCTTTTGCAGGTCGCGATAATAGCGGTCGTCCGCGATCTTGCCGGCGATGACGATCGGGACCTCGTCGCCGAGCGCGGCGATCAGGTCGTTCATCCCTTTGTGCGGCATCACCCGGCTGACCTGCAGCACCTGCCGCGCGCGCGTGCCAGCGTGATAGGGGAATCGTTCGAGCTCGATGCCGCCCTTGATGACGACGGCCTTCGACCGGGCGGCGACCGGCAGCAGGCTCTTCGAGAAGTCCGAGATGCACACGAAGCGATCGATCCATCGATACAGCCGCAGCCGAAACGTCAGGCTTTTCCCGCCGCCGCCCAGGTCCGTGACGACGAGCGGCTTGCGGACGGCGCGCCGGAGCACCGCGGCGAGGCTGGTCACGGTGGTGCGCAGTTGATGCGCATGGACGACGTCGAAGCCGCGAGCCGCGAAGGCGAGCGCGCGCGGCGTTGGGTTGTGTGGATTGCCGCCGCCGCCGGGCAACACGACGTGCCGGAGACCGTCGCGCTCGCTCTCCCGATAGCGCGGGCCGAAGGTGAAGAAGGTTACGTCGCAGTAGGGCCGCAGGGCTCTGGCCAATTGATAGGCATAGCGATCGCCACCGCCCTTAAAGTCGAGCTGGTCGCGATAGAAAACGGGAAGGACCTGAGCGACGCGCAAGCCTACTCGACGGCGGCCGCCACCGGCCGCCTGAACACCGTGCGCAGCTCGGTTCGCAGCCGGCGCCCTTCCATCACCCACAGAATGGCCGCGTACACGAGTCCCGTCGCCAGGAGGAGGGCCAGCAGGGTGACGACGGACGGGTTGAGGAGCTGGCGGAGGCCGAAGCATCCACCGCTGGCCAGCAGGGCGGCCGCCAGCGGCGCGCGCACCTGCGGCCACAGCCGCAGCTCCGGCAACAACCGGTGAATGGTGACCAGGACGGCGGCGGCGGCGCCGATCATGGTGACGCTGTAGGCCAGGGCGATCCCCACGAAACCGAACCGGTGCAGGAACAGTAGGGCGAGAGCGAAGGTCGCCGCCGTCCAGGCGGCGCTGAGGGCGAGCGCGAGGCGAGCGCGGCCCATGGCATTCAGGGTGCTGACGAGCGGACTGGTCAGGTTGGCGCCGGACCAGTGGATGGACAACAGGTAGAGCGCCGGCAGTGCCGGCAGCCACTTGTCCGAGAAGACCAGCTGGATCAGCCAGGGCGCCAGGGCCACGATGGTCAGATGCAACGGGATGGCCGTGATGAAAAGACCCCGGATCGATTGCTCGACCGCGCGGCTCAGCGCCGCCGGTCTGTCCTGGTAGCGGGCGAAGGCCGGCAGGGTCACGCGTCCCACGATCTGGGCCAGTTGCCCGGGGACACCTGCCAGCGCGAGCGCCCAGTTGAGGTATCCAACCTGGGTGGTGGTCACCAGCAGCCCGCCAAGAATGGGAATCATGTAATCGCGAAGAAAGAAGGTGAGCCAGCTCAGCTGAAAGGGCAGGCCGAAGCGCCACAGCCCGGCGAACCGTGCCGGATCGAAGCCGAAGGCCGGCGTCCAGCGTGCCAGGCCATAGGCAAGCAAGGTGCTCACGAACTTCGCGATCAGGACCGCCAGCAGGAAGCTCCACACACCGTAGCCGGCGAAGGCGAGGATCACCGCGGTCAGCTGAAAGAGACCGAAGTCGGCGAGCTCGATGACCGATAACTGACCGTAGCGCAGCTGGCGCTCGAGGATGATGGTGGGCGCGGTCCGCAGCGACGAAAAGAGCCCCGCGACCAGCATCAGGCGGATGAACCAGATGCCCATACCGCCCAGGTGATAGGTGGCGGCCAGCACGGGCGCCAGCAAGAACAGGATCACGAGCAGGGATAAGACCAGCAGTTGCTGCGCCGTAAAGACGGTGCGCAGATCGCGCTCGCTGATCGCCTTGCGCTGCTGAAGCAGCGATGCGCTCAGTCCGAAGTCCGCGACGAAGCTCAGCAAGACGAGCAGCGAGAGGGTGATCGCGTAGATCCCGAACGCCTGGGGCGACAGCAGCCGCGACAGGATGATGTTGGCCGCCAGGCCCAGGATCCGGATCCCGGCGTAGCGCAGGATCAGGAAGGCGACGCCGCGCACCGCCCGGCCGCCGATCAGCGATGGATCGATATCGCCCAGCACCGACATCGACTCCG
>VBJI01000195.1 GCA_005880875.1 Chloroflexota bacterium
ATACCAGCGGCATGAACCAGGACATCGGGATCTCGGTCAGCCCCTCGAGCGCGCCGCAGAACATCGTGGCCTGGAAAGAGAGCGGTGGCTCGGCCGGCGTCTTCTCGCCGAACGCCGCCTTCGTGGAAACCGTCTTTCCAATGGTGCGCGGCACCACCTACACGGTGAAGCTCCAGTGGAAGACGAACAAGGTGCAAAGCGGCTCGATCTACGCCGGCGCCGGCCCCTGGCCCGCCACCGGCGGCACCAACTCGCCGACCCGCCTCACGGCGCTGCTCATCATCAACCCGTAAAGACGACCGGATGACGCCCGGCCATCGTGGCCGGGCGTCCCGCCCGGATATCATCGTGCCGGGCTGAATGCACACGCTGCTCATGATGGTGTCGGCGACCGCACTCGCCTTCGAGGTGCTCGCCATCTTCCTCCTGGTCGGCTTTGGCCTGGTGGCGTGGGCGCTCCCGGAACTCGGCGTGGAGCTGCTGGCGGCGCCAATCGTCGGCCTGGCGGTGATCGCCGCCGGGTTCCAGTGGCTCACCCCGATCCTGCCGCCCTGGCTCACTGTGGTCCTGCTCACCGTTGGATTCGGAAGCTTTTCGCTATGGCGGGCGTGGCGGACGCGGGCGACGCTGCTCCTCGGTCTCGGCCGGCACGGCGGCGAGGTCGCGTTGGTCGCTGTCGCCGCGCTTACCTTCTACTGGCTGCTGCTCGTGCCGGTTTTCGGGGCACGCGTCTTCACGCTCGTCAGCTGGCCGTCCGACAACATCTTTCTCTACGCGCCCTCGGCGGAGTTCCTGCGGACCCACGCCTTCAATCCCATGCACCCGTTCGCCGTGGTCGACAATCCGACGACGCGGTATCTGGCGCAGGCCGCGGTGGCGTTCCCCAACAGCGTCGGCCCGATCGATGGGGCGCTGAGCTTCCTAACGCGCTGGGAGGTGCGCGCGCTGTTCGATCCGTTGAATGGACTGCTCTACGCCCTCGTCGTTCCGGCGAGCTACCTCCTGCTGCGCTCGCTGGGCCTGTCGCGAGCGGTGCGCGGCGCGGCGATGGCGCTGCTGGTCGCCAACCAGCTCTTCTTCTGGGTCATGGGCAATGCCTTCCAGCAGGAGATGATGGCGATGCCGCTCTTCATCGCCGCCCTGGCGCTGACCATCGACGCGGTCCGCGGCGAGCGTCCGCGTCCAGCCATTCTCGGTGGCGTGGTCGGGGGC
>VBJI01000196.1 GCA_005880875.1 Chloroflexota bacterium
TCTGCTCGGGGTGGCGCCGATCGCCGATCCCTGGCGGCTGCCGCAGTTTCCATTGCTCTGGTGGCGCCCGGAGTGGAACAACATCGGTCGCGTCCTTTCCTACGTGATGCTGCTCCTGATCGCGGGTGGCGTCGTTGCCCTGGCGTTGAAGCGGCGATGGCCCGAGCTCGGGTTGGTCGGTGCGGCAGCGGCCTACCTCGCCTACCTGCGGTTCGTGAGCCAGTATCCCTACGGGTTCATGAAGACCGTCAGCTTCGTGATCCCCCTCACCGGCGCCCTGATCGCCCTCGGCGCGCTGGAGCTGGTTCCCGCCATCGTCGATCGAAGGGCCCCCACCCCGACCCTCCCCCGCGAGCGGGGGAGGGAGATGTACCGCAAGCGCCCACAAGCGGGAAGGCTGGTCTCACGCGTGGGCCTGGCGGCCGGCACCGCCTGCCTGGCCGTAATCCTGGCGGTCGAGGCGGTCAGCTCTATCGAGACGCCTATCCTGACCGGATCAAGTACTCGGCCGCGAAGTACTACCTGACGGACAACAACCTCGCCGAGAACGATCACGTCGTTCCCGACAGCCAGCTGCCGTTTCGCTACGACTTCATGATCGTGCCGTGGCCGCCGGAGGCCGTCGACCCCGGGCCCGACTTCAAACGGGTTTGGTCGGATCCGGACGTGGGGCTCGGGTTGTACCAGCGGGTCAGCCGGGCCAGCGCGTCGCGCTGATGCCCTCGCACTGCCTGGTCACCGGCGTGGCCGGCTTCATCGGCTCGGCCCTGGCCGAGGAGCTGCTGGCGCGCGGGAATTCCGTGCTCGGGGTGGACTGCTTCTCCGACTACTACGCGCGCGAGCTCAAGGAGTGGAACCTGCGAGAGCTCCGGGTTCAGGCCGGGTTCAGCTTCCAAGACGCGGACCTGCGAACGGCCGACCTCGCCAGCCTGCTGGAGGGCGCGACCGTTGTCTTTCACTTTGCCGCCCAACCGGGGGTCCGAAAGAGCTGGGGACCGGAATTCGCCGGCTACGTCGAGAACAACGTCGTGGCCACCCAGCGGTTGCTCGAAGCCGTGAAGGGGCGCGCGCTCACGCGCTTCGTCTACGCGTCGTCCTCGTCGGTCTACGGCGACGCGCCCGACCTGCCTGTGCGAGAGAGCACCCTGCCGCGGCCGATCTCGCCGTACGGGGTGACGAAGCTGGCCGCCGAGCACCTCTGCGGCCTGTACGCGCGCTCGTTCGATGTGCCGACCGTGTCGCTCCGCTATTTCACGGTTTACGGTCCGCGCCAGCGCCCGGATATGGCGTTCAGCCAATTCGTCCGCGCGATCCGCGAGGATCGCGAGATCGTGATCTACGGCGACGGGGAGCAGACCCGGGACTTCACCTATATCAAGGATGCGGTGGCCGCGGCGCTGCAGGCGGCCCAGGTGGACCTATCGACGCCGTGGGGCAGGGTCTATAACATTGGGGGTGGCTCCCGGGTCAGCGTGAACAGGGTCATCCGGCTGCTGGAAACCATGACGGGAAAGACGGCGCGGATCAACGCCCAACCGGCGCAGCCCGGCGATGCCCGCCACACCTCCGCCGACTGCTCCGCGGCGGCGGCGGACCTGGGCTACCGCCCGCAGGTGACGCTCGAGGCCGGGCTCCAGGAAATGGTCGCCGGGGGAAGGGAATGAAACTGGAGCGCGGTCGCGCCGTCCTCTCGAGTCGAACCGATGGCGGCGCGGCGCCGGCCGTGTCGGTGGTGGTCCCCATCTACAACGAGGAAGAGAACGTCGCGCTGCTGCATCAGCGGCTGACCGAGGCGCTGGGCGCCCTCGGCCGGAGCTACGAAATCGTCTACGTGGACGATGGCAGCCGCGACCGCAGCTTCGCGCGGCTGTGCGACGCGGCGGCCACCGATCGCCAGGTTCGAATCGTGCGCTTTCGGCGGAACTTTGGCCAGACGGCCGCCCTCCAGGCCGGCATCGAGGAGAGCCGGGGCGAAACCCTGGTCTTCCTCGACGGCGACCTGCAGAACGACCCCGCCGATATCGGCCTGCTACTGGCCCGCATCGATGAGGGTTACGACGTGGTCAGCGGCTGGCGCAAGGATCGGCACGACCCCTGGCTGTCGCGCCGCCTGCCGTCGATGGCCGCCAACTGGCTCATCTCGCGGGTCACCGGGGTCGTGCTGCGCGATTACGGCTGCACCCTCAAGGCCTACCGGGGTGAGGTGATCCGGCCGGTCAAGCTCTACGGCGAGATGCATCGCTTCATCCCGGCCCTGGTGTCGTGGTCCGGCGCCACGGTCACCGAGGTGCCGGTCCGGCACCAAGCCCGCCGGTTCGGCAAATCCAAATACGGCATCTCCCGCACGGCGCGGGTGGCCCTCGACCTGATCACGGTGAAATTCCTGGGCAGCTACTCGACCAAGCCGCTCTACGTCTTCGGCTTCGCCGGCCTCGCCTTCTGGCTGCTGGCCTTCCTGTCGGGCGCGATCGTGATCGTCGAACGGCTCCTGCCGCCCTATCCGCAGGCGCACAACAACCCGCTGTTGCTGCTGGCGGTCTTCCTGGCGACCCTGGGCGTGCAGTCGATCATGCTGGGCCTGCTGGCGGAGCTGCTGGTCCGCACCTATCACGAGTCGCAGAGCAAGCCGACCTACGTCGTTCGGCAGGTGGTGCAGGGAGGAGCGGCGGGCAGCGCCAGTCAGGCCGCCGGCGATTGGCCCGACCTGCTGCCGGCGAGCTCCGCCACGTCCGACCACTAACCCTCGTGTGCGGCATCTGCGGCATCGCGACCCGCCGCGGCCCCATGCCAGACACCGGACTGCTGACGCGGATGTGCCAGACCATCGTCCATCGCGGCCCCGACGACCAGGGCCTGCTGATCCGCGACGGCGTCGGCCTCGGCGTCCGCCGGCTGTCGATCATCGACCTCGAGGGCGGACACCAGCCGATCCACGATGCGGACGAGTCTGCCTGGATCGTCTTCAACGGCGAGATCTACAACTTCCCCGAGCTCCGGCAGCGCCTGCTCGACCGCGGGCACCGTTTCTACACCAGGAGCGATACCGAGGTCGTGGTTCACGCCTACGACGAATGGGGTGAGGCGTGCGTGGAGCAGCTCAACGGCATGTTCGCCTTCGCCATCTGGGACGGCCGGTCGCAGACGCTGCTGCTGGCTCGCGATCGGCTGGGGATCAAGCCGCTCTATTACGCGGTGAGCGACGACCGGCTGGTGTTCGGCTCGGAGCTGAAGGCGTTGCTGGCGGTGCCCGGGATCACGCGAGAGGTCGACCTCGACGCGCTCGATGATTACCTGGCGCTGGAGTATGTCCCGAGCCCGCGCTGCATCATCCGCGGCGTCAACAAGCTGCCTCCCGGCCACACGCTGCGCTGGCAGCGGACCAACGGCGATGTCCAGCTGCGCCGCTACTGGGACGTCGACCTGACCGCGGGCGAAGGGGCACCCGACGGCGTGCCGTTGCCGCAGCGGGTAGACGAATTGCGAACCGTCCTCCAGGAGTGCGTCCGCAAGGAGCTGATCAGCGACGTCCCGCTGGGGGTCTTCCTCTCGGGCGGCATCGACTCCGGCGCGGTGGCCGCGATGATGAGCCGGCTCTCGCCCGGCCACGTCAACAGTTTCTCGATCGGCTTCACCGATCGGTCGTTCGATGAGTCCTCATACGCGCGCCAGCTGGCCCGGCACCTCGGAACGAATCACCGCGAGATGATCCTCGAGCCGAGCATGGTCACCGACCTGGTCCCGCTCGTCACCGAGTCACTGGACGAGCCGCTGGCCGACGCCTCGATCGTGCCCACCTATCTGCTGGCGCGTTTCGCCCGCCAGCACGTGACCGTGGCGCTCGGCGGCGATGGGGGCGACGAGCTCTTTGGCGGATATCCGACCCTGCTGGCGCACCGGCTGGCGACGACCTATCAGCGGATGCCGCGGATGCTGCGCGAGCGGGTGGTGCGGCCGCTGGTGGGGCGACTCCCGGTCTCGCTGGACAACATCAGCCTCGACTTCAAGCTGAAGCGTTTCGTCGACGGCGCCGGGCACCCGCTCGGGGAACGGCACGCCCGCTGGCTGGGATCCTTCACGCCGGAGCAGCGCGCCGAGCTGCTGACGCCCGCCGTCCTCGACGCGCTCGGCCACGAGCCCGACGTGGCGGCGCAGCACCTGGCGGCGCATGCCTTCGCCGATCCGCTCAACCAGGTGCTCTACCTCGACATCAAGATGTATCTCGAGAACGACATCCTGGTCAAGGTCGACCGGGCCAGCATGATGGTGTCGCTCGAGGCCCGGGTGCCGCTGCTCAACGTCGACCTGGTGGAGCACATGGCGCGGGTGCCGGTGTCACTCAAGCTCCGCGGCCAGCGCTCGAAGTATTTGCTCAAGGCCGCCATGCGTGACATCCTTCCGCAGGCGATCGTGGAGCGTCGCAAGAAAGGCTTCGGCATGCCGGTGGCGCGCTGGCTGCGCGGCCCGCTCAGAGAGCTCGTCTCATCCACGCTGCATCCGGACAAGCTGCGGCGGGAAGGGTTCTTCCAGCCGGCCTACGTGTCCCGGCTGCTCGACGAGCACCTGCAGGGACGGCGCGACCATCGCAAGCAGCTCTGGACGCTGTTCATGTTCGAGCGATGGTACGAGCGCTATGGCGCCGGCGCGCGGCCGGCGATCGCGTCCGCCGGCGCGACCCAGGGGCAATGAAGCCGAGCCTGCTGCCGTACCTCCGATGCCCGGCCTGCGCGTCGGAGCTCGCGCTCACCACGGAACAATCAGAGGGCGCGGAGATCATGGAAGGCCAGCTGGTCTGCGTCTTAAGCGGGCATCGGTTTCCGGTCCGCCGCGGCGTGCCCCGCCTGCTCTCGGACGCCCTCTCGCGGGAGCAGGAGAAGACGGCGAGCGCGTTCGGCTGGCAGACCTCAGTGCCGCGGTGGAAACCGCCTTTCGCAATATCGGCCGGCTGCCCAACGCGCACGTGATCCAGGCCGACATCCTGGCGCCGCCGTTCGCGCGCGCGGCCGGAAAGGGGGCGTTCGACTTCATCTATTCGATCGGCGTCCTTCACCATCTGCCCGACCCGGAAGCCGGGTTCCGTTCTTTGGTCCGCTGTCTGCGGCCCGGCGGGACGTTCTTCGGTTGGGTCTACGGCTACGAGAACAATGCGCTGGTGCACCGGGTGATCGATCCCGTCCGCCGGCGGGTGACCAGCCGGCTGCCGCCGCCGCTGCTTCGGACGATCGCCTATCCGATGGCGGTGGTGATGCACGCGCTGGTCAAAGGCGTCTACCGGCCGCTCCAGGGCCGCGCCGCGCTGCAGCGGCTGCCCGCCCACGCCTATCTCTCGAGCCTCACCGACTTCAACTTTCGCCAGAACTACAACATCGTCTTCGACCACCTGGTCGCCCCCACGGCGTTCTATCTCAAACGCGAGGAATTCGAAGGCTGGTTCCAGCGGGCGGGCCTCGAAGCGGTCGAGCTGTCCTGGCGGAATCAGAACTCGTGGCGCGGCCGCGGCCGGCTGCCGGCGGCGGCGGTCCGCTGATGGACACCGAGGGCACGATGCAGGACTACACCTACGAGATCCTCTTCGACAGCGAGGCGGATCACTGGTGGCTCGCCTCCCGCCGCAAGCTGGTGGTCGACTGGGTCAGGCAGCGCTATCCCGGACGGGATGACCTGCACATCCTCGACGTCGGCTGCGGCACCGGCATGATGTTGCTCGACCTGGCCGGTCTGGGCACGGCGCAGGGCATCGACGTCTCGGACGAGGCGTTGCGCTTCTGCCGACGGCGCGGTCTCCAAAACGTCCAGAAGGGCGATGTCCTCGCGCTGCCCTTCGCCGACGCGACCTTCGACCTGCTCACCGGGGTCGACATCCTGGAGCATGTCGAGGACGACGTGGCGGCGGTGCGCGAATGGGGCCGGGTGCTGAAACCCGGCGGCCGGCTCTTCCTGTTCGTCCCCGCGCATCGATGGCTGTGGAGCCTGCAGGACGAGATCTCCGGGCACCGGCGCCGCTACACGGCACGCACCCTGCGCCGGGTCATCCACCAGGCGGGACTTTCGGTCGAGCGCCAGAGCTACGTCAGTACGTTTCTGTTCCCGGTGATCTTGATCGGTCGGATCTGGCTCAAGGGGCTACGTCGGTTTCGCGACGTCAAAACCGAGAACACCCTGCATCCCGCCTGGTCGAACGGGCTGCTGCGGGGCATCTTCAGCGCCGAGATCCCGCTCTTGCGGCACGTCAATTTTCCGTACGGCGCGTCACTGCTCTGTATCGCGCACAATTAGTGTCTTACAATTGTGATACAATTCCTGATGTGGAGCGCGCGATCTCGATCAGGCTTGATGACGACGCTCAGCATGCCTTACGGGTCTTGACCAGATCGGGACGAAGCCAGTCAGAAGCAGTGCGCGAGGCGCTGATTTCATTGGCACGTTCACGGCGTAAGGCTGACTTGACCAAGGAGGCCGAGCGCCTGACCGCTGATCGGAATGACCGAGCCGAGAAGAAAAGAGTCGCCGTATTGATGGAATCCCTGCGTGCAGCGGGGTGAGGTCTTCAGGCTTCGGGCGCCGCGGGCAGTCAGAGGGCACGAGCAAACGGGCCAGCGTTACGGCGTCGTTCTTCAGGCGGATGAATTGCTCGGCCTTTCAACTGTGATCATCGCTCCGACATCGACCACGGCTCTGGGGGCCTCATTCCGGCCTGAAGTGGAGATCGCGGGCGCGCGGACCCGCGTGTTAGTCGAACAGTTAGGTGCCATCGATCCAAGCCGGTTGGGCGAGTCACATGGTTTGCTGGCTCGCGACGAACTGCATGAGGTTGACCGTGCGCTGTCCATCGTTCTTGGACTCGCGCGCTAGTTGATGGACGCCAGGTTCTGACCCGGCGGCCAGTGCGCGCGGCTCCCGTGACCCGCGAAGAGACGCCGCGTCCGCAGCCCCGACCTTGGGCAGCGCTGGCGCTCGTCGCCTATCTCATCCTCGCGGTGCTGCTGTTCGCCAGCG
>VBJI01000168.1 GCA_005880875.1 Chloroflexota bacterium
CCGCATCCCGGATTCGGCCTGCCAGAGCATCAGGTCTGTCAACCGCCAGTCATAGGCGAAGGGCGCGACCAGGGCCACGCTCCCCTCTGGAATCTGGTTGACGGCGCTGCTCCTCATGAAGGATGGCAGGGGCGCGGGCGTCGACGGAAACGGTTGTCGCGGAAGGAGGGCGATCAGGGCGATGAGCGTAAGCCCGATGACCGCGAGCCGCGCACGCGGCTCAGGCGGGGCCTGCTGGAGGAGGGTCGCGACGAGCAGTCCCCCAAAGAGGAACAGAAAGATGGTGAGGCGACCGGGGAGCAAGTCGTTGGCAATCGGCGCCAGCGCCAGCGTCGCCCAGAGCAGCAGGAAGGCCCAGACCAGTAATCGTGAGTGGGTCACCCTGGTGATGACGGGGCTGAGACCGAGCACCAGCGCGGCGACCGGGATGGGCGTCGTGTGGCCGGCCACGTTGAGCAACGGTCCCATCGACAGCAGGGCAATGAAGCCCGCCATGAGCAGCGCGAACCGGACCACGTCGCGGCGCCCATGTTGAAGCGCGGCGAGCGCGAGCACGCCGATCAGCGGAAGGCCGAGATACGCGCTCCATTCGTAGACGTTCGCGCTGAAGTGATCGCTGAGCTGGAAGGCCGCCGGCGGAGCCAGCGCCTGCAGGCGGGTCGGAACGATGAAGCTGAGCAGGTCGCTCACGTAGGAATTGATGCCCCAGACGGAGCCGGTGACGCGCCGCGGCCCGAAGAATTGAAAGGCGAGCGGCACGGCCGCCAGCAGCAGGAAGACCGCGGCCGCGCTACCAAGCGCTTTCGCCGCATAGGGCACCTTTGGGCGGACGAGGTCCCGGTGCAGCGCCGCGAGGATCGCGACGCCGGCGAGGACGATGATGGCCTCGGCGGCGAGCAACTCTTCGGAGATCAGCAACTGGGTGACGGCGAGCAGGCCGAGCAGACCGCCGACAACCAGCACGGGCCGGCGCTGCCTGACAAAGATATCGTCGAACAGCAGCAGCATCAGGGGGACCGTGAACGCCACGGTCAGCGAGGGATGCCCGAGCGAGTGGCTGATCATGTAGGGCGAGAAGCCGAACAGCAGACCGCCGACCGCAGCGGCCACGGGGCTGCCGATGTAGCGGCCGAAGGCGAGGTACGCCACCCACGCGGATGAAGCCAGGGCGAGCGTCTCCGCCAGGTTGTAGGCGACGATCGGCCCGAACCGGTCGGTGACCGGCCAGAACACCAGACCCAGCAGCGGCGCCGCGGTATTCCACATCAGGTTCACGCCCTGCGGATAATCCAGATAGTCGGTCAGCAGCGGGTTGGAGCCGTGGCTGATGGCGAACGGGACCCAGCGCATGAACCAGATGGCGAGCAGCGGATCGCCGCCGACGCCGATGATGGTGGTCGCCGGAGCTTTCCATGCCGCGCTGAAGACCAGCACGGCAGCGGCCACGAAGACGATCAGAACGAGGGCATGGCGGATCCACCTGGCGATGCCAGACACGCAGAAACAACGGCCGGATCGAGCAAATCCCGCAAGCCCGGCTCAGGGTGGCGACCAGACTTCAGCCGGGTGCGCGCTCCATGAACATCCAGCGATGGCCCTCGAGGTCTTCGGCCCGGTAGCGCTTCCCGTACCGGTCAGCTTCGACCTCGGTGATGATCGAGGCACCTCTTCGCTTTGCCTGCGCGAAATGGGCATCGACGTCATCGACGTAGACCAGCACGCCGTCGACGATATAGGGCACCGCCGACCACCGCTTTGCCGGCTCGCAGGTATCGCGATGGTGACGCGGTGCCTGGTAGTCGGGGGTTGGGGTGGCCAGCATGACGACGCCGTCCCCCGCCTGCATTTCGCCATGGCTCAGCCGGCCGTCCTTGCCCAGCATGCGGGTGCGCTCCGTGAAGCCAAACGCGGACGAGAGCCAATCCATCGCGGCGGGACCGTCCTCATAGGCGATCATGGGGATCACGTCCGGATAGGTCGTTGCCATTGCTGCGCCCTCCTTACCTACAGATACCGACGCTCATTCTTCTTCGAATTCTCGTAGCTCCGGCGCGCCGCCTTCACCGCGTCGACGGTTGCCACCTCGGAGACCGGCACATCCCACCAGCTCTCGTAGTCCGGAACGCCCTCGTAGCGATCGACCTCGATGCAGAGCACGCAGAGGCGCTCGCTACGCTTCGCATCTTCCAGGGCCGTGCGCAACTCGGCCACGGTCTTCACCCGAACGGCGGCGGCCCCCAGGCTGGACGCGTTCGCGGCCAGGTCGATGGGTAGCACGGCACCCGGCGCCTTGTCGCTATCCCGGCCGATCGATCCATTGTGTCGATATCGGTACTGCGTGCCGAAACCGTCGGTGCCGAGTGCGCGTGACAATCCGCCGATCGAGTTGAAGCCATGGTTGTCGACCAGCACGATGATGAGCTTGATCCCTTCCTGGATGGCCGTGACGATCTCGCTGCTCATCATCAAGTAGGAGCCATCGCCGACCAACGAGAAGACCTCGCGGTCCGGTGCAGCCAGCTTCACGCCGAGCGCCCCGGCAATCTCGTATCCCATGCACGAGTAGCCGTACTCGACGTGATACCCCTTAGAGTCACGGGTGCGCCAGAGCTTGTGCAGCTCACCCGGCATCGAGCCGGCGGCGCAGACCACCACATCGCGCGGACCCGCCGCGTCGTTGACGGCGCCGATCACCTCGCTCTGTGCCGGCAGCGGTTGATGGCCGAGCGTGTAAAGCCGGGTGACCTCGCGGTCCCAGTCCTTATTGAGGCGAGCCGCGAGCTCGCGGTAGGAGCTGTTAACCGCGTAGTTCCGCAAGCGGGAGGTCAGCGCCTCGATCCCGGCGCGCGCATCGCCGACCAGCGAGAGACCGGCGTTCTTGGCGGCATCGAACTCCAGCACGTTGAGATTGATGAAATGCGGGTGCTGGTTACCGAAGATCGTGTGCGAGGCCGTGGTGAAATCCGTCCAGCGGGTGCCGATTCCGAGGACGACGTCAGCGCCCCGGGCGAGCCGGTTGGCGGCCAGCGTTCCAGTGGCGCCGATCGCGCCGAGGCTCGACGGGTGGTCGAACGGGAGCGAGCCCTTGCCCGCCTGGGTCTCCCCGACTGGAATCCCGGTCGCCTCGGCCAGCCGGCGCAGGGCGTCGGTGGCCTCCGAGTAGATGACCCCGCCGCCCGCGACGATCATCGGCCGGTCGGCGGCGCGGATCATCGCGGCCGCGCGATCCAGCAGGCGCGAATCGGGCTCGTTGCGGGGAATGGGCCAGACCCGTTTCTTGAAAAAGTCCTCGGGATACTCGTAGGCCTCCGCCTGCACGTCCTGCGGTAAAGCAAGCGTGACGGCGCCCGTCTCTGCTGGACTCGCGAGCGCGCGCATCGCCGTCAGCGCCGCGGGCATCAGTTGTTCCGCTCGGGTGATTCGGTCCCAATAACGCGACACCGATTGGAAGGCGTCGTTGACCGATACGTCGCCTCGCGTCGGGACCTCCAGCTGTTGCAGGACGGGGTCGACCGGCCGCGAGGCGAAGACGTCACCCGGCAACAGCAGCACCGGCAGCCGGTTGATGGTCGCCAGCGCTGCGCCGGTCACCATGTTGGTGGCGCCGGGACCGATCGAGCTGGTGCAGGCCAGCATTCCCAGCCGATTGCGCATCCGGGCGTACCCGACGGCCGCGTGCACCATCGCCTGCTCGTTGCGCGCCTGGTAATAGGTCAGGAGGTCCGGGCGTTCGAACAGCGCCTCGCCCACTCCCGCGACGTTGCCGTGGCCGAAGATGCCGAAGCAACCGTTCACGAATCGATGCTCGACGCCGTCACGTTCGACGTACTGGGCGGCGAGGAACCGCACCAGCGCCTGCGCCATCGTCAGCCTGACGGCCGTCACCGCGGTGCCCGAGTCGCAACGATGGCCGCCGCCGCATCGACGGCGCGCGCGACATCCCCATCCTTCGGATAGAGCAGCGTCCGTCCGGCCACCAGCTCGTCGACCACCGGCAGCTTCGACCAGAGGTACGCCGACGTCGTCCCCAGACCGGAGACGATCGTGATGGCCCGGATCAGCGAGTCGGCGTCGGCCCGGTTGCGCACCCGGCCGTCCTCCAGCTCGCTGGCTAAGACCTCGATCATCGCCGGCAGTTTGCGGGCCGCGAGCTCATCGATCGCGTGCGCGCACGCCGCCAGCGTCCGCAACGCCTCCGGCTCATCGGCGACGCGCACCATCATCTTGCCGCCGTCCAAACCGGCAGCGACGAGTCCGTCCGCGGTATAGGCGGTGAAGCGGTCGTCGAGCTCGAAGCGGAAGCCGGTCAATCCACCCCGGTTCATCGAGCCAAACACGATCTTGCCGTCGAGCGCCCCGAGCAGCGCCAGGTCGTCGATGATGTCCGCGGTCCCCAGGATGCCGTCGACACCCGGCCGGCTCAGCGCGGTGAGCAGCCGCTGCAACAGCTCGCCGCGATCGGCCATCGCCATCGGGTCCGCGCCAACCTTGAGCACGCCGCGGGCCGGGTGATCGGCGGCCACCAGGAATACGGAGGCGCCACCCTGGCTCTTTTGCGGGGATTGAAGGAGCGAGCGGCGGCGCCGCTTCGCCAGCGCCTTGCCCACCGCCTCCGGATCGGTGGCGCGAATTTCGGTGAGGCGGGCCAGGATCTCGGTGGCTGCGACCGTCACGTCCCCGAGTCTGCCATGACGCTCATTTCGGATGGAAGGGCGGTCACCACGAGGGTCGGCGGCGCCTACGCCATCGTCCCTTCACCGGGACTCACCCGTCTCCTGCGCCAGCTGGCGGGCGACCTGCTCGAGTCCTTGCTTGGCCGCCTCCGCTTCGGCGGCCGGCTCGCTCGCCATTCCCTCGAGCTCTTCGGCGAGCCGCTCCAGCTCCTTGCCTCCGGCCATCATCTGGGTCAGCTCTGCCAGCGACGTCTCGCTCTTCAAATACGTCCCCATCGACCGGCCGCGGTTGAGGAGGACGAAGCGGTCCCCGACGGGGAAGGCGTGATGCGGGTTGTGCGTGATGAAAACGACGCCCAGGCCACGCTCGCGAGCCAGGACGATGTACTTGAGCACGATACCCGACTGCCGGACGCCCAACGCCGAGGTTGGCTCGTCCAGAATGAGGACCCTGGCTCCAAAGTAGACGGCGCGCGCGATCGCCAGCGCCTGGCGCTCTCCGCCAGACAGGGTACCGACCGTCTGATCCGGGTCGCGAACGTCAATGCCCATTTTGCGCATCTCCTCACGCATGACCCGCTTGGCGAACGTGACGTTGAGGCGCTGAATTGGTCCGTACCCGATGGTTGGTTCGGAGCCGAGAAAGAAGTTCCGCCATATCGACATCAGGGGAACGGTGGCCAGGTCCTGGAAAACCGTGGCGATGCCGGCGGCGCGAGCTTCGCGAGGGCCGCTGAAGTGGACCGGTTTCCCCTCCACCAGGAAGTCGCCGGCATCGTGGGCATGAACCCCGGCGAGGATTTTGATCAGCGTCGACTTGCCGGCGCCGTTGTCGCCGAGTACGCAGGTCACCTCGCCGGCTCGAACCTGCAAGGACATGTCTCGCAGGGCGATGACGCTGCCGAAGTATTTGCTGACGTTTCGGATCTCGAGCAGCGTCGAACCGTCGAGCGTTTGCACGTCGCGGCTTGCGTTCACCGCCGAGCCGCCATTGCCCGCCGGCGCACGAGCGTGTTAACGCCAACAGCGAGGAAGAGAATCACGCCCAGGAAGGTGAAGTACCAATTCGAGTCCCAGTTGGCGAAGATGATGCCGATCTGGGCAAACCCGATGATCAGGGCTCCGATCGACGCCCCAATCGCGGATCCGTAGCCGCCGGTCAGGAGGCAGCCACCGACGACGGCGGCGATGATGTAAAAGAACTCCTGGCCAACGCCGTTCCCGGACTGAATTCCCTGGTATCGGAGGGCGGTCATGGTCCCCACCAGCGCGGCGCACGTGGCGGTTCCCATAAACAGGATGACCTTGGTGCGCGCCACCGGCACGCCAACGCTTCGCGCGGCGTTAGCATCGCCGCCAACCGCGTAAATCCAGTTTCCGAAGGTCGTTCGGTTGAGCAACCACGTTGCGGCCGCCGCGAGGGCGAGCCACCACAGCACCGTCGTCTGGAAGTTGTACGGCGGCAGAAAGGTGCTGCCAAAGACTGCCCGGGCACTGGCGAATCCTGAGGCTGTGTTGCTGATGTCAAAGCGCACCGTGTTTGTCAGCAGGAGCGTGACGCCGACGTTCACGCCACGCAGGACGAAGAACGTCGCCAGGGTGATGATGAAGCTGGGTAGCTTGGTTCTGACCACCAGGATGCCGTTCGTCGCGCCGATGAGCGCGGCGAAGACGAGCACGATGACGATCGCCAACCAGACATTGAGCTGGGAGCGCGTGATCAGTGCCCCAAGCAGCAGTCCGCTGGTCCCGGTCATGACCCCGGCGGAGAGATCGAACTCCCCGCCGATCATCAGCAGCGCCACCGCCACGGCCATGATCCCGTAGGTGGACGCCGCGTCCGTCCAGTTCTCCATCCCCTGAATGGTTGAGAACTTGTGACCCGGCGTGCCATCGACGAGGGCGAACAGGCCATAGACGGCGATGGCCCCCAGCAGGGCACCCAGCTCCGGCCGCTGCAGCAGCCGAACCAGGAGGCGTACCCGGACGATGCGTTCATCGCCGGTCACCGGCGCCGTTGGCGGGGCGGCGCCGGGCACGTTCGTCGTGTGCACCGCAGTCACGCGCCTACCCTCCGGCTTGACTGACGACCGGGACCGGGCATTTCGCCCGGCCCCTCACACCAACCAATCCGGTTGCCATGTCTATCGCGTGCCCTGACCAGCCAGGGTCGCGACCTTGGAGGCGTTGGTCTTATCGACGACGCCGGGGCCGCTCTTTACGGTGTCGAAGCCGCCGACTGTGTTGGCGTTTGACTTGTAGAGCTTCAGGAAGACGATCGGCAGGTAGCCCTGGAGGTACTGCTGTTGATCGATCGCGAAATCGATCTTGCCGGACTCAATGTCGCTGACGACGCCGGTGCTCAGGTCGAACGTGGCGATGTGAGCCTTCGAGTTCGTGGCGGTCACGGCGGCCTCGACGATGTTCTTGGCGACATCCGGGTCGAGTGCCAGGATGGAATCGATGCTGGAATCGGCGCTCAACTGCGCCTGGAGTGTGGCGGTCGCCGAGGCGACGTTGGATTTCGCGTTGTCAAGCACCAGGTCTTTCTCGGTGCCCCCGAAACCAACTTTGGCTCCGGCGCAGCGATCCCGCAGGCTGGTACTGGTCGCCTCGTGGATGACACACAGCAGTTTGTGGCCACCATCCGCCGCCAGGCGGGCGCCGGCCTTCTGTCCCGCCGCCGACTCAGGCTGACCGACACAGGTGATGGCTCCCGAGTAGGTCACATAGCTGGCGCCGCTGGCGGTCGTTCCGCAGTTGTTGA
>VBJI01000169.1 GCA_005880875.1 Chloroflexota bacterium
GCTCGGTCTGGAAGAGGGTGCCGCTCGCCGTCCCATAGGTGACAGATTTCTTGAAGTCGCCCTGGATCGAATTGCCCTGGGCGGTGATGTCCTTGACGTTGTCGGTGTTCACCTGCTGGATGAAGGTGGTATAGGGGACCGTCACCCGTGCCGGGCCGTTCGTGAAGATGATGCTGACCAGGTAATTCAGCAAAAGCAGGGCGACGAGATAGATCCAGAAGCCGCGGCTCCGCCAGAACGGTGTGGGCGCTCCGGGTTGGCCCGGCGCCTTCGGTGAGGTGGCCGGCGCGGATGGCTTTGAGGGTGTCGGAAGCAGTGGTCGTCGGGTCGGACTCGTGGCCAGGCGGTTCCCCTCCTCGCCCCGACTCTACACGCTTGGCAGAATGGGGTGATCAAGGCTATCATTTAGTGATAGTTCAAATACCCCATTAATGGAGGCTTGATATGACGCTTACACACCTACTCGTCCTGCTCCTGGTCGGCGCGCTCGCGGGCCTCATCGGCGAGCGGCTGGTGAGCCGTGGCATGCCGGGCGGCTTCATCGGTGCGATCGTAGCGGGACTGGTCGGCGCCTGGCTGATGGTCGACGTGCTGCACGTGGTCCTCGCGCCGGAGTTGTCCCTCGGTGGCATCCCGGTGCTATCCGCGATCCTCGGTGCCGCGGTCGTGGTCTTACTGTTCAGTCTGGTAGCCAGTCGCGGCATGTTCGGCTCCCGGGGCCTGCGCCGCTACTGACCAGCACTGACGCGCGCGATGTGAGGGCCCGGGCGGCGCAGCGTTCGGGTCCTCACCGGCCACGCGGACGGGGCTCGTTTCGAAGAGTTTCGTTAGAGAGTGTTAGAGCCCGCCATAGCGGATTGCGGCTTCGCTCTTGCGGATTCGTGACTGCGGCCCCACAATAATCGTCGGCTGGGAGCCAGCGTAAGAGGGGAACACTCCTGTCGTCCGGGAGACCAACCGACGGTAGCCCAACCCTTTTCGTCGTTTCCCACCGGGACCACGAGTAAATTCAGGAGGGCGATGCAATTGCGCAAACTCAGATCGTCGACGGCAATCGTATTCGCCGGCGCGATGGCGATCATCGTGGCGGCGTGCGGGAATTCGACTTCGACAAGCACCACAAGCGCGACGGTGCCAGCGGGGCTTGGCGTCACCTCGTTCGATTCGAGCTTCACGGTCATGAGCCAGCTGAAGGGATTACATGACGCAGGTAGTGGCCTGGTCGGTGTCATCCTTCCCGATACGACGTCGTCGACCCGCTACACGGCCTTCGATCAGCCGTATCTGACCAAGGCCTTCACCGCGGCCGGCTACTCGTCGTCGCAGTTCAAGATCGATAACGCCAACGGCAATGAGGCGACGGAGCTGGCCGATGCCCAGGCGGATATCACCGCCGGCGCCAAGGTGCTGGTCTTCGATCCGCTGAGCAGCACGGTCGGCGCCCAGATTCAGCAGTACGCGCAGTCCCACGGCGTCAAGACGATCAGCTATGACCGCGCCACCTTCACGGGCACCAACGTCTACTACGTCAGCTTCGACAACGTCCAGGTCGGCACGCTCATCGGCAAGGGCTTCATGGACTGCGTCACGGCCTGGGGCGTCTCGAGCCCCAAGGTGTTCGAGCTGGACGGCGGTGAGGACATCGATCCGAACGCGGTCTCCTTCGCCCAGGGCTACAACAAGGCGATCTGGGGCGACACCACCACGCCGGAGCAGGCGGGGAAGACGAACAGCGCGGGCTATACCCTGATCGGTGACCAGGTCGCACCCGGCTGGGTGAACACCGCCGGTGGGAACATCTTCCAGCAGCAGTTCACCGCGCACCCGACCATCAACGCCACGGTCGAGGCGAACGACGGGCTCGGCAACGCCGTCATCGCCGTGCTCAAGACCAAGGGCGTTCCCGCAAAGAAGATTCCGACCACCGGCCAGGACGCGACCCTGCAGGGCATGGTCAACGTCCTCCAGAACTATCAATGCGGGTCGGTCTACAAGGCGGTCTACCTCGAGGCCCAGGATGCCGTTGCCATCGCGACCATCTTGCGCGCCGGCCAGACGCCGCCCTCTTCGTTGCTCAACGGTACGACCTCGCCGCCGTCGGGCGTTTCCGGGAGCCAGCAGCCCGCGTCACTGCTGACGCCGGTCTGGGTCAACGCGTCGAACATGAAAGATACTGTCATTAAAGACCAGTTCGTCGACAAGACCGCGCTCTGCAGCGCCGCCGGCGCGACCGCCTGTAGCGCAGCCGGTATCAGCTAGATCACGATGGCGCCGCCGCCCGGGTGCGGCGGCGCCTTCGCACACACAGCAGGCCGCGAGACATAAAGTAGAGAGGATGGCCCAGCGGAGCGCCGATGCACCCGTGGCGGCTGAGCCCTTGCTCAAGGTGCGCGGCCTGGACAAGCATTTCGGCGCCGTCCAGGCGCTGACCAAGGTCGACCTTGACCTACCGGCCGGTCAGGTGACCGCGCTGGCGGGGGACAACGGCGCCGGCAAATCGGTGCTGACCAAGTGCATCGCCGGCATCTATCAGGCCGACAACGGCCAGTTCTTCTGGGAGGGCCACCCGGTCCAGATCCACAGCCCACGGGAAGCCGCGCGACTCGGCATCGAGACCGTCTACCAGGATCTCGCCCTGGCCGATAACCTCGACATCGTGCAGAACATGTTCCTGGGGCGGGAACGGGTGCACAACGGCCTTCTGGACGAGGATGACATGGAGCGGGCGGCCGGCAAGACGCTCTCCAGCCTGCGGGTGACAACCGTGCGGTCCATCCGTCAGCCGGTGGCGTCCCTGTCGGGCGGCCAGCGGCAGTCGGTCGCGGTCGCCAAGGCCGTGATGTGGAACCTCAAGCTGGTAATGCTCGACGAGCCCACCGCCGCTCTGGGCGTGGTGCAGACGAAGATGGTCCTTGACCTGGTTCGGCGTCTGCGCGATCGCGGGCTGGCCGTCATGATGATCTCGCATAACCTCAACGACGTCTTCGAGGTGGCGGACCGGATCGCCGTGCTGTACCTGGGCCGGATGGTGGCGCAGGATCGGACGTCCGCCATGGACCGGCAGCGGGTGGTCGACTACATGACGACCGGCGGCTCCAGTCGTGCTGGGCGGCCGGCCAACGGGGAGGCGACGACGGATGGCGCAGGCTGAGGCGCCCGAGTCCGCTCCGGACCCGACCGCCGCCGCCCAGGCCGCCGCGGTCGAGCTTCCGCCGGAAATCGTCGCCCAATCCCTGGGCGACTGGTTTCGGGCCTGGATTGCCCGGCTGCGGGCGGGCGAGAGCGGCGTACTTCCGGTCATCGCGGGCATCATCCTCATTTCGGTCATCTTCACGGCCATCAGTCCGAACCACGTGTTCCTTTCGGCCGGCAACCTGGTCAACCTCTTCCAGCAGAGCGCCGTCTTCATGGTCCTCGCCATGGCCGAAGGCTTTGCCCTGCTGCTCGGCGAGATCGACCTTTCCGTTGGCTACGTCGGCGCGGTCGGGGGCGTGATCGGCGTTCAGCTGGTGCAGCCCACCACCACCCGCTGGCCCTGGTGGGGAGCGATCATCGCGGCGGTGCTGGTCTGCGGCGTGATCGGCGCCGTACAAGGCACCTTGATCACACGGGTGCGGCTCTCGTCCCTGATCGTCACGCTCGCCGGGCTGTTGATCTTCAACGGCGTGATGCTGATCCTGCTCCTGCTTGGGCCGTTCTCTGGTTATCCGAGCCTCGCCGGCGACAACAACAACCTGCAGATCCTCTACAAACTGATGTGGGGAACGATCGATCCGCTGGTCAGCTGGATTGCCATGGCGGTGATTGTGATCGCGCTCGGAGCTCTCCTCTGGCTGGGCGACTCGCGTCGCCGGCGTAGCGGTCTGGTGGCGCCTCCCGTGAGCCTCACCCTGCTGAAGATCGCGCTGATCGCGGTCGTGGCCGTCGTGGTCGTTGCGATCTGCAACATCAACCGGGCGAACATCGGCACGCTGGAGGGCGTACCCTGGGTCATCCCCATCGTCCTGGCGGTGCTGGCCGCGTGGACGATCCTGCTGCAGAAAACCCGATTCGGGCGCTACGTCTACGCGATCGGGGGCAACCGCGAGGCGGCTCGCCGGGCGGGCATCAAGGTGGGGACCATCGTCACCTGGTGTTTTGCGCTGTGTTCCTTGACCGCGGGGATCGGAGGCCTGCTCTACGCCTCGTATCTCGGCGGGATGTCAAACAATGTGAACGGCGGCCAACTCGTGCTCTATGCCATCGCCTCCGCCGTCATCGGCGGCACCAGCCTCTTCGGCGGCCGGGGCAAGGTTCTCCATGGCGTCCTCGGTGGGCTGGTCATCGGCGGCATCTACAACGGCATGTACCTCCTAGGCCTCGACGTCAAGTATCAGTTCATCGTGACCGGCCTGGTCCTGCTGGTAGCGACCACCATCGACGCGCTCTCGCGCCGGGGCGCGACCGGAGGCAGCGCCGCGCGCGTCTGAGGCGGCGGCCAGCAAGACGACGACCGACACCGGGATCACGAGGTTCACGAGCAGCGGCAGCGGGCCGCGCATCGTGCCGATCGGCAGCAGCGCGAGCAGGGTGGTCATCGCGAGGCTGACGCCGAGCACCCGGAAACCGGGCTCGATAATGGCGAAGGGCAGTGAGCTCAAGCCGGCGACGAGCGAGAAGCTCGCCTGCACCACAACGAGCACGGACGCGATTTCGACGGCGGCATCGGTAGGCGGCCTCTGGTTCATGGCGCTATGACCTCCCGGTGAGCTCGCGCTGGACAGCCTTATCGAGGTCGGCGGCAAACGGTCCGTTCTTGCCGTTGTCGATGATCCACACGTGGAGCATCGGGGCCGTCGTGATGCTGGTCGACCCGATCGGGCAGGTCCAGAACGGCGTCTCGAAGCTGAACTCGAATCCGAAGGGCGAGAAGCAAATGCCCTCGTGCTGGTGCCATTGCGTCAGCGGCCCACCCGGATCCGGGCCGGGCTCGCCGATCCGTGGCATCTGGTACATCGCGCCGATCAGTCGCAAGCCGGTGGACGTTCGCGCGTAGACCAACGCCTGCGGGCGACTGGGATCGAGGATCGCGTGAGCATTGGCCTGGTTCTGGAAGTGGAGCAGCGGATCCGCATCCGATACCGGCCCCGGCTTATAGCCCGCCGCGACCGCCGCGGCCGGGTCCTGGTAACGCCTCAGGCTGGCTTTCGTATCCGCCAGCAGGCGGTCCGCCGCCGCGCGCTGCTCCGGCGTCGCAACCGCGCTGACCGGCTGAAGGACGGCGCCGGGGTGGGCATGCAGCGCGTCGGGGTGAGCCAGCCCGCCGATCCAGATGCCGAACGTCGACACGATGGCGATCAGGGGGAAGGCGGCCGCACGCCCGGTTCGTCGCAGCCGGGTGCCGCCGATCCGCTGATTGATCCGGAGGACCATCCCGAGCGCGACCAGCTCAATTAGCTTGCACGCGATGCCGACCTGGTCGGGCGTTTCCCAACCGGCCACGACCCAGACGATGTACGCCGCGATCGTGGCGGCCAACCAGACCGTGGCCGCACGGCTCCACCAGGCGGTGATGAAGGCGGCGATCCCGAGCCCGATGAATCCAACGCCGTCGATGACGAAGAGGATGCCCGTGATCCCGTCGTGGCCGGGGACCAGCGCGAGATGAATCGCGCCGCTCAACCACATCAACGTGGCGGCAAGCCTCGTGATCGAGGGGGTGGCATCATAGGCGTCCGCGAGGCGGACCGCCCAGGCCACGCTACGGCCGGCCAGGAAACGGATGAGACGCAGGAAAGCACAGAGGAAAACGAGAAGGACGATCGCGGCGGTCAAGGCGGAGGCGTGGTCGATGGCGATGTCGTACATGCACCGACCGTAAGGCCGGCCGATAAGACCGACGTAAGACACGCGGAAATCCGCGACCTGACGACAGACGTCAGGCGGCGAGCGGCAGCGTCACGGTGAAGGTCGCCCCGGGGCCGTCGTTGTTGCGGGCGGTCACGGTTCCGTGGTGCGCTTCCACGATCCAGCGGGCGATCGATAGGCCAAGGCCAGCCCCCTTGTTCGTGCGGGCCTCGCTGGCCTGGTAGAAGCGCTCGAAGATCCGGTCGAGGTCGCCTGGCGGGATGCCGGTGCCGTCGTCGGCAACCGTCAACAGCGCGACGGAATCCTGCTGGCGCAGACCGAGTTCGACGCAGCCGCCCGGCGCCGTGAATTTCACCGCGTTGTCGACCAGGATCCAGAGCAGCTGCGTGATGGCGTCCTGGTCCGCCTGGACGCTGGCATCGGTCAGCCCGACGCTGCGAAACGTGCGGTCGGGATGCATGGACTGGGCTTGCCGGCAGACCGATTCGATCTGCGGCCGGAGGGCAACCGGCACCAGCGCCAGGTGCTGGCCGGCATCCGCCTGAGCCAGCGTGAGCAAGTGTTCGACCAGCCGGCTCATCCGCTCGCCCTCGCTCGCGATGTCGCGCGCCGCCGCGGCGCGGACCTCGTCGGTCACGCCGGGACCGTAGGCGAGCAGGCCCGCGTTTCCCCGAATCGTGGTCAGCGGTGTGCGCAGCTCGTGCGAGGCATCCGCGACGAATCGGCGCTGGGCTTCCAGCGCGACGGCCAACTGCTGGTTGGCGGCTTCGACCTGCTCGAGCATCCGGTTGAAGCTCGCGCTCAGGAGGCCGATTTCATCCTGTCGCGAAGCCGGCGGCAGACGTCGCTTGAGGTCGTGGGTGCGCGCGATCGAGTCGGCCGTGTCCGCCACGGTCTTGAGCGGCCGCAGCGCGCGACCGGAGATCAGCCAGCCGGCGGCCAGCGCCGCCAGCAGCGTGGGGATCGACGAGACGACCAGGAAGCCGAGGATCCCTTTCCGGTTCGTGGTCTGCACGCTGGTCGGCTGGCCGGCGATCACATAGCCGCGAAGGCCGAGATCCGGTCGCGTCCACGCGGTTGCGTGCATCCGCAGCTGTGGGGCGCCCGGCGTATCGATGGTGGCGAGCGAACCGCCCGGCGCCTCGGCGCGGGCGATCAGGGTGGCAGGGACCGCGGGAGCCGAATCGCCGATGCGACCGGTGCTGGAGATGATGGTCCCCGACGAGGTCAACACCTCGAGGAAGATGTCGGTGCGCTTCCGCAGGTCTTCGGCGCCACTGATGGACGTGCCAGCCGAACGACTGAGCTCGCCGACCGGTGCCCTGGCGATCAGCCCGAGCGCATCGGTCGCCCGTTGCTTGAGGGCGTCGTCCTGGGCGGTGGCCTGGCTGTTGGATGCCAGGGTGTAGACCAGCCAGCCGAAGGCGAGCAAGGTAGCGGCCACCAGTGCGGCGCCGAAGAGGGCGAGCCGAAGCCGAAACGACACCTAGGCCTCGCGCAGGCTGTAGCCAAAGCCGCGGACGGTCTGAATTAGTCTCGGCTCGGCGCCGTCGTCGAGCTTGGCCCGCAGATAGCCGACATAGACCGCGACCACATTGTCGTCGGTATCCTCGCCTTCCCAGACCGCGGCCAGCAACTGCTCGCGGGTCAGCACCTGGCGGGGATGGCGTAGGAAGTGCGCAAGCAGGGCGAATTCGCGGGCAGTCAGCGCCACCACTCGCGTGCCGCGCCTGACCTCGCCGCTCTCGACTTCGAGGGTCAGGTCTCCAAACTGGAGGACCGTCGCCGGCGGCGGCATCCGCCGAAGCAGGGCGCGGACGCGGGCCAGCAGCTCAGCGTAGGCGAACGGTTTGACGAGGTAGTCATCCGCTCCGAGGTCGAGGCCGCGCACCCGGTCGGCGGTGCCGCTGCGGGCGGTCAGCATCAGGATGGGCAGATTGCGGTCCGCGCGCAGCTGCCGGCAGACTTCGAGGCCGTCGATCCCTGGCATCATCAGGTCGAGCACCACCAGGTCAGGCCGATTGATGCGGGCCTGCTCCAACGCGGCCGCGCCGCCGAGCGCTACCTCGACCTCATAGCCCTCCGGGCGCAGCACCCGCTGGACAGTGGTGGCGACCATCGGGTCGTCATCGACGACAAGGATCCGCCGAAGGCCAGCGCCCACGACCGTATATCGTCCGCCTTCTTAGTAAGGATGCTGTAAGGCCGATACTGGTTGACATCGACTAGTCGACATGGTATAGTCGGGACCGACTAAGCGATGACGACTAAGAGAGAGCTCCCCCGGACACCCCTGGCACTGGCGGTGATGAACCTGCTGATCGAACAACCGATGCACCCCTACGAGATGAAATCGAAGATGAAGGGGCGCGGGCACGACCAGGTCATCAAACTGACCGGCGGGTCGATCTACGACACGGTCGAGCGGCTGGAAGAGGGTGGCTTCATCCAGGCGCTCGAGACGAGCCGGGAAGGTCGCCGCCCGGAACGGACGGTCTACGCGATCACCGAGGCCGGCCGCGACGAGATCACGGAATGGCTCAAGGAGCTCCTGACCGAGCCGGTCAACGAGTACCCGCAGTTCGGTGCGGCGCTCGCCTTCTTCGCCCACCTGGACAAAGACGAGGTCATCCGGCTGCTGAAAATCCGGACGGCTCGGCTAGACGGGCAGATCGCCGGCTCGGAGAAACAGCTCAAGACCTTCCTGGACATGGGTCTGCCGCGGCTTTTCCTGATCGAGGGCGAGTACGCAGTGGCGATCAAGCACGCAGAGCTCGAGTGGGTTCGCAACCTGATCCACGACATCGAGGACGGCAAGCTAT
>VBJI01000170.1 GCA_005880875.1 Chloroflexota bacterium
GGGGGGACCATCGCAGACGTCCGGAAAGGTGCTGGCCTACAACCTGAAAGCCAAGAGCGAGACAGCCCTGCCCTTCAGTGACGTGCACAACCTCTCGCAACTGGCCGTCTTCGCTCGCTGACGCCGGCTCAGCGCGCCATCAGGTCGCGCAGCACCATGGGCAGCACCCCGCCATGACGCAGGTACTCGACGTCTGTCTGGTTGTCGAGCCGGCAGCTGACCGTGAATCGGCGGCCGGCCTGGCTATCGGCGGCCACTTCGACCTCGACCCGCTGTCCCGGCTTGAGGCCGGTGGCGAGTCCGCGAATCGTGAAGGCCTCTGTCCCCGTCAGGCCGAGTGACTGCAGCGACTCGCCGTCCTGGAATTGCATCGGCAGGATGCCCATCCCCACCAGGTTGCTGCGGTGGATCCGCTCGAAGCTTTCGGCGATCACCGCTCGAATCCCGAGCAGGAGCGGACCTTTCGCGGCCCAGTCGCGCGAGCTACCGGACCCGTACTCCTTCCCGGCGATGGCGATCAGCGGCACTCCCTCCTCCCGGTAACGCTCGGCGGCGTCGAAGATCGTCATCTCCTTCTTGTCGGGCAGGTGCGTCGTCCAGTAACCCTCTTTGCTAGTGAGCTGGTTGCGCAGCCGGATGTTCGCGAAGGTGCCGCGCACCATCACCTCGTGGTTGCCGCGGCGGGCGCCATAGCTGTTGAACTCGGGACGCTCCACGCCGTGCTCGATCAGGTAGTGGCCGGCAGGACTGTCCGGCGGGATGCTGCCCGCCGGCGAGATGTGATCCGTCGTAATGGAATCGCCCACGATGACGAGCGCGCGAGCGCCGACGATGTCGGTCAGCGGTTCCGGCTGCGGGCCGATACCTTCGAAAAAGGGAGGCTCGCGGACGTAGGTCGATTTTGGATCCCAGTCATAGATCGGACCGGTGGGCGCCGACATCCGCTGCCAGTTCTCATCGCCGTCGAAGATGCGTTCGTACTCGCGGGTGAACATCTCCACCTTCAGCGATTTGCGGATCGCCTCGTTGACCTCTTCCGCGGATGGCCACAACTCGTGGAGATGAACCGGCTGCCCGTCTCGATCGGTGCCCAGCGGTTCACGCGAGAGATCTCGTCGAATATCGCCGGCGAGCGCGAAGGCGACCACCAGGGGCGGAGATGCCAGGTAGCTGGCGCGGACCAGCGGATGGATGCGGCCTTCGAAATTCCGGTTGCCGCTGAGCACCGCGACCACGTTGAGCTTCTCCTTCTCCACGGCGGCCTCGACGTCGTCGCTGGCTAATGGACCGCTGTTCCCGATACAGGTCGTGCAGCCGTAGCCCACCAGGTAAAAGCCCAGCTCCTCGAGATAGGGCATCAGACCGGCCGCCTTCAGATAATCGGTGACGACCCGCGAGCCCGGGGCCAGGCTGGTCTTGACCGTGGGCGCCACCTTGAGTCCACGCTCCACCGCGCGTTTGGCCAGCAGGCCGGCCGCCACCATCACGGAAGGATTCGAGGTGTTGGTACAGCTCGTGATGGCGGCGATCACGACCGATCCGTTCCGCACGCGCTGGGCCGGCCGCGTCATCACGGCCGTGCCGGACGCCGGCCGGAACACGGGCTCGGCCGCGCCACCCTCGAAATCGAATCGGGCCACGTCATCGTTGGTTGGTTTGTCGTCCATAGCGAAGGCCGAGGTGAAGCTCTGCCACACCGTTGGCAGTGGCACCCGGTCTTGCGGACGTTTCGGCCCCGCCACGCTTGGCTCGACCGCATCGAGGTCGAGGTCCAGCAGTTCACTGAACACCGGCGTCTCGGATTCATCGGTACGGAACATCCCCTGCGCCCGGGTGTACTGCTCCACGAGCTGGATCAGCTCGCGGTTTCGGCCGGTCGTCTCCAGGTAGCGAAGGGTTTGCTCGTCGACGGGGAAGAGGGAAGAGGTGGCGCCGTACTCCGGACACATGTTGGAGAGGGTGGCGCGATCCGGTACCGACAGCGTGGAGAGCCCGCTGCCGCAGAACTCGACGAACTTGTTCACGACACCGTGCTTGCGCAGCATCTCCGTCAAAGTCAGGACCAGGTCGGTGGCGGTCGCCCCCGGCCGCAGCGCGCCCGTCATCCGGACCCCGACCACGACAGGAATCGGCAGATAGGTAGGCTGGCCGAGCAGCGCCGCCTCCGCCTCAATGCCACCCACACCCCAGCCGAGGACGCCCAGGCCATTGACCATGGTGGTGTGCGAGTCCGTGCCCAGCAGGGTGTCGGGAAGCGCATAACTGCCCTTGTCGTCCTTGCGCACCCGGACCACCTGGCTCAAGCGCTCGAGGTTGACCTGGTGGCAGATGCCCATGCCGGGCGGCACGACGGTGAAGTTGTGAAACGCCTGTTGCGCCCAACGCAGCAGCGCGTATCGCTCCCCGTTTCGGGCGTACTCGCGCTCGATGTTGCGCGCGTAAGCGCCCAGTGAGCCGAAGGCGTCCACCTGGACCGAGTGGTCGATGACGAGGTCCACCTGTACAAGCGGATCGATTTGACCGGCGTCCTTTTTGGCGCGCTCCATGGCCGATCGCATCGCCGCCAGGTCGACGACCGCCGGCACGCCGGTGAAGTCCTGCAGCAGAATGCGCGAGGGCAGGTATGGCAGCTCGGCGTCATCGGGCGGCGCGTCCGGCCATCGCGTCAGGGCTCGTAGGCTGGCGTCGCTCACCCGACCGGCCTCCGCCTGGCGGAGCAGACCTTCGAGCAGGATCCTGATCGTCATGGGTAACCGGCCGGGGTCGCCCACGCCCGCCTCGGCCAGCCGCGACAGGGGGTAATAATCGAGGGCCGTGGACGCCAGTCGTTGCCGCGCCGAGATCATCCTGACTTGATGCTACCAGCGACATTTCTCCCTCCCGCGGGGTCGGCGCCGTTCGAGAGCAGGTCGGTGGCGAACGAATGGCGCAAGGTGTGCGGCGTGGCCTTCACGCCGATCCCGGCCGCCCGAACGTACTTCTGCACCAACCGTTCGATCGATCGGGTCGACATCCGCATCCCGAGCCCGCCGGGCGTGGCATCGAGCTTGCCCTTCATCCGGATGAAGAGTGGCTTCCAGCGATCCGAGCGGGCCTGCAGGTAGCGGGTCAGCCACTCGACGGCGGCGTCGCTCAGAAAGACAACGCGCGGTTTTCGCCCCTTACCGATCACGCCGAACTCGCGCGTCTTCAAGTTGATGTGATCGCGGTCGAGCCGGGCGAGCTCAGAGAGCCGCAGCCCGGTGCTGAAGAGGGTCTCGATCAAAGCCCGATCGCGCAGGCCGCGCAGGTCGTTGACGTCCGGAGCGGCGAGCAGGCGGCGCAACTGGTCGCTATCGAGGAATTTCAACGACCGCGACGGCGCCTTGCCGAGTTCCACCCGGTCGGGACCGAGCACCTCCAGGCCCTGCAACGACCAGTAGCGCAGCAGCGAGCGAAGCGCGACCAGAAAATAGGTCTGGGTCGCGCGGGACAGCGACCGGCCGGTGTGGGCGTTGACGTGCCGGGCGAGGGCCAGCTTGTACTGGCGCACCACCTCCGCGGTCAGGTCCGGGAGGTCGCCCACCTGCGGTTGCTCGCGGCCTAACCAGGTGAGCAAGTGGCCGAGGTAATGGTCGTACTGACGGATCGTCAGCTGGCTGAGGTTGCGGTCGACCTCGCAGGCTTCGAGGAAGCGGCGGACCCGTTCCACAAAGGCCGAAGCGATCGGTGGTGCCTGCGTTGGGGATGTGGGGGAGACGGTGGGCACGCTGTTGGCCGAGATTCTACGGCTTGCCGCCAGCCGCTCCTATGGCATAATATCGCGATATATCGTGATACTTACGTCAAGGAGGAACTTTGCAATGTGGTCGCGTCGTGATTTCCGTCATTTCGGCCGTCAAGGCTTCGAGCGCGGCGATCTGAAGTACGTCATCCTGGAACAGCTCAAGGACAAACCCGCCCATGGCTACGAGTTGATGCGGGCGCTCGAGGAGCGTTTTGGGGGGTTCTACACGCCCAGCCCGGGAGCGGTCTATCCCACCCTGCAGATGCTGGAAGACATGGGCTACGTCAGTGGCGAGCAGCAGGAGGGGCGCAAGGTGTACCGCATCACCGATGCCGGCCGCAACTTTCTGGTCGAGCGGCAGCCCCAGGTCGACGAGGTCTTTTCCCGGATGCGGGAGCGCTGGGGTTCCGAGTGGGGGCCGCAGGCGCAGCGCATGATCCGCGACCTGGCCGACGACCTGCGGGACTTGACCCGTTCATTCGCCAGTGAGGCTCGCCATCGGTGGCCGAACCCCGAACAGCAGCGTCGCATCCGCGACGTGATCGGCCGGGCGAAAGCCGAGATCCATGCGATCCTCGCCGAGGAGCCGGCGGCCAAGGTCTAAGGTCTACAGCTCGCCGCGGATGATCCGGCGCCGGATCCACTCCTCGAAGAAACGTTCCTTGATCGTGTAGGCGCCGCTGGGCTCCAGGTCGACGAGTTCGCGATCGATCAACGTCTGCACCGCGCGCTGCACCGTCGTCGCCGGGCCGAGGTTGGCCCGGCGGCGATAGGCCTCGCTGTAGATGTTGCGCCCGCCCCATTCCACCAGCGCCACCAGCAGGTTGCGCTGCGCGGGCGCGGAGTCGTGCCAGAGCACGGTCATCTGGGCGGCCTCCGCATCCAGCACCCGGTCGATGGCGGTCGACACCAGCTCCTGGCTGGGCAGCGGCAGCAGGGCGACCTCCCAGAGGAAGTGGGCCACCTCCTGGGTGTCGTTCGGGTGGGCGCCGGTGATGTCGATCAGCGCCAGCACCGCCTCCTTCGGAACCGGCCGGCCACTGGCCTTGAAGCGCGCCATCAAGAAGGCAGTGAATTCCGCACGGGGCAGCGGGCCCAGCGGATACGGTCGCGCCATCTTCAACAAGGGCGCACTGCGTTCATGCACCGCCTTACGCAGCAGCGCCTGGCGCGAGCCCAGCAGCGCGTAGCTGACGTGCTGCTGGTGCTGGATCACGGCCCGCAGCTGCCGTAAGAGGCCGGCGCCGAGTTCCATCAGATCCTGGAATTCGTCGAGGATGACGACGACGCGCTTCTTTCTACTCGCCCGGCCGATGATTTCCGGCTCTTCGAACAGCTGCTCCAGGAGCGCATCGAGACTGGGCGCTCCGGCGCTGCCGGCCTCGAAGGACAGCTGGGCATGGCCGTGGTCATCGATGGTCAACGTGGGCCGGATGCGGAAGGTCTTGAGGTGCTGGACCACCCAATCTTCGGCGCGCTGGGCGGGGCCCTTGAAGGCGTCCAGGTACACGGAGGCCAACCGGTCGGCCAGTCGGGCCCGGGAGGGGACCAGCATGCAATCGAGGTACGCCACTGCAATGCCGGCGGCCTCGAGCCGCCGCTTGACTTCGAGGATCAGCGATGTCTTGCCGTAGCGGCGCGGTGCCTCGAGCAGGATGTTCTGGCCACCGCGCAGCTCGCGCTCGAGCACCAGCAGGTCCGCCTCCCGGTCGGTGAAGGCGTCGCCGGAGACGATCCGGCCGAAGCGAAACGGGTTGACCGCCGGCGGCTTTACGCGGTTTGGCATTACGCAGGTCAGTATAACGCCGTTGCGCGAATCTGCGTAATCGGGGCGTTGGGCCGCGCCGTCAGGCGGCGCGCTTCAGGGGACCGCGCCGGGTCGGATCGTAGCCCGGCAGCAGCCGCATCCAGTCGACCCCGGCGTGGCGCCTCCGAAAATGCGCCAGCGCAAACCGATCGCAGGCGGTCTCGGCGGCAGCCTTGCGGCCGCGCATTTCGCGCAGGTACCAGTGGTAGAACTCGTGGCAGTAGAGAAAGCGCAGCACGTCGCGCCGGGTCCGAAACCGGATGCTTCGGCCGAACCACTGAAAGGCCAGCCGGCGACCCGGCTTCCGGCGGGCGCGGTAGTACACCTTTTCGTCCCAGGCGCGAAACGGCTCTGGGACCTGGAGCTCGATCAGCCGCTCCTCGTACCAGCAATACGCCGCCAGATGGGGCGCCTGCCGGTACCGCAACGGTCGGGCGCTGACGCCGTAGCCGGGCGGCGGGGGAAGGTCGATCAACCAGCGGCGAAGGGTGTCGGCATCGACGCCGGTGACGCGTGACCGGACCGGGACCGCCGCCCAGGCCCGGCGGAGAGGGGAGAGGGGCATCGCCTCCAGCTTAGGCAATCCCGTTCGCCGCCCGGGACTGCGATCGTTGTTACACAATTTGTAAGGTTTCGCCGCTCGGATGCCACAGGTTGTGGCCGGGTCTTGGACGAAACCGCAGCGTTCTCGCCACAGACTGTGACCGGTGGACGCCCAGCCCCTGAGCGAGCGCGAGCTGGCGCGGCTCAAATCGACCCGAGCCCAACGATCCGGCTTCCGCCGGGTCGCCGCGGATTGGCACGGACCCTCGGACACCTGGCAACAGACGGTGCGCTGGATCCGGCTGGGCACCGTAACCGAGCTGCGCTACTGGCAGGCGGCCCTGCCGACCCTGCTGCGCGGCGACTTCATCTTTACCCTGGTGCTCTGGGTGGCGGTTTTCAGCGTGGCCGCCGCCGTGGTTGCGCTCCCGAATGTGCCCCTGACCGTCCGCTATAGCGCCGGACTGGTGGCGGTCGCATACCTCTATCTCTATGCGGAGCTCGCGCGCACCCGCCGGCCGCTGGCAGGGCGCCGCTGGCTGCTCGGTGCCGCCGACCTGGGCGTGGTCGCCGCCCTGGGTGCCCTGTCGGTTGCCTATGTCGGCTACGCGAATGTCCTGCTCTTTTTCGGCGCCGCCCGCCTCGCCGCTCGCTTCCGGGATCCCCGCGTTCTGCTGGCGGGTGTTGCGATGCTGGCCCCGTTCGAGCTGGTGGGGCACGCCGCGCTGCTCAGCATGCTGTTCGACAGCTTTGCGGTGCTGACCACCATGCTGCTGGTCGTGCAGCTGACGACCACCCTCGACGGCGCGCAGCAGGCGGCGCAGCGGCAGAACACGCTGGCGCTGCTGACCTCGAGCCTGGCCCGGGTTCGCGACGAGGAGGCACTGTTCGCCCAGCTGGTGGCGCAGGCGCCGACGCTAGCACCCGACTGTGCCTGGGCGTTCTGGACCAGGGACCCGGGCGCGGATGATTTCCGCGCCGTGCGCTGGGCCGGTTTGCGCGAGGGCGAGCTGCCGGGCTTCAGTTTTACTCCGACCCTGGGCGCGGATCGCACCCAGCCAGTGCTGATCAATGGCCCGCTACCGGGCACCGGCGTTGGCGAGTGCACCCTGCTGTACCCGACGTCGGCCGATGGCGAGCTCAACGGTCTGATCACGATCGCGGGTCGCCGGTCGCAGCTGTTGCCGGGCGCCCGGGGCTTGATCCGGGGCGTGGCGGAAGAAATGGGCGCCACCCTGCAGCGCTTGCAGGCGCTCGACGATGATCGGTCCACCTGGAATGGGTGCACGGCGATCGGCTGGCGCTGGTGGTCAGCGGTGACGATCCGCTGCAGGGCCACGCGCCGGCCTGGCTGTCTCTGGCGGGGACGCGCAGCGCCGACGCCCTCCTGCAGGGCCATGCGGTGCGCGAACCGATGACCGGGCGCCGCCCGGAGGACATGTTCTTCGTCCCGGCCGGGCTACGGCACGTGGCCGTTGCGCCCTTCCGCTGCGGCGAACGGGATGGGACGCTGCAACTGAGCCGGCGTCTGCCGCGTCCCTACGCGGCCGGTGAGCTCCTGCTGCTGCAACTCCTGGCGGAGCGGCTGGCGCTGCTGTTCGCCGCCGGGCTTACGCCGAACGGCGCCAATTCTGCAACCGTGGGGGTGGAGCGATGAACAAACCGATGCCAACCGCCAGCGATGCCGCCGGCCTGGTCAACGAAATGCGGATGCTGGTCCAGACCGCCGAGCCGCCGACCGAGATCGGCGACCGCGACCAGCTCGAGCATCTCGTCAGCGCCCGGGTCGCGACCGTCTTGATGGTGCTGATGGTGATGATCATCTTCGTCACCTCGGCGCTCCCCGACGTCGGGCCCAGCCTGGCGAAAGTCGTCGAGGCGCACCTCTAACCCCGCCCGTTTAGACTGCGTGTCGGACGTGGAGCCGCTGATCGATCCCCGCATGGATTTCGGCGTCCGCGCCGAGCGCCGCCTGCGCGAAGACTCGATCGGCTGGCTGGTGACGGTCAGCCAGGACGGCACGCCCCAACCCAACCCGGTCTGGTTTGTCTGGGACGGCTCGAGCCTGCTGATCTACAGCATGCCCGACCAGGCCAAGCTCAAGCACATCGCGCGCAACCCGAGGGTCGCGTTGCACCTGGACAGCCAGAGCCACGGCGATGACATCGTGGTCGTGACCGGCAGCGCGGCCGTCGATGACTCGGCGCCACCGATCCACGAGAACCTACCGTATCTGCAGAAATACACCGCGGAGATTGAGCGGCTCGACCTGGGCACGCCCGAAGTGATGGCCCAGAGCTATTCGGTGCCGATTCGGATGACAGCCTTAAAGGTTCGCGGCTTCTAAGCGCCCCTATTCGCTGAGCCGGTAATGGTTCAATTTATGACGTTGAAGGAACC
>VBJI01000171.1:0-4623 GCA_005880875.1 Chloroflexota bacterium
GGTAGAGTGTCGGCAGGCGCCAGAAGGTCTTCTTGTCGTCGTAGGTCGGGTATTGCTTCACCAGGTCGGGCCGCGACGAGTACAGCGGCTCGCGATGCACGGGAACCGGGTCGGGGAAGTTCCACACCACGCAGCGCGCGCGGGCGTTGCCGAACGGCGCGCAGCCGTGCTTGATGGCGACGCGGATGATGCCGCCCGAGACGTCGGTGCTCCAGCTCTTGCCCTGCGCGCTCGCCTGCTCGGCGGGCGTGAGCTCGCTCCACCAGCCGAGCTTCTTGAGCAGCACCGAGTCGAACTGCGGATAGCCGGTGGTGATCTCCGAGCCGGCCGTCGCCGAGCCGTCGGCCGCGAGCATGCTTTGCCCGTTGTGCTCGATGCCCCAGTTGGCGCGGAAGGGAAGCCCGCCTTGCGCCACGGATTTGGACTCGTCGTAGAGCAGCGGCGTGCCGGGATGCTTCAGCTCCGGCGTGCCCCAGCACGGCCAGGGCAGCCCGTAGTACTCGCCGTCGCAAGGCCCGCCCTCGGCGCGCAAGGTACGCGCGTTGAACGTGTGCTTGTTCAGCATGTGGAGCTTCAGCCGCTCCGGCGACTGCCCGGAATAGCCGATGGTGAGCGCGCCGCGATTGATCTCGCGCAAGATGTCCTCGATCACCGGCTCGTCGCCTTGCATCTGGAAGTTCTTGGTCAGCTCGGCGCCGAAGCCGAGGCGCTGCGCGAGCTGCGCCATGATGGTGTGGTCCTTGCGCGACTCGAAAACCGGCGCAACGACCTGCTCGCGCCATTGCAGCGAGCGGTTCGAATTGGTGACCGAGCCGTGCGACTCGAACTGCGTCGCCGCCGGCAGCAGATACACGCCGTCCGTGCGCTCCATGGCCGCCATCGCCGCCGTGGCGCTCGGGTAGGGGTCGATCACCACCAGAAGGTCGAGCTTTTTCATCGCCTCGGCCATGTCGAGGCCGCGAGTCTGGCTGTTCGGCGCATGGCCCCAGTAGAAGACCGCGCGCAGGTTCGAGCCCTGGTCGATGGCGTCGCTCTTCTCGAGCACGCCGTCGATCCAGCGCGAGATCGTCATGCCGGGTTTCTCCATCAGCTCTTTGGACGCGAAGCGGCCCTGGATCCAGTCGTAGGAGAGGCCCCACACGCCGGCCCAGTGGCGCCAGGCCGCCTCCGTGAGCCCGTAATACGCCGGCAGCGAATCGGCGTTCGGCCCGACGTCGGTCGCGCCCTGCACGTTGTCGTGGCCGCGGAAGATGTTGGTGCCGCCACCGGAGACGCCGATGTTGCCGAGCGCGAGCTGCAGGATCGAAAGCGCACGCACGTTGGCGCTGCCCACCGTGTGCTGCGTGATGCCCATGCACCAGACGACAGTGCTCGGGCGGTTCTTCGCCAGCGTCTCGGCCACCAGGCGCACGTCCGCGGGCTTGACGCCGGTCACTTCCTCGATGCGTTGCGGCGTCCACTGCGCCACTTCTCTGCGCACATCCTCCATGCCATGCACACGCGCGGCGATGAACTTCGCGTCCTCCCAGCGGTTCTCGAAGATCGTGCGCAGCACGCCCCACACGAACGGGATGTCGGTGCCGGGACGGATCGCGATGTGGTGGTGCGCCTTGGCGGCGGTGCGCGTGAAGCGCGGGTCGACCACGATCATGCGCGCACCGTTCTCTTTCGCGTGCAGCACCATCTGCATCGACACCGGATGCGCTTCGGCGGCGTTCGAGCCGATGAACAGCATCGCCTTGGTGTTCAGCATGTCGTTGAACGAGTTGGTCATCGCGCCGTAGCCGAAGGTGTTCGCCACGCCGGCGACGGTGGTCGAATGGCAGATGCGCGCCTGGTGGTCGCAGTTGTTCGTGCCCCAAAGCGAGACGAACTTGCGCAGCAGATACGCCTGCTCGTTGCAATGCTTGGACGAGCCGATCCAGTACACCGCGTCGGGGCCGCTCGCCTTCCGGAGCTCGAGGAGCTTCGCGCTGATTTCGTCGAGCGCCTGGTCCCAGGAGAGCCGGCGGTATCTTCCGTTCTCGAGCTTCATCGGGTATTTCAGGCGCCGGTCGCTGTTCGTGGTCTCGCGCGCGGCCGCGCCTTTCGCGCAATGCGCGCCGAGGTTGATCGGCGAATCGAACACCGGGTTCTGGCGCGTCCAGACGCCGTTCTCCACGGTTGCGTCGATCGAGCAGCCGACCGCGCAGTGCGGGCAGATGGTGTGCTTGAGCTCGGCTTTACCCACGGCCGCCGCCGGAGTCTCGCCCTCGGCGCGCTCGATCAGGTTGAACGGCAGCGTCGCGGCGAGTCCGGCGCCGCCCGCGGCAATTCCGGAGCGCTTGAGGAACTCGCGCCGGTCCAAGGTCCTCGGCAAGGTCGGCGCGGGCGCGCGCCGCGTCAGCCGCTTGAGAAGCATGGCTAGAGCCTTCCGGCGCTACGGTAAAAGCGCTCGATGTGCGGCGTGACCCGGTAACCCGAGCTGGCGGTGGCGTTGCCAGCGGCCGCGGCCTGCCGTGCGAGTGCCGGCTTCGAAACGAGCGCCGCGGCGCCGGCGAGCACGGGTAGGAAAAACAGTCTGCGGCGCTGCGCGTTCACGAGTGCGATGGTCCGCAGCGCCGATGCCGGCGGGATTACCGATCGCATTACGCCTGAAATCTCGCGGGAAATGAGGCGGTGACCGCCGTGATCGAAGCTCTCGCCGCGCACTTCAGCCAAGGAGATAGAGATGAGCGCAGCAGCAAACGCGGCCGGCTACCTGTATATCCACGCGAATGCAGGGGCCGCGCGCGCGCCGAAGAGCATTCCATCGCCCGTTCAACCGCAACCGGTCGGGCAAGCTGGCACGCCAAGAATCGCGTACCGCAAGCGGCGCCTTTACGCGCTGCCCTCGGCATGACGGCCACCCCCGACGCACTGCTGCTGGCGCGGCTGCAGTTCGCCGCGAACATGTCCTTCCACATCCTGTTCCCGGCGATCTCGATCGGGCTGGCGTGGCTGGTCCTCTACTTCCGGTTGCGCGCGAACTATAGCGGCGAGGCGCGCTGGGCCGAGGCCTATACCTTCTGGGTGAAGGTTGTCGCCCTCACCTTCGCCCTGGGCGTGGTCTCCGGCGTGACGATGAGCTTCCAGTTCGGCACCAACTGGCCGGGCTACATGAAGACGGTCGGCAATATCGCGGGCCCGCTGCTTTCCTACGAGATCCTGTTCGCCTTTTTTCTCGAGGCCGCATTCATCGGCGTGATGCTCTTCGGCGGGCAGCGCGTCTCGCCGCGCATGCATGCGCTGGCCGCCTTCCTGGTCGCGCTCGGCACCACGATTTCGGCGTTCTGGATCCTCGCGCTCGATAGCTGGATGCAGACGCCGGCCGGCTTCACCATGATCGACGGCCAGGCGCATGTCGCAAGCTGGCTGGCGGTGATCTTCAACCCGTCGTTTCCTTATCGCTTCACCCATATGCTGCTCGCCTCCGGGCTGACCGTGGCTTTCCTTGTCGCGGGCATCTCGGCGTACCGCTGGCTGCGCGGGCAGCGCAGCGCGGATGTCCAGGCGGCGCTGCGCACGGCAGTGCGGCTCGCTGCCGTGCTCATTCCGCTGCAGATCGCCGCCGGCGACCAGCACGGCCTCAATACGCTCGAGCACCAGCCGGCGAAGATCGCGGCGATGGAAGGCCTGTGGCAGAGCGCGCGCGGCGCGCCGATGGTCCTCTTCGGCGTGCCCGACGAAACGCTGCGCGCCAACCGCTACGAGATTGCGATCCCGCAGCTGGCGAGCATCTATCTGACGCACTCGCTCGACGGCGAGATCAAGGGCCTCGACGACTTCGCCGACCATCCGCCGGTGGCGCCGGTGTTCTTCGCCTTTCGCGTCATGGTGGGCATGGGCATGCTGATGCTCTTCGTATCGTGGCTCGCCGCGTGGAAGCTGCGCCGAGGCAGGGCGCTGACCGCAGGCTTGGCGCGCGGCCTGGTCGCCATGACTTTCGCGGGCTGGGTTGCAGTGCTGGCCGGTTGGTACACGACGGAAGTCGGACGCCAGCCCTGGCTCGCGACCGGAGTTCTCAGGACGGCGGACGCAGCTTCGCTGGTCCCCGCACCGATGATCGCCACCACGCTTGCGATGTACGTGGCGCTGTACGCCTTCCTTCTCGTGGCGTACGTCTCGGTTCTGTTTTACCTCGCCGGCAAGGCGAGCCCGGTACGCGGCGCCTCCCTGGAGATGCAGCATGCATGAGCTTTCCCAACCCGGCGGCTGGCTGCCGCTCGTGTTCATGGCGCTGATGGGCATGGCGATGCTCACCTACGTCGTTCTGGACGGCTACGACCTGGGGTTGGGGATCTTGCTCGGGTTCGCCAACGAAGACGATAAGGACACGATGGTCGAATCGATCGGACCGTTCTGGGACGCCAACGAGACCTGGCTGGTGCTCGGCATAGGCTTGCTGCTGTCGGCGTTTCCAATCGCGCACGGCATCATCCTCGGCGAGCTTTACCTGCCGGTGGCGATCATGCTGGTCGGGCTCATCCTGCGAGGCGTCGCCTTCGACTTCCGCATGAAGGCGCGCGCCGTTCAGAAAGGCTGGTGGAACGGCGCCTTCCACGCGGGCTCGCTGATCGCGGCGCTCGCGCAAGGCGTGATGCT
>VBJI01000171.1:4645-6516 GCA_005880875.1 Chloroflexota bacterium
AGCGCCGCGCGGTGGCCTGGGCGCGGCCGAGCCTCTGGCTTGCGGCTGCGGGCATTGTGGCCATCTCGGTGGCGACGCCGCTGGTCAGCAGCTTCGTGTTCCATAAGTGGTTCTCGTTCCCGAACATCGTGCTGCTCGCGCCCGTGCCGCTGATGACGGCGGTGCTCTTCGCGATGGTCGGCGTCACGCTCGCGCACCAGCCGCGCGCGGACGAGGCCTGGGCGTGGCTTCCGTTCGCCGGCACGGCAGGGATCTTCGTGCTGGCGTTCTTCGGGCTCGCCTTCAGCATCTTCCCGTTCGTCATCGTGGACCGCATGACCCTCTGGCAGGCCGCCGCCGCACCCAAGTCGCTGATGTTCATCCTCGTGGGTGCGCTCATCACGCTGCCCGTGATGATCGCCTCCGCCGCGTACGCCTATTGGGTATTCCGCGGTAAGGCGCGAGCGCTGTCGTACTAAGGGCGCTGCCACACAACGCCGAGCGCCACGCACAGCGCGCTTGGTAAAAGAAGCGCGGCGAACCCGGTGAGCGCAATCTGCGGCCACATGCGTGAAGAGCGTGCTCCCGCCGCCAAAGCATCGTGACGATATCGATCACACTCTGCGTGACGTTCGATGCGCATCATGGCGTTCTGCATTCCATGGCCGCCGCGGCCAGCATGCCGCCAAGCACGGCGCTCGCATCGGCGGCGCGCGCGGGTACCGCAGCGTTCCTGCGGCGCTCAAGCGCCTCGATGATCTTCACCGTCGCAGCGACGGCGACGATGAAGGACGGAAAAGCGAGCAGCTTCGGCCACACGTCGCCATTGCGGTGCACGAGCTCGCGCCGATGAGCACGAAGTTGCGCGGTGAACAGGCCAAAGAGGCCGACGAACACGGCCGTGTCGACGTACCCGGCGATGAAGCTGAGTGCCGCCGTTCGGGGCGGCTTCAGGCGCGCTCGGCTTGCCGCGTGCGCGCGAGCCACCAGGCGGGGTATTGCGTGGCGTCGATCTTGCCCGCGCCGACGCTGGCGGCTTCGTCGAAACAGTCGAGCGTGCGCGCGGCCACCGGCAGAGACATGCCGAGGGCGGCCGCTTCCTGCAGCATCTCGCGCAGATCCTTGCGCATGAAGTCGATGTCGAAGCTGGCGGCGCCTGCCGGCTCGCCCTTGAGCGCGGCGACGACCAAGGCGCCGCGCGTCTTGAGCATGCCGGCGCCGATGTTGGTGTCGGCAAAGAGGTCGATCAACTTCTCGGGCGCCATCGGCACGGCGCGCATCAGCCCGCAGGCCTCGGCCAGCGCCTGCCAGAACGCTGTGAGGAGCAGGTTCGCGGCGAGCTTCATGCTCGCGCCCGCGCCCACCGGGCCGATGAGCTCGGCACGCCGACAAAGCTGTAGCAGCAGGGGTAGCGCCTTCGCGAATGCATCGATCGTGCCGCCGGCAAAGCCAACCAGCTTGCCGTCGCGCGCCGGCTGCACGGTGCCGCTGACCGGGCATTCGAGGAACAGCCCACCGCGCGCCTGCACTTTCCGTTCGAGCGCGCGGTGCTCGCCGCCGCGCACCGTGCTCATGTCGATGAGGAGCTTCGCGCGCAGGTCGACCGACAGCAGGCCGTCCGGGCCGCTATAGACAGCCTGCATCGCCGGCGCGTTGGTCAGGAAGCTAATGACCTTGTCGCTCGTGCGCGCGAGCGCCGCCGGACTCGCCGCCACGGCGGCGCCCGCACGCGCAGCAGAAACGGTTTTGTCGCGCGTACGGTTCCAAACCGTGACCTGGTGCCCTTTGTCGAGAAGCCGCAGGGCTATCGCGGTTCCCATCCGGCCGGTGCCGGCAATACCGATCTTCACGTCTTGCTCCCGCAAAGTTGGGTTCGATCGTGCGCATCGTGC
>VBJI01000172.1 GCA_005880875.1 Chloroflexota bacterium
CCATGCCGTAGCCGATGCACATGGTGCTCAGGCCATAGCGGGCACCCTGGCGCTCCAGCTCGTGGAGCAGGGTGGTGATCAAGCGCGCGCCGCTGGCGCCCAGCGGGTGGCCGAGCGCAATCGCCCCACCGTTGTAATTGACCTTCTCCATGTCGGCGCCGGTTTCGTGCTGCCAGGCCAGAACCACCGGCGCGAAGGCTTCGTTGACCTCGAAAAGGTCGATGTCCTTCAACTGCAGGCCGGCCTTCTTCAAGACCTTTGCCGTCGCCGGGATCGGACCGGTCAGCATGATGGTCGGTTCCGAGCCGACGATCGCCTGGGCCACGATGCGCGCCCGCGGCTTGAGCCCGAGCGCCTTCGCCCTCTCCGCGGTCATGATGAGGACCGCGGCCGCGCCGTCGCTGATCTGGCTCGAGTTACCGGCGGTCACCACGCCGTCCTCCTGGAAGGAGGGCTTGAGCTGCGCCATCTTTTCCCGCGATGGCGGAATGCGGACGCCTTCGTCGGTCTCGACTCGATAGCTGCTGCCGTTCTGCTTGACGTCCACCGGGAAAATCTCGCGAGAAAAGCGCCCTTCCTGGATGGCCTGTCCCGCCTTGACGTGACTCTGGTAGGCGAACTCGTCGAGCTGCTCGCGGGAAAAGCCCCACTTTTTCGCGATCATCTCCGCGGAGTTGCCCTGCGGGATGATCTCGAACAGATCGGTCAACTTTGGACTGACCGGTCCCTCACCGGGGCCGAAGGCGTCCGAGCCCATCGGTACCCGCGACATGTTCTCCACCCCGGCGCCGATCACGACGTCCTGGGCGCCTGACATGACCCCCTGGGCGGCGAAGTTCACGGCCTGCTGGCCCGAGCCACAGAATCGATTGATCGTCGTTCCCGGGACCTCGACCGGGAATCCGGCGATCAAGACCGCGGCCCGCCCGATGTTCAGCCCTTGCTCGCCCGTCTGGGTGACGCAGCCCACGATCACGTCGTCGACCTGCGCCGGATCGACGCCCGCTCGGTTGACGACCTCGCGCAGGGTCAGCGCCAGCAGGTCGTCCGGCCGAACCGGGCTCAGCTTGCCGTTGCGCCGGCCGATCGCGGTGCGGACGGCGTCGACGATGACGGCATCACTCATGGGCACGCTCCTCTTACGAGTGTCAATACCGCGCTCTTCATCATTCTAAACTCGACAATCGGCTAGAATGTTCCGCGATATGCACGGCGGCGTAATGACGACGAAGGCCCACGATTGGGCTCGGTAATCAAGAAGCGCAGGAAAAAAATGCGCAAACACAAGCACAAGAAAATGCTCAAGGCGACCCGTTGGCAACGACGGACGAAATAAGCAGCTTCCGATCGATTAACGTCTGCAGCTGCGCCTGGGACGCCTCCCCCGGATAGCGAGCCACCACAATCCCGCGCTGGTCGACCAGCACGAACGACGGCGGCGAGTCGACCTCATAGGCCGCCGCGACCAGTCCATTGTCATCGTAGAGGCTCGGGTACGAGACTTTGAACTCCGCCGTGAAGGCGCGCGCCAGCGCCCGGTCATGGTCGAGCATGTCGATGCCATAAAACTGGACGCCGCTCGTCGCGTACGTGGCCGCCAGCGCGTTCAGCCAGGGCTGCTCGTTGCGGCAGGGTCCGCACCAGGCGGCCCAGAAGACCAGCACCGTCTTCGACTGGTGAAAATCGACCCGCAGCGTCGTCCCACTCAGACTCGGGCCGGAGAGTTTGGGCGCGACGGTGCCGACCCGGCCGTTGGGCGCTGCCTGCGAGACGTCCGGCTGCAGCGTGCAGCCGGCGAGCAGGAGGACTGCGGCAGCCAACAGCAGCCGGCCTCGCCCGCGCCCGCGCAACCTAATTGACGGTGCCGGGCTGCGAGTCGCCGAGCGGCCGCCGGAAGCCAAGTCCTGGGCCGGCCGGCCGCGGTGTCGCCGGCAGTAAGGCCTTGTCGAGGACTTCGTCGACATGCTTGACCAGCACCAGCTCCATCGATTGCTTGACCTCGTCCGGAACCTCGTGCAGATCTTTACGGTTCTTCTCGGGCAGGATGAAGGTCTTGATCCCGGCGCGATGCGCCGCGAGCAATTTTTCCTTCAGGCCCCCGATGGGGAGCACCTTCCCGCGAAGCGTGATCTCACCGGTCATCGCCACGTCACGCCGCACCGGCCGATCGGTCAGGACCGAGACCACCGCCGTCGCCATGGTGATGCCCGCCGACGGGCCATCCTTCGGAATCGCCCCGGCCGGCACATGGATGTGAAAGAAGTGATCTTCGAAGAAGCCCGGCTTCAGGCCCAGCTCCAGCGCGTGGGAGCGGGCGTAGCTGACCGCGGCGCGCGCTGACTCTTCCATGACCTTGCCGATCTGCCCGGTCAGCGAGAACTCGCCACGGCCTTGCATCAGGATCGCCTCAACCGTCATCACATCGCCGCCATACTCGTTGACGGCGACGCCGGTCACGGCGCCCACCTGGTCCTCCAGCTCAGCGACGCCGAACTCGAAGCGCGCCGGCCCCAGGTAGCCCATCAGATCACTGGGTTCCACGATGACCTTCTCGGTCTGTCCCTCGGCGATCCGGCGCGGGATCTTGCGCGCGATGTTGGCGATCTCGCGCTCCAGATTTCGCACCCCGGCCTCGTGGGTGTACTCGCGGATCAACATCCGCAACGTTGACGAGGGCAGCTCGAGGTTCTCATCGGTGAGCCCGTGCTCTCGCAGCGTCCGCGGCACCAGGAATTGCTGGGCGATGTGCATCTTCTCGTCTTCCGTGTAGCCCGGAAGCCGGATGACCTCCATCCGGTCCCGCAGCGGCGGGATGATGGTGTCGACGACATTCGCGGTGGTGATGAACAGCACCTGCGACAGGTCGTAGGGAACTTCCAGGTAGTGGTCGGAGAAATCCTTGTTCTGCTCGGGGTCGAGCACCTCCAGCAAGGCGGATGATGGATCGCCCCGCCAGTCGGCGCCCACCTTGTCGATCTCGTCCAGCATGAACACGGGGTTTTTCGCCCCCGCCACCTTCATCTGTTGCAGAATGCGGCCCGGCATGGCGCCGATGTAGGTCCGCCGGTGACCGCGAATCTCGGCCTCGTCGCGAATGCCGCCGAGGGACAACCTGACAAACTTGCGGCCCAGCGCCCGGGCGATCGACTTGCCCAGGCTGGTCTTCCCCACCCCGGGCGGTCCGACGAAGCACAGGATGGGTGAGCGCAGGCTCTGGGAGCGCTGGCGGACCGCCATGTACTCGAGGATGCGTTCCTTGATCTTTTCGACGCCGTAGTGATCCTCGTCGAGCACCTTTGCGGCCAGCTTGATATCCCAGGCTTCCGCAGGTGGTAGGCCCCAGGGCAACGCAACCAGCCAGTCGACGTAGGTCCGAATGATGCCGACTTCCGGCGAGATCGCCGGAATGCTCTGCATCCGGTCGACCTCTTTGAGGGCTCGCTCCTTGACGGCGTCGGGCATGCCGGCGGCCTCGATCTTTTCCCGCAGACTGTGCAGGTCCGCGCCCTCCTCGTCCTCGCCCAGCTCCTTGCGGATCGCCTTCAGCTGCTCGCGCAGGATCTGGTCACGCTGCAACTTGCCGATCGTGCTCTGGACTTCGTTCTGGATCTTCGCCTTGAGCTCCAGGATCTCGACCTGCTTGCTCAGGAACAGCGCCAGCAGTCGCAGCCGCTCGAGCACGTTGGGGGTCTCCAGCATGTGCTGCTTCTGCTCCAAGGTCTGATCCGGGGCGGCCGAGACCAGGTCCGCCAGGTAGACGGCATCGTCCGTCTTGCCGACCGTGGCCGCGACTTCGGGGGCGACCGCAGCGCCGGACTCGACGTACTTTTCGTACAGGCTCTTGACCGAGCGCATGTGCGCCTCGAGCTCGAGGCCTTCACCCACCTGGTCGACGATCGGCTCGACGTCGACCTCGATGAACGGCTTGAACTGGTTGAAGTGCGCGATCCGCGCCCGCTGGGCGCCGGCCACCAGCATCTGGACCCCGGCCGGGGTCTGTCGCATGCCGTTGATCTCGGCGATGGTACCGACCGCGTACAGGTCGGACTCCGCGGTGTCATCCACCTGCGGATCCTTCTGGGCGACCAGGAACACCTGCTTGTCGCGATCCATCGCCGAGGTGATGGCGGCGATCGACGTCCGCCGTCCCACCGACAGCGGCACGATCAGTTTGGGGAAGACGACGTCATCGCGCAGGGGCACCAGCGGAAGCCGCCGGCTGGTCTTCCCCGCTTGCGGGGCGGGCCCGTCGGCGAGGGGAGCCTCTTGCTTTTCTTCAGCCATTTAAATCTGCGCCTCCGCGTCGGTCACCGCGGGTCGGAATGGTTTTGGAATCGCCGCGCCGCCTTCCAGCGCGCGGGGCCCGATCAGCCGCATGATCTGGTCTTCTTCCAGCACCTCTTCCTGCAAGAGGGCGCTCGCCAGCGTGTCCAGCTTGGTCCGGTTCGCCGCCAGGATGGTCTCCGCCGTCTGGAATCCCTCGTTGAGCATGCGGGTGACTTCCTCGTCGATGATGGCCGCGGTGCGCTGGCTGATGTGCGGATTGCCCGCCAGCTCGCGCCCCAAAAAGACGGCCTGCGGCGAGTCGTCGAAGGAGAAGAGACCCATCTTC
>VBJI01000173.1 GCA_005880875.1 Chloroflexota bacterium
CTCATTCCCTTCTTCTCCATCATCGAGGCGCTCGGCGTCATCTACGGCCTGCTCAGTCCGGACTCTGGTTTTCACATCATCAGCAAGCCGGGGCGATCCGATACGGTCACGCCACACGCCTGGGTGCACGTCAGGGCGGCCGCGGCCGTCGCCTGCCTGCTCGCCGGCGTGATCGTGGCGAGCCATCTGCCGCCGACCAGCCCGATTGCGCAGGCGGTCAATCGGTTGCCGATTGTGACCGGCATCGCCAGCGCGCAGGTCTCGACCTCGCAGCCTGCGTCGATCGCGCCGGAACCCTTGCCGGCACAGTCCACCGGCACTCCCGCGCAGGGCGCGATGACCGCGGCGGCGTTCCAGGGCGGCGTCATGCTCTATGTCGACTCAGCCAACGGCGGACGGCAGGACCTGGCCTGGAGCGCGCAGGCCCTGTTCCAGCGGCTGGCCGGGCTCGGTGCCAACAGCGTCGGCATCGCGTTTCCGGTCTTCATGGCCGGCGTGACCGCGAGCACGGTCTACGCGGACCCGGAGCAAACGCCCACCACCGGCACACTCGCGACCATCGTCAGCGAGGCGCATCGCCAGCACCTGACGGTGCTGCTGCGGCCGATCCTGGACGAGCAGACCCTGATGGATCCCCAGGGCGACTGGCGTGGCAGCATCCGGCCGGCGGACCAGGCCCGGTGGTTTACGAGCTACAGCCAGCTTTTCCGGCAGTACGCGCAAATCGCACAGGCCAACAACGTCGAAGCGATCGACGTCGGGACCGAGCTCAACTCGGTGCAGGGCGACGCGACAGGCTGGCGCATGGTGATCGCGGCCGTCCGCGCGATCTATTCGGGACAGGTCACCTACTCGGTGAATTTCGACTTCGAGCGGCTGGGCTTTGCCGATGCCCTTGATTTCCTCGGCGTCGATGCCTACTACCCCCTCGATGCCCCGCTGGGTGCGAGCGTCGGACAGCTCGAGGAGGCCTGGTCGCCGTGGATCGCCGACCTGACGCGGCTATCGGCGACCAGCGGCAAACCCCTGGTGATTACCGAGCTGGGCGTTCGCTCCGAGCCCGGCGCGCATCTGAAGCCGTGGGTCTGGTACACGCAGGCCGCTCCCGACATGGGCGAGCAGCAACGCTACTACCAGGCATCCTGCCCCGCGGTCTCGCACGCGGTCGGCGGTCTCTACTGGTGGCTGGTCACGCTCGATTCGCCGTACGCCAACGCGCTGCAAGACACGAGCTATGACCCGCTCGGGAAGCCGGCCGAGCAAGCGATCAAGACGTGTTTCTCACGCTGGCTGCCGCCGTTCACAGCGGGACGCAAGGAATGAATTCAGGGATTGAACGCCGAGCCGTACTTCGTCTGGCCAATGCCCTCGCGGAACGCGCTCTGGCTCGCGGGCGAGGAGAGGATTCGAAAGTCCTGGCCCTTGCCGTTGTCCTGATCGAACCACACCACGGCCAGCACCCTCGGGAAGCTGGCGGGGAGTTCCGACACCAGCATCGAACGGATCCAGGCGGCTTTCGACTGTCCGGGCGGCGCACCCACCTCGACACTGGCGACTTCCGCGATCATCAGCGGCTTCTGGGTCAGCCGGATCAGGCGCGCGTAGCTCAAGCCGAATACCCGGGTGAAGGACTGCCAGGGCGTGTAGCCGTTCGTCATCCCCCAGTTGTATCCATCGAGGGCCACCCAGTCGACGTACTCGTCGCCGGGATACATCGCCTCGAACGCCACAGCCCCGGGGTAGTCGACGTTCGGCGACCAGACCCAGTGGACATTGGTCGCCCCTTCCTGGACGAACAGATCGTGAACGTGCCGCCACATCGCGATGTAGCTCGCCGCCGTGTTGCCGTTGATGCCGGGCGCCCACCCGTACCAGTTGCCGTTCATCTCGTGGTCGAAGCGCAGCAACACGGAACGGCCGGTCGCCTTGAGCCCGTCGGCCCAGCCGCGGATGAACGCGTCATACGCGCCGCCGGCGATCCGTTGATTGGCGTAGGCGCCCTCGACCCGGGGATTGGGGTAACCCGCCACGGTGTAGTCGTCCGACATCCAGGTGATCATCGGCACCGCGCCGTGATCGACGACGGCATCGACCCATTGGGCGTAAAAGTCGTTCCAGGCCCCGCCCCAGTGCTTGTAGAACATCAGGATGGCGGCGGGCTTGCCGATGGCCGCTTCGGTGGCGGTGACCTTGTCCATCTCGTCCGGGATCCCCGGGTTGTAGAGGCCAACGGCAATCGACGGAATCTCCCTCCGCCGCTCGCGGGGGAGGGTTGGGATGGGGGCCGCCTGAATCTCGCTCCCCCGCTCGCGGGGGAGGGTCGGGGTGGGGGCCGCTTGTACCTCCAGGCTGAGGCTGGCGAGCAGCAGGGGGGCCACGATCGACCACTTTCGCATCCGCGCGCTCCTTTCCGCCGCTGGAGCGCGCGAAGTTCATCGAGTCCCTGGAACTTCGGTAACCCGGCTGGCTTGCTGGCAAGCTCCGTGGCTTTGCGCCCCCACCTCACGGCGGGTTTGCCTTTCTCGGTTCGGTCGGGATGCTAGCACTGCCGTTTCGTCACGAAGGTGACGATCGAGAAACCAGACGGTTAAGGCGCATCCGAGCGTGGCAACGGCGACGCTCCTGGTGGGTCTTGGCACTCTTCGCCGTGTTCCTCGGCCTGACCATCGGCGCCATCCAGGCGAGCCTGGCGGGTCTACAGCTCGCGCGTGGCCGCGACGACCTGGTCGCCGGCCGGTTTCAGCAGGCAGACACGGAGTTCACCGCCGCCCGCGACGGGCTCCACCACAACCCATTGCTCGGCCTGGTGGGCCTGGTCCCGGCGGCTCGTCGACAGGTCGATGCACTCGAACTGCTCGCCGACATGGGTGCCCGTGCCTCGCATGCCGCGCGTCTCGGCGTCGCCGCCGTCCGGGGACAGGACCTTGGGCGGCTGCGGCAGGTGCAGCAGGAGTTGGCGCGCCTGTCGGCGGATCGGGCGCGGATCCCCAGCGCAGGCCTGGCACCGCCGATCCGGCAGGCGCTGGCGCAGTTCGACCGACGCTACGCGCAGGCCGCGGCTGCGCTTCCCTTGCTGCCGCTGGTCAACCTGCTGGTCGGCAACGGGACGGCTTCGTATCTGGTGATGCAGCAAGACCCCGCGGAGCTGCGGCCGACCGGTGGATTCATCGGGAGCGTCGCCTTCCTCGACTTCGATCACGGCACGATGCGACCCTTCAACCCGGTCGACGTCGAAGTGATCGACGGCCCACATCACCGGCGGGTGCTGGGCGTTGTGGGTGCCCCGAACTATGTTCCGCCGCCGGCGCCGCTGCGT
>VBJI01000174.1 GCA_005880875.1 Chloroflexota bacterium
CTCGCAGTTTTTCCCGAACGGGATCGTCATGACTGTTAGCAGCACCATGAGCACGGAGTATTGATGCACGCAGCCTGGTTGCGAAAGCAGTCAGGGCAGGCGGTCGTCATCGTCGCCGTTGCGGTATTGGTGCTGGCCGGCATCCTGGCTCTGGCGCTGGACGGCGGCGGCATCTATCTGGACAAGCGGCAGCTGCAGAATGCCGCTGATTCCGCCGCGCTGGCCGGGGCGGAGCTGCTGATGGCGGTGCCAGCCACTTACCCCAGCATCCACAACCAGGCGGTCGGCAACCTGCTCAAGAATCTCCCCGGAACCAGCATCGCCGGTACCGTGTGCAGCCCCTCCTGCCCGAACCTGAAGACGATCGGGTTGCCCGGGATGAGCGGTATCGGCTCGATCGGCCTCGGTGCCGGCTACTTCGTCGAGATGTCGGTCACGAGCTCCTATACCTACCAGGTCAGTGTCTGGCACACCCACCCGGTTGCCGTGGCTCCGATCCACGGCTTCCAGTCAACGGTCACCCTAGCGGCGAGGGCGACCGCTCAAAACGCGAACCTTCCGTACGCGGTCGTGCTCCTCCAGGACAAGCCAGCGTACGCGACCTTCTCGAACTTCAACGTCAACGGCACGCCGGGCGGCATCAGCCTCCAGGGCCCAGGCGGCACCAACCTGAGCGACCATGGCGGGATTTTTTCAAACGCCAGCATCGCCCCGGGCAACGGCACGCCGTCCATCAGCTTTACCGGCAATGCGGGCGACCTCTGGGCGGTCGACGAAAGCAACACCGATCGGGCGGCGCTCAACGCTCCCAACGCCGTCCAGGGCCAGCAAACGTCCAGCCCGATACCGCTTGCTGGTTCGCATCTCGACTTTCCGAACTACCCGGAGCCGCCGCCGCCGGCAGTGAGCTACAACGGCAAGACCGTGGTCAACGGAACCTCCTATTTGTGCCCCGGCCAGTACACGAATGCCATCAGCGTCCAGAACGGTGCCATAGGCATCCTGCTGCCCGGCGTTTACCAGATCCAGGCGAACGGGGCGAACATCCAGGGAACGCTCCGTACGCTCACCCCGGACGAGCTTCCGCTGGTCGGCCAGTGCGCCACCACCGTGCCGGTGGGGGCCGACCTGGGCGTCATCGTCGAGGTGCGACCGGATAACACAGCGGGCACGACGACGTGCAACAAGCACATCTTTTCCGCCACCGCCACCTCGACGCTGACCCTGACACCGTCACCGAGGTACTTCAATATCAGCCTCTACATCGAGCCGATGCCGGGCTGGCAGACGACCTGCACCGCCGCGCCGCTCGGCACCAACGTGGTTCGCTTCGCCGGCGGCGCCTGTTACAGCATCGGCGGGGCGATTTACGGGCCGGCCGACAACATGGTGCTGACCGGCAGCGGGTGCGGCACCGGCGTCGGCCAGATCGTGGCCTGGACCCTCTTGATCAACGGCAACGGCACCGTCAACGAGACCTTCGATCCGACGAAGCTGCCCTATATGAAGGGCCTCACCCAGTGAGGCCGTTACGTGAGCGTCACCAGTGAAGCGATCTGGTGACAACTGGCCGTATCGGTCGCGCCCGATCGCGCCGTAAGACTCGGCGTACGCGCGCGTCCTTATCTTGTGGCTGTGCTTTGTCGCTCACGGAACAAGCGTGGCCAGGCGTTGGTCGAACTGGCGCTGATGTCTCTGCCGCTCTTTTTGATCATCCTCGGAGCGTCGGACCTGTCGCGCCTCTTCTACTACTCGACGGGGATCACAAACGCGGCCCGCGAAGGTGCCCGCCACGGCGCCTACTTTGATCCCACCGCTCCCGGCAATACCTTCGACACCGACGCCGGGGTCTATGCCGCGGTCAGCGCCGAGGGGACCTATTTGAGCCTCACCGAGCCCTGCCATCCAAACACCGTCTGCAGCGGCAGTTTGACCAACTGCCCGACGTATCCCTACGCGTCGGACCTGTATCCGCCGGTGGCGTCCCCGGACACCGGCTATGTCTTTATCTGCTTCAACAATACGACGACGACGACCACCGCCGCGGTCGGACAGCCGATTCGGGTGACGATCCTCTACAGTTTCGTGCCGGTCGCCCCTCTCCTTGGCACCGTATATCACGCGGCAGCGAGCACCGAAGTGCTAGCCGAAGGAAATAGCTGATGCGCCGCAAGGGTCAGAAAGCTCAGGCGCTCATCGAGATGGCCCTGTTGACGCCGATGATCTTCATGCTGCTCGTCTTCGTTTTCGATCTGGCGCGGGCGGCCTACACCTGGGCGGCCATCTCGGAAGCCGTTCGCGAGGGATCCCGACAGTCGATCGTCATCGGCACGACCACGCAGCCAGGTACGAAGGACACCGACGTCCTGGGGGCCGTGCAGGTCTTCGGCGTCAACATGACGCTGAACCCGGTAGCGGGTTGCTATCACGGTTATTCCTCCGGGACGGCCACCCCCGCGCCCGCCGCCGGCAACACCGGCTATATCTATCTCGTCGCGCCGACCGCGGGGCAACCCAACGCGCCGCAGGGCCAGAGCGCGGTCTCACCCGCCGAGACCGTCAGCGCCGGCTGCAACGCCGTCAATATCGCCCCCCTCGGAACCTACCCACTCAAGGTCGTCATCGCCTACAACTTTCAGCCGTTTACTCCCTTCGCCCAGCAATTCATGCCCGGTGGGATCACGATGGTCGCCAGCAGCACGATGAACACGGAGTTTTAGAAATGATGACCAGAAATCGACGCCGCAAGCTGGCCGGCCAGGCCATTCTCATCATGACCCTCTCCATCGTGGTGCTAACCGGCCTGCTGGCCATCGCGGTCGACGGTGGGATGATTTACCTTGACAAACGGCGGCTACAGAACGCCTCCGACTCGGGTGCCCTGGCCGGCGGCGATGCCACCGAAACCCTGCCGCTCCGAAGCTATACGTCGATCCACCAGACGGCGTTGACCGAGATCTATCACAACCTCTTTCCCGGTACCGCCGTACCCGTGGTGCCGGTTGGCGCCACGGCGACCTACACGGCATACGCGCTGAGCAACACCTACCAGTTCACCCTCACGGCCAATATCGCCAATACCACCTGGGATACCTACCAGGTGGTCATCACCGAGGCCCACACCTTCTTCGCCGCCCAGGCCATTGGTTTCTCGTCGTCAGGCTGCACCATCAACGCCACGAACACCACCAATGCCTTCTGCCTCCAGGCGCGGGCGAAGATGTGGGCCGGGACCTACCCGTTCGCCCTGATCCTGCTCGACGACCAGAACGTCCAGTACGAGAACCTCCAGCTGAATGGGGCGCCATCGAAGCTGATCCTGCACGACGGCGGCGCCAAGGGTGGTGCGATCTCGAACGAAAGCATGAACCCGGGCAACGGCAACATCTACTTCAACCCGTGCGGTGGGTCCGGCGACCTGTGGGCAGCCAACGAGAGTGCCGCCGGTGGCGCGGCGAGCGCCACACCGGCCCACACCACCGGCTATTTTGGCGACAGCGGAGTCTACCCTGCGTGCTTGCCGCTGCATCCGACGACACCCTACCCGAAGACGACCGTCAAGATCCCATTCCCGAACTACCCGGAGCCGGCCGTCACCGGGCCTACCTACTCGACCCCCTTGACGGCCTCGGGCGGCACCTACTACCTGTGCCCCGGGACCTACTCGGGGACTTTGAGTGAGAGCAGCCCGGGTTCGACGGTCATCATGTACCCGGGCGTCTACCGCTTCACCGCGCCGATCGCCATGTCGCTGTCGGGTGGCACGATCCGGAACGCCACCGCGCTCGACTACTCGCCGCCGGTCGGGGCGATCCTGATCAACTGCGCGGGCTACAACGTGACGGCCCCGGCACCGGCCGACCTTGGCCTGATCATCGAAATCAAACCGCCGGACTGCCCGACGGCGGGCTTCAACGTAAGCGGTGGATCGACCACCCTCACCTTCCACCCGTCGGCGAAGTACAACAACATCAGCTTCTACATCGAGCTCAACGGAGCGTATCCGTCGTTCGGCTGCGCCCTGACCACCCCGATGGGAACGCATGCGGTCAACATCTCGGGCCAGGCCGTGCTGAACATCTATGGCGCCTTCT
>VBJI01000002.1 GCA_005880875.1 Chloroflexota bacterium
AAATGGGAGGTGGTGTAGTGGCGGTCCAGCTCAGCACCAAGATGCAGGAGTTCGTCAAGGAGGTGTTCCCTGCCTTCATTGGCACGACGCGTAAGGATGGGAGCGTCGAAGAGGTTCCTGTCTGGTTCGAGTTCGCCGAGGGATTCTTCTGGATCAATGGGGGCACCAACCGTGGTTGGTTCAAGCATCTCGAGCGCGACCCGCGGATCACGCTTCTCCTCGTCGATCCAAAGAACATGTGGCGCTGGTCGCAAGTCCTCGGTCGCATGGTCAAGTGGGAGGAAGACCAGGGTGGCGAGCACATCAATCACCTTTCCCACCGGTACCTGAGCAAGGACTACCAGGGTCCACGTACAGGCCGGATCAAGGTCCAGATCGAGCCAGTTCGCATCTCGGGAGCGATCGATGGCGACTGGGGCCGCTAGACCCGGCGTCATCCTCAGCCCCGCGGTGCAGCGGCTTGCCGCCCTGCCGATCCTGGCGGTGATCGCCACTCACCGCGACGATGGGTCCATCCAGCTGAACCCGATCTGGTTCGAGCTGCGGGACGGCTATGTCGTCGTCAACAGCAACACCAGGCGAGCCTGGCCGCGCAACCTTCAGCGCCAGAAGAAGGCCACCCTGTTGCTGGTCGACCCCGACAAGGCTGCGGAACGATACGCCCAGATCCACGGCCGGCTGGTCGCGGTGACTCCGGATCCGAACGTCGAAGTCATCAATCGACTCTCGCGCCGCTACACGGGAAAGCCCTTTCGCGAGCTCGAACCCGGCGAAGAGCGGATCACATTCACGATCGAACCGGTCCGGGTGACCGGCCAGATGATCTAGACATCGCCGAAACCATCGACGCGTGCTCCCGTTGGTAGGGATATGCCGGGCAATTCCCTTCCCCGCTGGCGGGGGAGGGTCAGGGTGGGGGCCGCTGCCCTGCTCGTCGTTCTCCTGACTGCCTGCCAGGCCCACGCCACCACCTCGCCTGAGTCGCCGACCGCGATGGCCTCAGCATCCGCTACCCCGATCGCCTCATCGTCGGCCACGCCGGCGGGGCCGCTGGTGGTCGTGACGAACCCCGTCGACCAGGTCCATTACTCGATTTCGCTCATCGATGTCGATGGCCGCACTGTCGCTCGAGCGAGCGCGGCCTACGGCGATCAGAAACCGGTTCCATTCCCGGGCTCGGCTGCCGGCGGCTCACCCTCGGGCATGGCGCCCGTCGTCCAACCAATCGCCTTGTATCGATTGCTGCCTGATGCCGGAGCCTGCTGCGACGCGTTTCTGCCGACGATCAGCGTCTCCGACACGCGCGTCTACTTCCCCGACGGGCCGAGGACGATTCGTTATCTGGGACGTGACGGATCAACCGGTGTCGCCACCACGCTGCCCGAGGTTGGGGCGCTGGCGCGCGCGGTCTTTTCGGTCAGTCCGGACGACCGGCGGATCGCGATCGGGGGTGGCACGCCGGCAACCTCGTGCTGGCGCGAATGCCCGCCTTTGGCGGGGCCCCGAATCCGAATGCGGCAACGGCCTATTCCGTCCTCAACCCGGTGACAGGCGAGGACCTGGGTTTTCTGGGCGGGATGACCTGCCCGGTCGTTGGACCGTTGTCGCGCGCAGGCACGGCATGCGTCGCGGGCCGCTGCCACTGCATCATGGCGGTCGATTGGACCGGCACGCAAACGCCAACCTATAGCTATGCCGATCCAAGCGAAATGAACTGGGCGGCGCTCTCACCCGACGGCCACGCCGTGATCTTCAACGAGATCTATGGCCCGAGGACGGGCGGCGGCATCTGGCGGGACGGCTCGGTCACGTTCATGCCCAATTACAACGGCTCCCCCAATCAGTGGCTCGACGAGTCGCACACGATCGTCGCCTGCGCAGCGGGGGACGCCGGCGGCGAATGCATCGGGATCCAGGATCTGCGGACCACCACAACCGTCGAGGTAACGCTGCCTGGCAGCATCGTGGGCGTCGTACCCGGCGGCCTCTAAGATCCGTCGTAGGCCGTGATCCCGAAGCTACTTCCGGACAACACCTTCGCCGCTGACGCTTCGATGCGGGCGCTGCTCGACGCCTGGCTTCGTCCAGCTACCTTCGCCTGGGCGGAAGCCGACCTGTCCGAAATGGGGCGCGCGGCGGCGAACGAGTTGCATGCCTGGGGCGACGCCTGTGAGCGACAGCCCGCTGCGCTCACGCAATTCGACGGTTGGGGCCAGCGCATCGATGAGGTCGTCTACCCCCAGGCCTGGCGGGAGCTGGCGGCGGTCGCGGCCCGGACCGGGCTCGTGGCGCTTCCGTATGAGGCCGCAACGCTGGCTCGGGTTGGAGGCGAGGCCCGCATCGTCCAGGCCGCCCTCTGCTATCTCTTCGCGCCCTCGACCGCAACCTACTTATGTCCGGTCGCCATGACGGACGGGGCTGCCCGGGTGCTGACCGATGCCGGCAGCGAGCGGCAGCGGCGCGACGTGGTGGCTCGGCTGGTCAGCCGAGATCCCACCCGTGCCTGGACCTCCGGACAGTGGATGACAGAGCGTCAGGGCGGCTCCGACGTGGGACGCAATGCGGTGGTCGCCCGCCGCGACGGCGACCACTGGCGGCTCGATGGGCAGAAGTTCTTCTGCTCGAACATCGGCTGTGAGGTCGCGCTCGCGCTGGCTCGGCCGCAAGGCGCGTCATCGGGTACTCGTGGCCTGGCCCTGTTCCTGGTCCCGAAAGCGGCGCCGCCGGACGGCGGCCGCAACCGCTATCGCATCGACCGGTTGAAGGACAAGCTCGGCACCCGCGCGATGGCCACCGGCGAGGTCACGCTCGACGGTGCCTACGCGGAGCTGGTCGGCGATGGGGAGCGCGGCTTCGCCCAGATGACCGCCATGTTGAACATCACCCGGCTGCATAACGCGGTCACGGCCGCCGCCACCATGCGGCGCGCCTGCATGCTCGCCGCCGCCTACGCCCGCGAGCGGGAGGCCTTCGGTCGAACTCTCGACCAGCAGCCCTTGCATCAGGAAGTCCTGCGCGAGATGACGGCCCAGGCTGATGGCGGGCTGTATCTGACGATGCGGATGGCGCAACTGCTCGGCCGGATCGAAACCGGTCTGGCGGGAGCCGGCGAGGCCGCCCTCTTCCGCCTTGGGATTGCGTTGGCCAAACTCTATACGGCGAAGCAGGCGGTGGCCGTCGTCTCGGAAGCGATCGAGTGCTTTGGCGGCCAGGGGTATATGGAGGACACCGGGCTGCCGCGACTCCTCCGGGACGCGCAGGTGCTCCCCATCTGGGAAGGGACGACCAGTGTGTTATCGCTGGACGCGCTGCGGGTGTTGCGCCGGTCCGAGAGTATGGACGCGGTCGGCGCCGAGCTCGATCGGCTCGAGGCCCCCGATCGCGATTGTGCCCTCGACCTGGCGCACAAGGCCGCCACCGACGAGCCCGATGCCGCGGAGCGGGCGGCGCGGCGTGTCGCCTACGCCCTGGCGGAGGCGTGGATCGGTGGGCTGCTTCGCCAGGCGGGGGTCGAGGTCAGGCCGCCAGGTATCGCGCTGCGGCTGCGGTAACGACGCGCGCGGCCTGCACGATCTCGTCAACCGCGATCCACTCATCCGCCGAGTGCGCCTGCCGGATGTCGCCCGGACCGTAGAGGACCGCCGGCGTGTTCGCCTCGTGGACCAGCAGGCGCATGTCCGAGCCGTAGGGCGCGCCCTCGAGCTCCGGAGCCAAACCGAACTCGTCGGCGTGCGCGGCCTGGAGCGCGGTGAACGCCGCATGCTCCGGATCGACTTCGACCGCGTCGAACTGCCCACCAAACCACTCGATCTGGGGCGGATGCTCGGCCAGCCACGGATCGCGCTGCGCCGCGTCCGCGATCGCGGCGGCCAATTCTTTTCGAGCATCGGCAGACGCCATGCCGACCGGCACCCCGAGTCGCCCTTCGCATTCCAACTCGTCGGGCACGGTGGCCGACCACGAGCCGGCCCGCATCCGGCCGATGCTCAGGGCGTAGGCAATCGGGTAGTGGCGGAAGAGCGGATGAGGGTGCGCATTCAGCGACCGTTCGAGTTGGCGCAGCCGAGCCTCAACCAGCTCGTACTTGTCGATCGCGCTGACGCCCTCGTATCGCACCGACGCGTGGGCGGCGCGGCCTCGGATGCGCAGCCGAAAGGTGAGCGCGCCCGCTTGTGCCGGAATCAACCGCAGCCGCGTCGGCTCCAGCACGTAGGCGGCCTCGGCGCGGTAGCCACGTTCCGCCATCGCAAAACTGCCGATGCCGCCATCCTCCTCCCCGACCACGCTCTCGACGATGAGCCGGCCGCGCAGCGGCAGTCCGCTCTTCTTCAGGGCCGCCGCCGCCGCAATGGCGATCGCCACGCCCGCCTTCATGTCGCACGCGCCGCGTCCGTAGAGGCGGCCGGCGTGGATGTGAGCCGACCAGGGCGAGGCATGCCAGGCCTGGCGGTCGCCCGGCGGGACGACGTCGACGTGACCATTGAGAATCAAGGACCGGTCGCCCTTCTGGCCGAGCAGGCCGGCCACCAGGATGGCCTCATGGCGCTCGACCTCCATCCCGGGAAATCGCGGATGGGCTTTGAGCCGGCTGACGTCGGCGTCGAAACGGTCGACCTCGAGGCCGGCTTCCTCCAGCATCAATGCCACGAGGTCCTGCACGGCCCGCTCCTCGCCGGTGATCGAGGGTACCCGAATGAGGTCTTGCGCCAGCCGGACACAGGCACTCGTGTCGAGGGTGTCCAGCGCTTTTGCGACGGCCGGTTCTCGGATCACGCCGCTGTCTCAGGGCAGGAACTGGTGCTGACCGAGCTGCACCAGATCCTGGGGGATGTTGAGCAGGTTGGTCAGGCCGAAGGTGAAATTCCAGAACGCGGCGCTGACCGGTCCGCCCTGCCAGAGCAGGAAAAACAGCAGGAGCAAGGGCAGCATCCCCAAGCGATTGGCCAGGATTCGTAGCTCGATGGAGAGCCAGGGGGCGATCATCCCGAATCCATCGAAAGGCGGAATCGGAATCAGGTTCAGGACCAGCGCGGTGATCTGCAGAAAAACGAGGAAGGCGAGCGCCGCCCAGAACTGCTCGGTGCCGCCGGGGAAATCGCCCCGGAAGGCCAGGAAGGGCCAGCCGAACGCGATGGCGAAGAGGAAATTGCCCAGCGGGCCGCCGGCCGAAGCAAAGGTCCGCCACCGATCGGACCGGATCGCTCGCTCGTTGAGATAGACGGCGCCGCCGGGCAGGCCAATCCCACCGATCAAAAGAAACACGATAGGGAGCGCGATGCTGAGGAGCGGATGCGTGTACTTCAAGGGATTCAGGGAGAGGTAGCCCGCCGCCGCCACCGAGCGGTCGCCCCCCAGAAAGGCGATGAACGCATGGCCGAACTCGTGGATGCAAAGCGAGGTCACCCAGCCACCGACGACGAGGAGCAGACTGAGCGGTAGCGTGAGCTCGGGGGCGATTCCCAGCCACAGGCCAACGCCGCCGACGATCATGCCGCCGACCGGGATGGCGAACACCGGGCTGACGCGCACCACGCCGGCGAGTGACGGGAGCGGACGGCGGTGCACACTCTTGCTGGTCGCCGAGGGTGTGGTCAGGTACTGGCGCATCGCGTAAAGCGAAAGCCCGGCTTGCTCGAGGGCGTCCGAGGTTGCCTTGGAGTCCTTGTGTCGAGGGCGATGCCGCGGCGGGGCGCCCGGCCGCCCTGGTCACTTCCTCCAGCTGCTCGAGGTCTGCCCCCAGCTCGCTCAGCGTGCGGTGGGCGGGGTTGCGCCGAAGTACGGCGATGGCTGCCAGAAGGTGTTGCGGCTCCACCCGGGCGGCGCCCGCTTGCGCCGCCACCCGCTGGCCGGTCTCGAGCACGTCTCGGGCTGACGGGGTCAGCGGGATGTCACGGGCGATCTGGTTGAGCGACCATCCCTCGGCGGCGGGTCCGGCGGACGGTTGTGAGCTGCTCAGGTGGTCTTGACGGTGCCGATGCGCATCCGGAGGCGGCCCTCGATCTGACCGAGCATCCAGGCCGCGAACTGCTCGTGCGACGGATGTTGCTCTTTGACCAATTCCAGCATCTCATCATGGATGTGGGTGAGTAGCTTCAAGAACTCGCTATCGTCCATTCCCCACCTCCGATGACCGGCATGTTCGGGGCGGCCGGTTTGGCGCCATTGTAGACGCCATTCCCCAAATAAAAAAGCGGTCAACGGACCGCTTTTCCCTCCGCGATGCGCCGCTCAGACCTCCCGGTCGACCTCCGTCACCTCGGTGGTGTGATGGTGATTAGTGCGGCCGTACATGCCGCCGGCCAGCAGGTTGAAGATGACGCCGACGATGGCCAGCACGAGCAACAGGAAGATCAGCGAACCGCCGACGTTCATCGTAAACCCGAGCAGCCAGAGGACGAAGAGGACCACGATGATCGCCCAGATCAGACTCGTCAAGACTCACCTCCCGGTAAATGGCCAAATTTATTGAGCGAACACTTGATATCGTGTCTATCATATATGATGGGTCACCCGCAATGAGGAGTCAATCGACCGAATGGCCCTAGCCGTCGCCGAGCCATTGGCCTCCGCCGCGGTCGATCCGGCTGCCTCGGCTCAGGCGGCTGGGCTGCATTACGTCTCCGACCTGGGTCCGGGACTGCGGCGAAAGCGCATCGGCAAGGGTTTCGCCTATCTGACCTCGGGCGGTTCGCCCATCCGCGACCCCGACACCCTTCGGCGCATCAAACGGCTCGCCATCCCGCCGGCCTGGACGGACGTGTGGATCAGCGGGGATCCGCAGGGCCACCTGCAGGCGACCGGGCGAGACGCGCGCGGCCGCAAACAATACCGGTATCACGCCCGCTGGAGGGAAGTCCGCGACGCGGTGAAGTACGACCGGATGCTGGCCTTCGCCGAGGCGCTGCCAAGAATCCGGGCGCAGACCGACCGTGATCTCGAACTCCCCGGCATGCCAAGGCGGAAGGTGCTCGCGACCGTGGTGCGGCTGCTCGAGGAGACTCGCATTCGCGTCGGCAACGACGAGTATCGGAGGGAGAACGGGTCATTTGGATTGACCACTCTGCGGGACCGGCAGGTCAGTGTGGTCGGATCGGAGGTCCGCTTCGCGTTCCGCGGCAAGAGTCGGAAGAATCACCGGGTCGCGCTGGACGATCGCCGGCTGGCCCGGATCATCAAGCGCGCTCTCGAGATCCCCGGCCAGGAGCTCTTCCAGTACCTGGACGATGATGGGGATGCCAAACCGATCGGGTCGGCGGACGTGAATGACTACCTCCGCGAGATCAGCGGGGAGGACTTCACTGCCAAGGACTTTCGGACCTGGGCGGGCACCATCCTGGCGGCGCGCTATCTGCGGGAAGCGCTGGTCCCTCCGAATACGCGCGGCGCCAAGAAGACCTTGTTGCGGGCGATCGCCCAGGTGGCCGACGAGCTCGGGAATACGCCCGCCGCGTCCAAGAAGTACTACATCCACCCGTCGCTGATCGCCGCCTACCTCGCGGGCGGCCTCAAGCCGATGAAAGCGAAAGAGGAGCCGGACCCGTACAAGCTATCGGCCGAGGAGCGCGAGCTGCTGGCGCTGTTGAGTGCCGGGTTGCCGGCTCCGACTACCTCGCGCTCAGGACGAGGTAAAGGACGATCGAAATCACAACCAGCAAGGTGATGATGCCCACCGCCGCCAGGGCGGGAAGGGCTGGGGTCTCGCCGCGATTGGGCGCCTCCATGCACTAGATCTTGAGGTTTGATGTTGAAGCCCCGGTGAGGACGGCCTATGAGATTCCTAAGAATTCCTGGGCTCAGTACCAGTAATTCGAACCCTCCGCTTGGCTGCCGGTGACCGGATCGTCGCGGAGGAGACCCTTCGGTCCGGCAAGCGTGCGGACGGCTTGTTCGACCCGGGCGATGAATTGGTCGTAGTCCTCGCCCGCCTCGGCGGTCATGGGATGGCCGAAGGTGATGCTGGCCGCATGCCGTCGCGGGATGCGACGAAAACGCGGGAAGACCTCATAGAGGCCGTCGATGTAGGCCGGCACAATCGGGACGCCGGCGTCCATCGCCAGGATGGCTGCACCCTTCTTGAAGGTACCGATGTTCCCGGTGCGGGAGAGCGTCCCTTCCGGAAAGATGACGACCGACCAGCGATGGGCGAGATGCTCCTTGAGGCGGTCCAGCGCCGGACGAGCACCCCCGGCCCTGGGAATCGGAAACGTATTGATCAGCAACTCGGTCAGGGTCGCCTCCCACTTGCGCTTGAAGATCGAGTCCGCCGCCGCCACCACGAAGGCGCGGTAACGAAATCGGTTCGGCACCGCCTGCAGCATGACCACCGCATCGAGCGCGCTACTGTGGTTCGACACGAACACGGCTCCGCCTTTGATCACCTTGACGCGGTAGCGATCGACCACGGTCAGGGGAGAAAAGGCGCCCATCAAGGGGAAGATCAAAAAGGTCTGGAGCAGCGCCCGGGCAGCACGGATCGGCCTGGCGCGAGGCCATGCGGATGCCTTCACCGGCGGCGGGCTGGCGGTTTCCACGTTTCTCCCCTCCGGTGGCCGCCCAGCTAAAGTAGCTGCGGGGGTGCCATGCCGGAACACCGACAGCGTAGCAACCTGACCGCGGCTCCGAACGCGACGGGCCGGGCCCCGAGCCTCGACTGATGGCTCGGCCCCTTCCCGCAACCGAGAGCGTCTCCGCCGAGATCAGCCGCAACCTGGCGCTCGAACTCGTGCGCGTCACGGAAGCCGGCGCGCTCGCCAGCGCCCGCTGGATGGGGCGTGGGGACAAGAACCGCGCGGATGGGGCGGCGGTCGAGGCAATGCGCCTGTCCCTCGGGAAGATCGAGATGGACGGCCTGGTGGTCATCGGCGAGGGCGAGAAGGACGAGGCGCCCATGCTTTACATCGGCGAGCGCATCGGGACTGGCGTGCCGCCGCCGGTCGACATTGCGGTCGATCCGGTGGAAGGGACGACGCTGCTGTCGAAGGGCCTGCCCAATGCCCTGTCGGTGATCGCGATGGCCGGCGGCCACGGCTCGCTCTACGACGCCAAACACGTTGCCTACATGCACAAGCTGGCGACCGGAGCGGACGCAGCCGGATCGTTCAACATCGAAGATCCGATCGGTGTGAATCTTCAGCGGATCGCGCGGGCGAAGCGGATGCGCGTGAGCGCCCTGACCGTCGTCATCCTCGACCGCCCGCGGCACGAGGGCCTGATCAAGGAGATTCGTGACGCCGGGGCGCGCATCAAGCTCATCAGCGATGGCGACGTGGCCGGGGCGCTGATGACGGCGATCGAGGGAACCGGCCTTGATGTCCTGGCGGGCATCGGTGGCGCGACCGAGGCCGTGCTCTCCGCCTGCGCGCTGAAGTCGTTGGGCGGTGAGATTCAGTGCAAGCTGTACGCCCGCAATCCGGAAGAGAAGGCTTCGGCGGAAGCGGCCGGAGCCGATTTCGATGAGGTGCTGGGCATCGACGACCTGGTTCGCAGCGACGATGTCTTCTTCGCCGCCACCGGCATCACCGACGGCGAGGTCCTGAGCGGCGTGAAGTACCACATGAACTGGGCCGAAACCGAGTCCCTGGTCACTCGGAGCCGATCGGGGACGGTCCGTCGGATTCATGCCCGCCATCACTGGGGCTATAAATCGCGGGAGTGGCTGGGCCAGCCCGAAGGCTGAGCCGATACAGCAGAAAGGGCCCGACGCTCAAGAACCCGCAGGTGATCGCGGCATGTACCAGCACGGGAGTGAGCAGCGACGGTGGCGAGGGCTGCCAGAGATAGATCAGCCCCAGCGAGAGGCCGGCGGCTGTCGCCCCGACCACGGGTCGCCAACCCCAACGATCGAGGAAGTGATAACCGCCGAAGACCGCGGTTGACAGCAGCACCGCCAGCACCGGCCAGTTCCACCAGCGCACCAGACTGCCTTGCAGGAAGCCACGGAAAAACCACTCCTCCACGGGAGCATTGAGAAAGATGTAGTAGGCCGTTTGAACGGCGAGGTCAGCTCGGTCCGGGACGAACCAGCGTTGACGGCGTCGGGCAAGGTACTCGGCGAAGCCGGCGGCGACGGCGAATCCGACCAGGGCGAGGGGCACCGCGACCAGCAGGTCGCGCAGCGCGTGACTGAGATTCAGGCCGAAGGCGCCGAGCGGTGTGCGCGTGATCCAGGCCACCACCAAGGGCGCTACCGCCAGCGGCAGCAGGCGCGCCAGCAGGTCGAGCCGCATCCAGCGCCAGCTGGCGGCGACCGTCGTTCGATAGACCCGCGCGGCCACCCGTGTCAGTCGGTGTGGTCGATCACGTCCTGAATCGCGTCGCGCCTGGCCATGATCGGCCGGATCAGGGTCTTGATGACCGCCTGATGGAGATCCCGGGAAGCATCGGCCGGTCGAACTCGATTCGCTCCGCCGGCTCGGCAACGGCCCGGAGTCGCTTCGGCTGGACTTCACGCCGCAGCAGGGCGAGCACCTCTTGCCACCATCGCGTGGCCAGGGTAATCAACACCGCGTCTCCGGCGACGTTGGCGACCCGGCGCGCCGCCGAGGGGCGCCTGCCGTCGACGGCAGCGAGGACGTTCGTCCGATAAGTGGCGGCCAGGATGAACCCGACCCAGGTGGCGATACACAGCTGGCAGTGGACGAACGCGTCAAGCCTGGGATCGAGCCGGGAGATCCGCTGGCGCACCTCCTCGAAACCGTCGGCTTCCGCGAGGGTGTGGCTCACCTCCTGGCCGATGGCCGTCAGGAAGAGAAAACGCAAGAGTGTCCTGCCAGGGCTCACGTTTTCGAGCTTACCGGATCGCCGGCGTCTCATCCGATGTCGGCTCGCAAGCTACCGACTCGAGCGCGCGGGCAAGGGCGTCGAGGTGTTCCGGGGAGAGGCGCCGAGCGAAGTGGTCCCGGACGCCACGCAGGTGCAGCGGCGTGGCCCGGCGGAGCCGGGCGTGCCCGGCCGGGGTCAAGATTGCCCAGGTCACCCGCCGGTCGGTAGCGCACGGCCCGCGCTTGACGAGCCCGGCGCGAACCAGCCGGTCAACCAGCCGGGTGATACCGCTCGGACTGAGCCGGACATGTTCGGAGAGCTCATTCATGTGCAGCCGATGCTCGGGGGCGAGCTCGAGCTGGACCAGTACGTCGTATTCCGCGAGCGTCATCCCCTCGCCCGCGACCAACTCGGCCTCCAGCTGGCGCAGCACCGTCGCCTGGGCGTTGAGGAAGGCGCGCCAGGCGCGAAGTTCGGCCGGTCTCAACGTCGACACATGGAATATATTGCCGCAGCCGATGGTTGCTTTGGGTAATGTTGCACGAGCAACTAATTCTTAGCAACCGGGAGGAATGACGACATGAAGTGGGCGATTGACCCAAACCACAGCACCATCACGTTCACGATCCGGCACATGATGACGAAGGTGCGCGGCGAGATGAAGATCAAGGAAGGCTGGATCGACTCCGACCACGACGACCTGAGCAAGGCCGGGGTTGAGGTCATCCTCGACGCGGCGACCATCAACACCGGGGTGGAGATGCGCGACAACCACCTGCGCAGCGCCGACGGCAACTTTGACGTGGCGAACTACCCCACGATTACCTTCAAGAGCACCAGGACCGAGGGGAAGGACCCCTCGAATTTCAAGGTGATCGGCGAGGTGACCATCCACGGGATTACGAAGGAAGTCGCGCTGAACGCGAACTTCATCGGTGAGGGCAAGGATCCCTGGGGCAACCGGCGCGTTGGCTTCTCCGCCGAGACCAAACTCAATCGCAAGGATTTCGCGCTGACCTGGAACCAGGCACTGGAAGCCGGCGGGTTCCTCCTGGGCGACGACGTCAGGCTGGACATCGACGTCGAGGCAATCCCGGCGCCCACGCCGGCCGAGGCCCGGACCGAGATCGAAGGCGAAGCCGCGCTCGAGGCTCGCTAAGCCGGCTGAGCTAAGCGACCCCCTTCATGCACAGCCCGCCAGGTGTCTGGCGGGCTGTTTCATGGCTGGGCTGAGAGGCGGTCGATGGGATTCGTCTCCGCTGCCGTTGGTGTCCCTGAGGGGCACTGTGAGCCGGGCAGTCTGTCGCAACTGTTGGACCTGGTACACGCGTGGGGAGACCGTCTGCCCCCAGTGTCGAGTGCCGCTGATGGTCGCCGACGACGGCGCTCCGGCATTCACGGCCGGGGGCGATACGGCGCCAACCCCCAGCCCGACCCCGACCGCGCCGGGCATCGCCGCCCCAACCACGCCGGGCGGATTCAAGTGGATCCGGCTCTTACCGTTCGCCGGGATCGCCGCCATTCTGGTGATCGCGATCGCCGTCCTGGCCAGCCTGAACCTCGGTGGCCCGGCCACCGCGTCGGACGGAAGCTTTTCAGTCAAGAACCCTGGCGGCTGGCACCCGACCACCTTCAGCTTCATCAACGGTCGTCGGGTGGTGCTGGCGCTGGAGGCACGAAAGAACGGTGGCACGTCGGAGTTCGCCGTGGCCGACTACGGTGAGCAGATCGCCCTACAGGCCATCGCGGCAAATTGGGACCAGGTGGTGGCCAGCGGCCAGCTCCAGAACCTCGGGCGGTTCGGGTCGCTCACGTCGACGACGGTGGGCGGAGCACCGGCGCTGATCGTCGATATCGTCGGTACGCAGTGGAGCGGCCAGCTGGTCTTTGTCGACTACGCCAACACCACGTACATCGTCGCGCTGGTCTCGACACCCGGCCAGTTTCAGCAGATGCGCGGTAGCGACTTCGCCACGATACTGTCGTCCTGGCAGTGGTTGCGGTAGCTCGATAGAGTTACCCGGTGATCGAGGAGACCTGGGCGCTCAAGCCTGCGCTGGAACAGGTTGAGGCGATCGCGGGCAAGCGGATCAAGCCGACCGAGCTGGTCGCGCTGTACTACGCGCGCATCGCGCGCATGGATCCCGACCTCAATGCCTACGTCCTGCTGACCCGAGAGCTGGCCGAGAGCCAGGCCGCGGCGTCGGAGAAGCGCATCGGCCGCGGTGAGCGGCCGCGTCTGCTGGAAGGTTTGCCCGTCTCCATCAAGGAGACGGCGGCACTGGCCGGCTATCGCAACAGTCTTGGCTCGCGCGCCTTCGAGACATCGATCGCCCAGGTCGACAGCTTTGCCATCGGCCGGCTCAAGGACGAGGGCGGGGCCATTCTCGGCAAGACCAACGCGCCCGAGTTTGGAACCCGACCCGTTACCGAAGGACCGATGTTCCCGCCCACAAAAAACCCCGTCGACCCCAGTCGGACCGCTGGTGGCTCGAGCGGCGGGGCGGCCGCCGCGGTCGCGGCCGGCCTGTGCGCGCTCAGCCAGGGGGGCGACGGCGGCGGCTCGATCCGCATCCCTGCCTCGTGCTGCGGTGTGGTCGGGCTCAAGCCATCGCGCGGGCGGATCTCGAGCGGCCCGCTCCTCGGTGAAGACTGGGCGGGGCTCGCCACCAGCGGCGTGATCGCGCGGACGGTCGCGGATGCCGCGCTGGGCCTCGACGCGATGTCAGGTCACCTGCCCGGCGACCCCTACTGGGCGGAGGTCACGGAACCCTTCCTGCCGGCGGCCCGGCGCCGGCCATCGACGCTGCGCGTGGGATGGACCATCGACGCGACCGGCGCGATCGATCCCGAGGTGGCTGCTGCCGTCGAGTCGGTCGCGAAAGAGCTCTCGCGACTGGGCCATCGGGTCAGCCGGACACAACCCGATCTCGGCCAGTTTCGGCCCCTCATCCAGCTCCTCGCCGTGACGGCCGTCGGCGCCCTGCCGATCCAGCAGCCCGAGCTGCTCGATCCGCTCAACCGCCTGATGTTCGAGGTGGCGCCCTCGTCCAACGCGGTCGATTATTTGAAGACGCTGACGCAGCTGCATCAGCGGGCCCGCCTGCTGGTTGCGAGCTGGAGCGAGATCGACGTGCTGCTGACGCCGACGCTAACCTATCCCGCTCCAAAGATCGGCGCCATCGGCAAGAACGTTGAGACAGCGTCCGACGAGTTCCTCGATTGGTTGAGTTTCACGCATCCCTTCAACTGCACGGGGCAGCCCGCGATCAGCCTGCCGCTGGCCACCAGCAAAAGCGGACTGCCGATCGGGATTCAGCTCGTCGGCCGGCCGAGGGATGAGTACAGCATCCTCTCTCTTGGCGCCCAGCTCGAGGCAGCGCACCAATAGGGAATTCCCCTCCCCCGCTTGCGGGGGAGGGTCAGGGTGGGGGCCTCACGCAGGACTACGATCTGGCGATGGCTACCGACTGGTTCTTGCTCGACGGTTCAAGCCTGATGTTCCGCGCCTTCTTCGGCCTCCCGGTCACGGCCTTCAAGGCGCCGAACGGCCAGCCGGTCAACGCGGTTCGCGGCTTCCTCGACATGCTCGCCAGGCTGGTGACGGACCGCAAGCCGCGCGCCATCGTGGTCGCGACCGATGAGGATTGGCGCCCGGCATTCCGAGTCAACGTCATCCCCAGTTACAAGACGGCGCGGCTGGAACGCGGCGCCATGCCGCCCGAGCTGGAGCCGCAGGAGCCGATCATCCGCGCGGTGCTCGCCGCCATCGGTGTCGAGGTCATCGGCGCCGAAGGTTTTGAGGCGGAGGATGTGATCGCCTCGCTGCTGCCGAAGATCACCGGCAAGGTGGAGATCGTGACTGGTGACCGAGATCTCTTCTCGCTCGTGCGGGATCCGGATGTCTGTGTCCTCTACACCCAGCAGGGGATCGGCCGGCTGCTGATGGTCGACGAAGCCGAAGTCGAGCGGCGCTATGGCATCCCCGGACGTTCCTACGGCGACTTTGCGGTCCTGCGCGGCGACCCGTCGGATGGTTTGCCGGGCGTCCCCGGAGTAGGGGAGAAGACCGCGGCGCAACTCGTGCGCCGCTTCAAGGATCTCGATGGCATCGTGGCCAGCGGACGCCTCGGCGAGGCGGCGAACGCGTACATCCAGCAGGCGCGCCGGGTCGGCGTACCGGTCGCGATCGCCCCCGTGCCCACGCCAAAGGGCACCCGTCCCAAGGAGCCGGTTGATCCCGCGGCGCTGAGCCGGCTGAACGAGACCTACGGCATCGGTGGCTCGACCGAGCGACTGGTTCGGGCGCTCGCCGGCCCGCCGGCCGCGGTCGGAGCCCGCTGAGCCGTGGCCGAACGCGATGACGGCCTGCTCGGCGTCCTCACCAATCCGATCGGGCTCCAGCGCCTCGAAGGGGGCGTCCTGCTCGGTTTGTCACTGCTGCTGTACTGGAAGGCGTCCGGGTCGTGGCTGCTGTTCATCGTGCTGATCCTGGCGCCGGACCTCTTCATGCTCGGGTACCTGGGCGGCCCGCGCCTCGGCGGCGCCGTCTACAACCTCGGCCACACCTGGCTGCTTCCCGGGATCCTGGGGGCGGTCGGTATCCTCGGGTCCGCGGCGTTAGCCATCGACATCGCCCTGATCTGGTTCGGCCACATCGGCGTGGACCGCCTTCTGGGGTATGGGCTCAAGCTGCCGACCGCCTTCCAGGACACGCATCTCGGACGAATCGGCCGCAACCGCTGATAGGCTGTGAGCCAATGATCGACCCAAAGCACCGGGTCGCGATCGAGTACTGCGTCCCTTGAAACTATCTCGATCGGGCCGTCGGTCTGGCGGCTGAAATCGCAGGGGCCTGGGCGCCGATCCTGGTGGATGTCTCATTGCGCACCGGCAGCAAGGGCCGGTTCGAAGTGAGTGTCGATGACCAGCTGATCTTCAGCAAGCTGAAGCTGCACCGCTTTCCACACCCGGGCGAAATCTTGAAACTGGCCGCGCCCGCACTCGGGCCGGCGCTCGACTGGCGTTAGCAGCCTCTTCCGTCGGCCGCTCCTCTATCTGATTGCGCTGGCGCTCATCGCTGGAGGCTTTCAGTATTTCCGCGCGGTACCGGCGACGGCCGCGACGCCAATCGTGCCGCTGACCGCGCAGGCCGGAACGCCTCCCACGTTGCCCTGGCCGGCGCAGGGAGCGGCGGCGCTGGCGGTGGAAGGAACCGGCGAAATCGGCAGTTCGGGTGGTCAATCGCCGCGGCCAATGGCCAGCACCACCAAAATAATGACCGCCCTCCTCGTCCTCGAGGATCATCCCCTGGCGCTGAACGAGCCGGGTCCCGTGCTGACCATCAGCCGGACCGACGTCGCGACCTACTTCGCCGAACGCAGCCAGGGCGAGTCGGTGGTGCCGGTCGTCGCCGGTGAGCAACTCACCGAGTATCAGTTGCTGCAGGGCTTGCTTCTTCCTTCGGGCAGCAACCTGGCGGACCTCCTGGCGAACTGGGACGCGGGGGGTGTCCCGGCATTCGTGGGCCGAATGAACGCCCGGGCGGCGGCGCTGGGCATGACGGCCACGCATTACGCCGACGTCAGCGGGTTCGCAGCCCAAAGCGTCAGCATCCCGGCGGATCTGATCACCCTGGCCCGGACGGCCATGCGCCTACCGGTGTTCGCCCAGATCGTCGACCAGTCCCAAGCCACGCTGCCGGTCGCCGGTGTCATTCACAACCTCGACACCTTGCTCGGCCAGGCTGGGGTGATCGGCATCAAGACGGGCCACACCGATCAGGCCGGCGGCTGTTTTGTTTTTGCGGCCGATCTGACCGTCGACGCGGTGGCGACTCGCGTTTATGGCGCGGTGCTGGGGCAGCCGAACGCGCTGGCGGGGGCCTTCTCCGCCAGCAGCGCCCTGCTGCACGCCATCGGACCGGTGCTGCATCTACGCATGGTGGCGCGGCACGGCGATGTCGTGGCGCGTTACCGCACCGCGTGGGATGAGGCGGGCGACATCGTGGCGAGCCAGACCATCACCTGGGTGCTGCTCGATGGGACGACGATCTCCCGTCGCGTTACGCTGTCCGAGCTGCCTGCGACGTTGCCCGCAGGCTCGCGGGTCGGCACCTTGATCGTGACTGCTGCTGACCACCGGGCCGAGATCCCCTTGATGACTGCCGCGCCGATCAATGGGCCCGATCTCGGCTGGCGGCTGACGCGTGGATTCTGATGATCAACGCAAGGCGCGGGAGTCGCGGCGGGGGAAACGCCCCAATTCACCGGCTTGATGTCGATCCCGTCGTCGCCGGTCGGGTGTGACCTCGATGACGCGGTTGTTCGCGCGATCCGCGATCAGCAAGTTGCCGGGAAGGACGCCGGCGAAGTGCCGTGGGCGGCGCGACTGGCGTCGCCGCCGCGCTTGCGGGTGGAGGAGGAAGCTCCTCAGCCTGCTCAGCCGCCTTGATCGAAGTCGGCTGGGTCGTCGATCCGGAGCATGCCGTGAGCGCCACCAGGATCGGCGCCAGGAAGGCACGAACGATTGCAGATCGGGGCGGCACGTTCCGGGGAAGCATAGGGGTCAAACCGCGTTTGCCCCGATGGCCGCCGGGTATAAACGTGCGTAAGCCGATGAACACGGCCCTATTCCAGAAGGAAGGAGCGAAATCGTGAGTACGAACGCGCCGACCTCCACGCCTGACGCCGACACCACCGCCGCAAACGCCGGTCTGACACTGGCCCCGCCTTCACCGGTGGCCACCATCACCGTCGCCGAGGCGGCCAGCATGGTGCAAGTCGACCCGGCGACTTCCAGCAAGATCGACGGGATGGTTAGTGGTTATGTCAAATCGCTGGCGGCACTCGACCCCCGGTCACAGGACTTCGCCAACCGCCTCAACGCCATCCATCAGATGGGCAACGAAGAGATCCGCCAGTCGGCCAGCGTCAGCAATCGCCTGCTCGACAAGCCGGTGAAGACACTGGAGTCGGGCCCATTTAGCAAGGGCGCCACGGTCTCCAAATCGCTCGTCGATCTCCGGCACACCGTGGAGGATCTCGACCCCTCGCAACAGGGAGTACTGAGCCCGAAGCACCTCTTCGGCGTGATCCCGTTTGGGAACCGCCTGCGCGACTATTTCGCGCGTTACCAATCGGCGCAGGGCCATCTCAATGCGATCATCCAGGCGCTCTACCGCGGTCAGGACGAGCTGCGCCAGGACAACGCGGCGATCGAGCAGGAAAAGGTCAACGTCTGGGACATCAAGGGCAAGCTCGAGCAGTACATCTACATGGCGAGCAAGCTCGATGCCGCCCTGGAGGCGCAGATCGACGAGATCGGCCAGACCGATCCTGAGCGGGCCAAGGCACTGCGCGAGGACGTGCTCTTCTACGTCCGGCAGAAGCGCCAGGACCTGCTGACCCAGCTCGCGGTCAATGCCCAGGGTTACCTGGCCCTCGAGCTCGTTCGCAAGAACAACCTCGAGCTGATCAAGGGTGTCGATCGGGCGACCACGACGACCGTGTCCGCGCTCAGGACCGCCGTCATCGTGGCCCAGGCGCTCACGAATCAGAAACTGGTGCTGAACCAGATCACGGCGCTGAACACGACCACTAGCAATATGATCGAGTCAACCTCGCAGATGTTGAAGGAGCAGTCCGGGCACATCCACGAGCAGGCCGCCGGCGCCACGATCAGCGTTGAGAAGCTGCAGGCCGCCTTCGCCAACATCTACGCCACCATGGACATGATCGATGCCTACAAGTTGCAGGCGCTGGACAGTATGCAGAAGACGATCGACGCGCTGACCGCCGAGGTCAATAAGGCGCAGTCGTATCTCCAGCGGGCGCGGAACGCTCCGGCAACCGAGATCGCCGGCGGGACCAACGGGCGTGGTGAGCTCGCGCTGACGACGCCAGGCAGCTCTTCGCAATAGGCGCTTGCCTCTCGTCCCCCTCTCAGTGATAAAACGGGGGTAGCGATGGGATTCACGAGTAAGCCCGTCAGGGTCGTCGAGATACCGGAACCTGCATCCGAACCGCTGCTGGCGCCCGAGGGCGAACCCGAGCGGACCGAGAGGGAAGTCGAGGTGCCGGCCACTACGCCCGCATGACCCCGGCCGTCGGCTATCGATTCTGGCGGGTCGATCCGGATGACGCCTGGACCCGTGGCCGGCTGCAGTCGCCGGTGGCCGAGACGCTCTGGCCGCCGCTGGAGACCCTGGACGCCGAATGTCAGACCAGGCCCGGACTGCGGCTGGCGCGCGCCGGCCTGCA
>VBJI01000027.1 GCA_005880875.1 Chloroflexota bacterium
CGACGGGGGAGAGGGTTGACGCCCTGATAAGCGCCGCGTCGGAGGAATGCAGCGGTCGCCTGGTGTTGAAAATAGCCTGGAGGCCGGCGAAGCAGGCGAGCGCCAGGCAGAAAGCTCCGGGCGTCATGCCTCGAACCGCGCGATCCGAAAGCTAAGGGCGACGCCGACGACCTCCAGGGCCGCGGCCAGAGGAAGCAGGACAAAACGGCCCATCATGGTTTCGTCGAGCACGCTCAACAGTTGGGGATTGGTCAATCGCAGGTAGAGGTACATGCCGGGAACGATCACGGCCAGAAGCCAGATCTGGGCGCGTTGGCCCGCGGAGCGCGCCCGAACTTCGTTTGCCAGTTGAACGTTGAACTGGACCGTCGTGGACAATTCAAAGAGAAGGCTGCGGGCGGCCTGGGTCGGGAGCTGATTCTCCGCGCAGATCGTTAAGGTTTCCCAGACCAGCCCAAGGTTGCGGGTGGTGGTTCGCGCGCGGATTTCGCGGAGACTGTCGTGCAGCGGAGCGTCCAGCATGAAACGCTGGATCACATAGTCCAGGTCTTGTCGAATCCATTGGTCATTGCTGGTGAGTCGTGCCTGGCGAAGGGCATCCAGGTAGGTGCTTCCCCCGGTCAATCCAGCGAGGAGGGCCTGCAGCAGCCGAGGGGCCTCCGCTTCACTTCGTCGTGCCTGGACGTGGACTAGCCAGGTCAGCCAAAAGCGTGGTAGAAGGAGGCCGCCGACCGCGGCCAGCACCGCCAGTACCGGGGATTGGTACCAGCCAATCCCAAAAAGAGCCACGGGCGCAATGACCGACAGCGCCAGGTACGCTCGTGGGTTTCCCGGGATCCGAGCTTGGGCCAGGCGCTGTTGATGGTGCGCGAGTAGTCGCACGAACCAACGGCCGGGACGCCGACGCGCTGCGGAGCTTGGAATGGCGAGGCCCAGGCTCAAAACTGCCGCTGCCAGGCACGCCGCGCCTACGAAATCCATCGCATGCCCTGCATCTCGAGCTTTCGAACGAGTCGCGGCCCTGGCCGGTAGTCCGCTACGGCCCGGAAGTCAATGTCAATCCCGTGCTGCCCCGTGCTGACCTCTGTCTTGAAGACGGGGCACAGCTCATAGCGGCCATTGGGGTCAACGTCGCGCAATTCCGCGATTTCGAGGACGCAACGGCGCCCCTCGCGGAGTCGGCTTACGAACACGACGAGATCGAACACTCTCGCGACATAGCGGCGGATTTCGGCGGGACTCAACTGCGCGAAGTCACGACTGATGAGGAGCTCGAGTCGGGCGAGGGCGTCGGCGCAACTGCTGGCGTGGATGGTAGTGGCCGACCCATCGTGGCCGGTATTGAGGGCCTCGAGCACGTAGTAGGCTTCCTTGCTGTGCCGAATCTCGCCGATGATCAGCCGGTCGGGCCGCATTCGAAGTGCGTTCTGGACCAGGTCGGCGACATCGAGGCGCCGCTCCTGCGTCGTCTTGCCGGCGAGCTCCCGTGAGTGGACGCACTCGAGCTTGACCCAATGTGGGTTATCAAGCTCTAATTCCGCCGTGTCCTCGATCGTGATAATCCGCTCCTCGTCCGGGAAGGCGCTGACGATCGAGCGCAGGAGGGTGCTCTTACCCGAGCCGGTTGCGCCAGCGATCAGCAGGTTGGCACGGGCCACCGCCATAGCCTCGAGGAAGGCGCCCATTTGGGTCGAAAGCCCTCCGGCACTCACCCAACTTCCAGCTTCTGGGTCGCGCTCGCTGGGCAACAGACCAAGCCGGATCCGATTGAATTTGCGAATGCATAACGTCGGACCGCCAACGGGTGCATAGACCGCATTGGCCCGACTTCCGTCCACCATTCGGGCGTCGACCAATGGTTTGTCGATGTTGATCTCCCGGCCGACGAGGGCGACGATCTTCTGAATAACCTGTTCCAGCTGTGCCTCGTCCCGAAATGCGGTGGGCACGAATTCGAGCCGGCCGTTCCGTTCGACATAGATCTCGTCGAAACGGTTGACCAGAACATCGCTGATCTCGGTGTCCGCCATCAGCGCCTGGAGCGGACCGAGTCCAACGATCTCGTCGAATAGGCTCTCGACCAGGTCTGGGGTGGGCGTGAGCTCTCGCTGCGCCACGGCGTCGCGAATTCGGTCCCGCAAGATCTGATTGCGGTTCGGGTTCGTGGAGAACGGATTGATGATCTCGGGGTCGACCTCGAGAGTGAGCTGGGCGCGGACGAAATGGCGAAGCTCGTCGGGGCTCAGGTCGGTGGATGCGGCCCGGGCGCTAGCCAGCACGGCGCCGCTTTGCGAACCACCCAAACGGCGAGACCGTTGAGTGAGGGCGGGCCGGCACCTGGAGAGCCGGATATATGGACGCCGCGAGATGGCACAGCGCATCGAACGAGGCGCCACCTGCGCTCCGAGTCGCAATCGGTGCATGCGCGTTTTCTGCCGAATCGAAGGCGGTGTCGTATGGAATGCGAGCCGCAAGCGACCCATTCAAGTCGCCCATCGGCTCGGCAAGGTTGATGCCGTCGCGCATCTTGTTGGCGACGTATTGCAGCTTGGTCCCAAGGCCAAGGCGGCGCAGCGCTTCCACCCCTCGATACAAGGACTGGACCGAGCCGGCCGTAGGTGTGACCACACAATAAATTCGGGTAGCCGCTTCGAGTAAATAGGTTTCGAGGTCGCGAAGTGAGGCCGAGGTGTCGAGGATCAGGAATTGGTAAGCCGCAGCCTTGAGCGTGCTAAGAATGTGCGCAGCTTGCGGAATCCCAAGCAGGTCAGCCCGGTCGCCGGCCAGGCACTTGGACGGGCCAAGTAAGACATCGAGTTTCGTCGCCTGATGCCGGACGATGAAGTCCCGCGGATCTGGATTCGGCACGCTCAGATCGCACAGATAGTCCAGCATGGTTGGCTGGGCAATCCCGAGACGGGCGGACACGTTCGCCGACGCAAGGTCGAAATCGATCAACGCCACGCGTAAGGGTTTCGGTGGACCAGACGGTGATTCTCGGTAACGGCCTTTTAAGGCGAGAAGCGCGGCGACCTCGGTGGCCAGCGTGGTTCGGCCGGTCCCGCCTTTTGTCGAGAAAAAGGTGATGATTTGTGGGCCGCCGAGATAGACGGGGGCCGACTCTGGCCCGAGGGATTCCCCCTGCGGCTTGAGGTCAAGGCTGGCAGCGTCGATGCTATCGGGGAGCTCGATAACGTCGCTGTCGGAAACCGCACCGGATTCGGGCGGGGCCGACGTCACGTTCGCGGCGGTGGTCGACCCGTCGGCGACGACGCTGAGACGAGGCAGACGTGGAGTCACCTGGCGATGGTCGAATTGGGTATCACGGACAACCACCTGCTGACCTGGTGCCGACGCCGGTTGGATTTGGTCGCCAAACTTGAATTCGATCGCGGCGAGTAGCCAGTGGATGAGCGAGCGGCCTTCGGGCCTGATCCAGGCAGTCGCCGCACCAGCCAGGGCCGCGAGCGCAGCGGCCGAGAGTTGTACCGGCGCCGGCAGCGATAGGTGAAGGATGGTGTAAGCCGCAAGTAGCCCGAGCAAAAGGGCGGCGAGGCGACTGACCGAGAGCCCGAGGACGAATTGATCTTCGCCGTTGAGATCCTGAGGTATCCGAACTCCGCGCATTGACCCCCTCCAAGGTGTCATCGAGAACTCAGCGCGGAGCGATTGTGGTGCTGAAGGCGAATGTGGTGTTCGGTGTTAGAGCTGCGCTGCTTGCCAACGCGCAGCGACCCTGGCAGTGGTCGGGGTTTTGGTGCCTGCACCAGGATTCGAACCCGGGACCAACTGATTAAGAGTCAGCTGCTCTACCAACTGAGCTATGCAGGCGCACCGGCTATTTTATCCAGCCGTCATTTGGCCCGCGTCGCTCGGCTACGTCTATCGATCACCCCCCTTACGCCGTCAACCCGCGCGACGTTGGTCGCGCGGCTCTAGCACCTGTTCGCTGGCACTCTCCGGGTTCACCATGACGACCTCGAAGAGCTCCTCGAAGTTTGCGTTGAAAAATTTCATCAGCGCCTGGCGCAGCTTGGGCCCCGGCCGCCGCGCTCCCGACTCCAGCGCCGGAATATAGTTCTGGCTGATGCCCAGGTTGTGCGCCAGCTCGCGTTGGGTCAAGCCCTTCTTCTCGCGCATCGCGCGCAGCCCGGTCGCCCGAACCTCGACATTCATCTTGGCATCATTACACGACACCGTATATTTGTCAAGGCATGCCTACAAAACCGTCTAGCCGATCGCGCCAGGGCGCCGACGGCGGCCCGGGCACGCTCATCCTGTCGGGCCTGACCGCCTTCGGCTATCACGGCAATAACCCGGCCGAGCGCAAACTGGGCCAGACCTTCACGGCCGATCTCGAGGTGACGCTCGACACTGCCCGAGCAGCGGCGAGCGATCGCATCACGGACACCGTGAGCTATCCCATCCTCGAGAAAAC
>VBJI01000028.1 GCA_005880875.1 Chloroflexota bacterium
CCAAACAGCAGAACCGGATGTCGACCCAGACCTTCGCGTTCCCCAAGGAGCGCAAGGAGCCACTCAACGACGCCCGCCACGTCCGCAACGCGGTCGCCCGCTTCGACCAGGTTGAAGGCGTGAGCACCGCCGAACGCGACGCGGCCTGGAGGCGGATCAGGGCAGCGGCCAGGAAGTTCGGCGTCGAGATTCACGAGCGGGGCTGGCGGGAGTTGATGAAAGGCGGGAAAGCCGGAAGAAGCTCCTAGGCAGCCGCGACCTGCTGCTCGCTGAGCTGCCAGAGCCGTTGGGCGGCCTGCGGATCCCGTGCCGCTACGGACGGGGTGGCCGGACGCATGTCGAAAAAGTAGCCGCCGCTGGTCTGGCCTGCCTCTTCCGAATCGACCAGCCAGACCAACGTTTGCGCGCCCTTTGCGGCGCTCCGCGCGAAGGGCCGTGCGATGCCCATGCCGATCCGCATCAGGAAGCCGTTGTTGCGATTGAACCCGCTGGCGACGAATCCGGGGTGATACGCATTCGCGGTGACGCCGCTGCCAGCCAGCCGTCGGGCCAGCTCGGTCGTGAAGAGGATGTTGGCAAGCTTCGTCTGCCCATACCGCGGAAAACCCCGCCCACCAGTACCGCGATTGGCGATCAGGTCGTCGAAGGGGATGGCGGCGCCTTCATGCGCCCCCGACGAGGTCGTCACGATGCGCGCCGGCGCGCTGGCCTTGAGCCGATCGAGCAGCAGGCTGGTCAGCAGGAAGGGGGCGAGGTGATTGACCGCCCAGGTGAGCTCGATCCCGTCGGGGCTGTGCTGTCGCCTCGCGTAGATCGCGCCGGCATTGTTGATCAGCACCTGAATGCTCGAGTACTTTGCGAGAGCCTCCGCCGCCAGCCGCCGAATCGAGGCTTGAGAGGCGAGATCCGCCAGCAGCACGTCGACCGCCACACCATCACGTGCAGCCTGAATCCGGTAGATCGCTTCGCGCGCGCGGCTCTCGCTGCGGGCGACCAGCGTCAGGTGCGCGCCGCGCAGGGCCAGCTCGGTCGCCGCCGCCAGGCCGATCCCGTTCGTCGCTCCTGTGATCACGACGCGCTTGCCCGCGACGCCGCCCCAGGCCTGCATCCGGGTCATCGTAGCTTCGCGGCCACCGCTTGTGCGAGCAGCGTGTCACGATTACGGTATGGCGGTCAGCTACGTCTCCCGGGTCCGAATCGAGCGCGTGAAGGGTTCGCTTCGGCGCGCCTATCTCCCGGCGCAGCGGGAGCCGGTGATCTTCGGGGTGCACGATGAGGTGGCCGAGCATTACCAGGCCACGCCCGGGACCTTCGAGCCGCACACCACCACCCTCGACTACGTGGTCGCCGCGGCCGCCGGCTGACTGACCGGCACCCTGGGAGGCGCGCTGGAGGCGCGCAAGATCGAGGCCGGTGAAGGGCACCTGACATCAGAGGCCGAGGGCGACGTCGAGGTGGAAGACCGGGTGCTGGTCATCAAACGGATCCGGGTGCGCTATCAACTCAGTGGATGTCCGGCGGACATGCGAGATGCGGCGCGCCGGGCTCACGAGCACCACGCCTCCAGATGCCCCGTCTATCGAAGCATCGGCGGCTGCATCGACATCACGACCACGCTCGAATTCAGCGACAGCTAGAGGCGGTCAGAAATCGCGCCGGCCGTCGAATGTGGCGGCAGCGCCAGGACGCGTGAGCTGATATATCGCGATCCGCTGCCCGCCCGGCGTCTTGAAGGAACAGATTGGACCGTGCGGAATCTCGAACGTCGCCTGCTTTTTCCAGCCCCGCTTCACGAGCGCGGCCATTTTCGTCTGCAGGTCGGGCACGCGGAACACCAGGATCGGCGTCTCACCCTCGACGTGGTCGGCTAAGAGCAGCAGCGGCGGCGGCGGCGCCAGCTCGATGGCGGCGACCCGCGCCCCCATCCCCTCGACGGCGAAACGCAGCCGGCCACCCAGCACATCGACGAAGTACTTCATGTCGCGGGCAACATCCCCGCTGGGGTGATAGATGAAGTCGAGCGATTTGAAGGCCACGATGCTCAGCCGCTCGGCTCGCTGCGATCCTCAATTTCCCAGGCGTGGTCGAGCACGTGCCAGGCGATCCGCCGCGCCGCATAGCGTTGCGGCCATCCCTTTTCGGTGAGCGGGGCACCGCTCGACGGCTTCCGCAACGTCTCGATGATCGCCCGGCGAAACGCCGTCACGGCAGCGCGGTCGTTAGGACCCGGCTGGGGCAAACGCAGGCCGAGCTTTCGGACATAGGCGGCTTCGGCCCCGAGGACGTGATCAACGATCTTGTCTCGGTCGCGGCCGCCACCGCGCGGACCTTTGCGCAACGCTTCCGGGGCACCGGCCACTACCCCGTCGAAGGCCGCCCAGGCGGCGCTGACCAGGGCGGCCAGCCGCTCGGCTTCGGCCTTCGGCACTGGTTTGACGTCGCCCTTGGTGGCTTTTTCCGGCGCCCCGAAATCAGTGGTGGGCCCGCCGCGGACTCGTTCGGCGACCCGCAGCTCAACGGAGCCGGTCGGAAACGGGATCCGCGCCCGCTTCGCGACGGGCGCATAACGTGGCGCATAGGCGATTAACGCCGCCAGTGCCGACGCTTCATCCTTTCCCGACCGGCACCAACCCGGCCACCCGGCAGCGCAGGCGAAGACGCGCTTGGCGCCCGACTCGATGTAGACCGGCGTCGCCGGGTGCTTAGCGGACGGCGGCAGCCTCTTTTTCCTGGACTGGCGCCTTCTTGCGCAGCATGCGGATGAATTCGCGCATCCATGCCGGATGATCTGGCCAGGCGCGGGCCGAGACCATCTCGCCGTCGATGACGGCGTCGGAATCGACATAGGTTGCGCCGGCCGCCTTGACGTCCGGCTCGAGAGCCGGATAGGCCGCCGTGCGCTTGCCTTTGAGCACGCCGGCCGCGGCCAGGGCCAGCGGCGCGTGGCAGAGCTGGGCCACCGGCTTCTCCTGGTCGAAGAAGTGGCGGATGATCCGCTGCACGTCCTTGTCGTTGCGGATGTACTCGGGGGCGCGCCCGCCCGGGATGACGACCCCTACATAGTCGGCCGGGTTGACGTTCGCAAAGGCGAGGTCGGCGTCCCAGCTGTAGCCGGGCTTCTCGGTATAGGTGTCGAACCCCGGCTCGAAGTCGTGGACAACGAAGTGCAGCTTCTTCTTGCTCGGGCCTGCGATCTCGACCTCGTAGCCTTCTTCTTTGAGCCGCTGATAGGGATAGAGCACTTCGAGCGACTCGCCCGCATCACCGGTCAGGATCAAGACTTTTGGCGTCGGCATAGGACTCCTCCTCAACTCACGAGCCGATGCAACAACCTCCCTATATTAGGTATGCATGCGGCTGGATCAGTACAGCTTCGGCGCAATTCGGGTCGATGGCATCACGCTGAAGACCGATATCGTGATCGACCGCGGCGAGGTGCGAAAGCGGAAGAAGAAAGCCTCGAAGCCCTACCGCGATCGGTTCGGACACACGCCGCTGTCGGTCGAAGAGAAGATCCCCTGGAAATGCCGGACGCTCGTCGTCGGGACCGGCGCCGAGGGCGCCCTGCCGCTGATGCCGGAAGTGCGTCGCGAGGCCGAACGGCGCGGAGTGGAGTTGATCGTCTTGCCGACGCCGAAGGCTATCCCGCTCCTCAATCGTCGGGCGAAGGACGTCAACGCCGTCCTCCACCTGACCTGCTGAGGGAAACGCGGCTCCAGCGATTGTCGGAGCCGCGCTGCGATTACATTGCGGGGACGACCTCGCCCACCTCGACGCTGCCGCCGCCTGATAGGACTGGACAGCCACCAGCCAGCTTCACCGCCGATTCCAGGTCATTCGCCTTGATCAAGCTGTAGCCGCTGATTGGGTTCTGGCCGCCACCCTCGCTGACGGAGCCCTTGCTGGTGATGGTCTTCGCCCGCATCACCGGGTTTCCGCCGTCGACCAGGGCGGGCCCCAGGTCCTGGAACCACTTGCCCCACTTGGCCATGAGCTTGTCGCGCTCCGCCTGATCCTGCGCCATGCCGCCGCCGCCGTGATACGCCAGTAGATAGTTCGGCATCCGTTTCCTCCTCCTCGAGATCATCCGGCCGGTCGTTCGGTCGCTACGCGAGAGCATACGCGAACGTAATCCGGAAGCACGCCGTCCCATCCTGCCCGGTTGACGGTTCGCCATCCAGGCCCGCGGCTGCCCAAGCGCTCCCAGCCGCGGTGCTCGATCTCGACGCGAGTCCGGTCCTCGCCCTGGTCGTGGAAGCGGATTTCCACCTCGGTGGCGTCGGCGCGGTCGGTTCGAAT
>VBJI01000003.1 GCA_005880875.1 Chloroflexota bacterium
TCGAGGAAGGCGACGACATCGTGGCCGACCCGCTCCTCCAGCCGGGCGATGTGCTCGGGGTCGACGCGTGCCCGCGCCAGCCGCTCCACCGCCGAACGGGGGATCTCGCCGATCTCGGCCCAGCCCTCGGTAACGATGAGCTCGATCCGCAACCACAGCTCGTAGCGCTGCGTTGGGGAGAAGATCTCGCTCATCTCCGGGTGAGCGTATCGGGGGATCAAACGGCGGCTGGTCTCCTTCTGGATGGCGGGCCGTCGGTGACCGGCTGATTATAACGGTGGACTGGCCGGCAGAACCGCCGGGAAACGAAGGTTGCGGTGAGCGTAACCAGCCTCACCGCTGGCGACTTTTGTTCTGCGGGGAGTTGCTGGTACATTGGGCGAACTCGTAACCAAGAGGGGGCGGGTCCCGTTCAGTCTGCAGCGGGCGCCCCGTGGGGTGCCGTGATGCCGGAATTTGAAGATCGGGAACTTGTTGAGCGGGCGAAAGAAGACCCCGAAGCGTTCGGGGCGCTTTATGACCGCTACTTCCCGCAGATTTATCGCTTTGCGTATTCCAGAGTGCGAGACCAATCGCTGGCAGAGGATGTGACGTCGGAGGTGTTCTTCAAAGCGCTGAAAAATATCAAGCGGTACACCTACTCGGGTCATCCCTTCTCCTCCTGGCTGTACCAGATCACCCTGAACGCGGTCGCGGACCATTACCGCGGTGCCGCCGGGAAAGAGGTGGAGCTGGAGGAGGGCGCCGGCCTGCCCAGCAACGAGCCGACGGTGGTGGATGAGGTGGTGCGGCGCGATCGGAGCCGCCGGGTCTGGGCCGCCATCGACCAGCTGCCCCGACAGCAGCGGGCGGCGATGGTGCTCAAGTTCAGCGAGGACCGCAAGATCGAGGAGATCGCCGTGATCCTGGGCAAGAGCTCGGGAGCGGTCAAGCTCCTGCTGCACCGCGGCGTGGAACGGTTGCGACGGGATCTGCCCCCGGAGCTCGAGCCGGAGTTGACGTGATGAAGGACCCCGAGCTCCAGGAGATCTTCACCGACCGGGCCCACCAGGAAGTGGTGGACCTGCTCGAGACGTCGCGTCCGGCGGCGCCCCCACTGGACCCGCACTTCCGCAGCTACTTGAGGGCCAAGCTGATGACCGAGGCGCGGCGGACCCTTGGGCCGCAGGCCGCCCGGCCGTGGTTCTCCTTCCTCAGGCCGGGAGCCCTGGCGCCGGCGATGGCCGCGGTCGCCGCCGGCTTCATCGTCGTGCTTGGGGTTGAGGTGTACCTGCACAACCAGCCGACCGGATCGTCGGTCGCGTACAACATCAACCAGCTCGACCGCAAGACGAACGTGGCGACGACGGAACCGATCAAGATCCCGTTCAGCGGCCCGGTCGATAAGAACGCCATCGAGGCATCGATCCAGATCGAGCCGGCAACCGCGGTCAGCAAGCAGTGGGAAGGGAATACGCTCGTGCTCGTCCCGAATCACCAGCTGGCGGCCAATACGACCTATACCGTGAGTTTCAAGCCCTTGGCGACGACGCCAACCCCCAATCCCTCCAAGCCGAGCATCACGACGAAGCCCTCGGTCGCCCCCACACCCGTGGTGGTCCACTTCACCACCACCCCCGCACCCGTGCCACCGGCGGTCCCCCCTTCGTTCAACAGCTCGAACGTCAAATGGGGGAGCGACAGCCGCCTGGCCGAGGCTGGAACGATCCTGAATGCGACCTGGACGCCCGCGGGCCAACTGCTGGTGACCGTGCCGGCCGGCCCAGCGGGGCCCAGCGCCTCCACCGGCGCCACCCCCACCGGCTTGCCGGCGGCGAAGGCGTCGACCGATATCTGGCTGATGAGCGCACTGGGAACACGGCTGCGCCTTCTCGCCCCGGGTGCGACGCTGCCGGCCGCTGCGCCGACCGGTGGGCTGTTTGCCTCGTGGAGCACGTCCGGCAACCAGAGCAGCCTCCAGATCCGCGATCTGCAGGGCAACCTGGTCTCCAGCGCGGCGAGCGTGGCCGGCGTCCCGGACCGCGCGGCGGCATGGGTGGGTAACGACCGGGTTGCGTACGTCGACCACGGTGTGCTGCGAATCGTCGGGCTGCACGCACCGGTGAACGCCACCACCTTCAAGGTCGACCACGGGAGCCTGGCCGGCTCGGTGGACGGACAGCTCCTGGCGGTCGAGTCGACCGCCGGCTCCCTCGTGCTTGATGTCACGAGTGGCGACACCCGGACAAAGTTGCCCAATGGAGCGACCGGCTTCGCCTGGTCGGTGAATGGCGATCTTGCGTTCACCGTGCCGCGGGACAACGGCACCGATCTCTACCTGCTCACGAAGGGCACCTTCGCGCCGATTGCCACCAGCCCCAGCGGCCAGACCTGGTCGGACCTGAATTGGGGGCCGGACGCCGCCTCCATCCTGCTCGCGAGCAAGCCCACGGGCTCCAGTTCCTCGGTCTCGAACCTGGCGCTGATCAACCGTGACGGGAGCAGCCTCAAGACGTTCGGATCCGTTTTGCAGGAATACTCGCTTCCGCAATGGTCGCCGGCCGGCGATCTGGTCCTTTTCACGCGGCGCGACGACGGCACCGGTGGCAAAGCCTTCTGGACCGCCACCGCGACCGCGTCGGCTGGCGATGCCGAGGAGCAGCAAGCATTGGCCGAGGTCGATAGCTTCATGCAAGCTCGCATTCGGGGCGACGGAAACGCAGCACAGGCTGAGATGGACGATATGGCGCGTGCCGCATATCAGGGGGGCGGCGCGACCTTGCTCAGCGGGTCTGGTTCGCAGTTCGACCGCTACTACATCGTCACCGTCCAGCGGCTCACGACAAACTCCACGCGATTCCTGGTCGGCGTGCGGGTCTTCAATGCCAAATCCGGCGTCGAGACCAGCTTCTTCGAGGAACAGCTCACGCTGTTGCGGCAGGGTCAGAAATATGTCATTCACGGCGCCAAAGCCTCAGCGCTCCGCCCAATCGGGCACGGTCCCACGGTCGTTTCCGTACAGGTCGTTCAGTCAACGGCTGGTGCCCAGGTCCGAATCCGATTCGACGCTGACCTGAATCCGACGAGCGTCAGCGACAGCACCATCACCGTCAGGGATGCCCAGGGCAACGATGTCAGCGAACACATAACGTTTGACGCCGACAATCATCTCGCCACGGTCGCCGTGAATCCGCCGGCCGGCACCTATCAGCTGGTGGTGACGACCGGGGTCACCGACATCAACGGGGTCGCGCTGGCTCAGGCGTATGATGCGCCGCTGGTGATCAACCGCTAGCAGGCGAAGTCGCGATCGGTCGACGAGGTCACGTATTGAACGATCGAGACCGGCGCACCCGAAAAGCTGGCGCGGCTGCCACAGTATGCGGCGACGTGCTTGCCGCTGCGGAGCCCGCTGGCGTACCAGTCGGCAGAGGCCCCGCTGACGGAAAGCGAGCCGACGATGCTCGACCACTGGTAGCTGCTGGAGTAGATGCCGACCGGGCCCGTCGAGCTCGCCGCAAGGGTATCGATCAGCCCCTGGATCGTGTACTGGTTGAGAGAAAGGTCGGTGCAGTTGGTCGCTGGCTGGCCACACCAGCTGTTGGCGGTTTCCACGTCCAGCCACCAACCACTCGGACTCGCGATCGCCACACTCGCGACGTAGGCGAGATCCTTCTCGGCTTCACTGCACCCCGCTGCCCAGGCCGCCCGCTGACTCGTCGTTCCGGCCACGCCGGTTGACTGGCTGGCGCAGCCCGACGTGATGTGATTCGAATCGGTGTAGGTCGGGTCAAAACCGGTATTGACGTACAACCCAGCGGATGGCGAGTGGGCGTACTCATCGGCGAGGCAGGGATTGCCTGGGTGACTCGACGAGATGAAGGGCCAGCCGGAATCGACGCCCACGATGCCGAAGGCCCCATTTGGATAGGCCGTGCCGCACTGCAGGTAGCCCAGGTCGAAGCCGGTACTGCCGCTGGTGAACGCGGCGGCGTTCACCGCGCCGGCCACCAGCGCGATCGCAGCCAGGACCGGTACCGCCATCCAGCCGATGCGCGACCTCATGGCTAAAAAGGCTAGCACCCTTGTCCCCACGCCCTGGCAACCCCCACCGATTTTGGCGTGTTAGCGTGTGGCGGGTGACCGTCTATTTCACCCCGGCGTTCTTCGACTTCTTCCGCGAGCTCAGGCGTCAGAACACCCGGCCCTGGTTCGAGAAGAACAAGTCGCGCTACGAGCGCGAGGTCCGCGACCGGCTGGTCGACTTCGTCCTCGCCGCCGGTCCCCGGCTCAAAGCGATCAGCCCGCACTTCGTCGCAGACCCGCGACCGGTGGGCGGCTCGGTCTTCCGCATCTACCGCGACATCCGCTTCTCGAAAGACAAGACCCCTTACAAGACCGCCGGCGCCGTCCACTTTCCGCACGAGCACCGGACCGGCTCGGCACCAGGCTTCTACCTCCACCTCGAGCCGGGCGCCGTTTACAGCGGGGTCGGCATCTGGCACCCGGAGACGGCCGCCATCACCAGGGTGCGCGACGCGATCGTGGCCGATCCGGAGCGCTGGAAAACGCTGACCACCGCCAGGGCGTTCAAAGCCCGGCTCACGGTGGAAGGCCGCTCGCTGAAGACCGTGCCGCGCGGATATCCCAGGGAGCATCCGCACGTGGAGGACCTCAAGCGTACCGACTTTACGGCCGGCCATACATTCTCGGAGAACGAGGCGTGCGCACCCGACTTTCTCGATCGCTTCATCGGCACCTGCCGGGCGGCGGCGCCATTCACCAAGTTCCTGACCGACGCGCTGGGTCTGCCGTTCTAAGGACTCGCGGCCGCAGGGGCTAGGGCTCGCCGGCGACGACCACGGCGCCGGCGATGGCCGCCGCCATCTCTCCCCCACCGTAGAGCGCCTCGAGCGGCGAGCCCTGGGCGGCGAAGGCGGCAATGCGCTCCAGCAGGCCGGGGTGCTCGTCGATGAAACCGGTGGAGATGCGCCCATTGACGAAATCCGCTTCGTCGAGGACGGCCCGATGAAACGGCACCGTGGTTTTTGGCCCGGTCAGCACGAGCTCCTGCAGCGCGCGACGCCCGCGGCCGATGGCCGCGTTCCGGTCGTCGGCCCACACGATCAGCTTGAGCAGCAGTGAGTCGAAGTGTGGCGAGATCTCCTGGTGTGGCCGAATGCCACTGTCAACCCGCACCCCGGGGCCGGTGGGGGGCGCATAGCGCTGCACCCGTCGGGGCGTCGGCATGAAGTTCCGCAGTGGGTCTTCCGCGTTGACCCGAAACTCGATCGCGTGGCCACGTGGTGCCGGGTAGCCGGCGGTCGGCAGGCGGCCGCCGCGCGCCACGCGGATTTGCTCTCTGACCAGGTCGATGCCGAGCACCAACTCGGTGACCGGGTGCTCGACCTGCAGCCGGGTATTCATCTCGAGGAAATAGAAGTGGTCGCCCGACACGATGAACTCGACGGTTCCCGCGTTCTGGTAGCCAACCGCCGCGGCCGCCTTGACCGCGGCCTCGGCCATGGCCGCGCGACGCGCGTCGCTGAGGCCGACCGCCGGGGTTTCCTCCAGGAGCTTTTGGTGCCGCCGCTGAATGGAACACTCGCGCTCGCCCAGCGCCAGCGTGGTGCCGTGCGCATCCGCCAGCACCTGCATCTCGATGTGGCGCGGATGAGAAAGATATCGCTCGAGGTAGACATCGGGACTGGCGAAGGACGCCTGGGCCGCGCGGCGGCAGGCTTCGAAGGCCTGCGGTAGCTCCTCCGCTCGCTGTGCGACGCGCATGCCGATGCCACCACCGCCGGCGGCGGCTTTGACCAGCACGGGATAGCCGATCCGCTCGGCCTCCCTGAGGGCCGCCCCTTCATCGGGAAGAGCCGCGCTGCCCGGCACGACCGGGACCTCGGCCGCCAGCATCCGGCGACGGGCTTCGACCTTGTCCCCCATGGCCCGCATGCTGGGGGCGGACGGGCCGATGAACGTCAGCCGGTGCGTCGAGCACGCCTCGGCGAAGGCGGCATTTTCGGAAAGGAAGCCGTATCCGGGATGGACGGCGTCGGCGCCATGATCGCGTGCCACCGCAACCAGCTGATCGATGTCGAGGTACGCCTGTCGTGGCGACGCGCCACTGAGCCGCACGCGCTCGTCCGCGAAATAAGCGTGAGGTGCGCGGGCATCCGGCTCCGCATACACCGCCACGGTTGGGATCCCCATCTCGCGGCAGGTGCGCATCACGCGCAGCGCGATCTCGCCGCGGTTCGCGACCAGGACCTTGGTAACGCTAGCCAATCGTCATCAACACTTCGTTGGGGGCGACGATGGCGCCCTCTTTGGCGAAGACCTCGCGCACCGTGCCGCCGACGGTGGCCACGATGTCGTTCTGCATCTTCATCGCTTCGAGGATGACGACGACGTCACCCAGGCGCACTCGATCGCCGGGGGCAACCTTGACCTTGACCACCATTCCCTGCATCGGCGCCTGGATCGCCCCGTCGCCGCCCGCTCGCTGCGCCGCCGATGGCAGGGGGGCCGCCGGCTGCGCCGCCACCGCGGGCGGGGTCATCGCACCGTCGCCGAGGATCCGCACCTTATACGGCTCGCCATCGACCTCAACCGTGAACTCCCTGGCCGGCGGTGTGGGCGAGACTGCGGGCGCCTCGCTGGCGGCCGGCTTCGGTGGCGTCGCGGGCTCCGCCGCCGGGGCGGGCGCCGTCGCCGCCGGCTCGACCCGGCGAGTCGGGGGCCGCAGGATGGCCGCCGCGTCCTCCGGGAACAGGATGTAGGTCAGCACCTGATCGACGCTGCTCGGGGTGAGCCCCTGCTTGCGCATCTCGCGACGGGCACGATCCAGCCCGGGCTGGAGCAGGTCGGCCGGCCGCATGGTGATCGCCTCGGACGAACCGAGCGCGCGCTTGCGGACCTCGGCTTCGACAGGAGCGGGCGGCGAGCCATAGAGGCCTTTGACGTAGTCGCGAAAGGGTTGGTCGATGTGCTGGTAACGTTTCTCGCTCAGCGTGTTGGCCATCGCCTGGTTCGCCGCGATCCGGTTGATCGGCGCGGCCATCGGCGGGTAGCCCATCTCCTGGCGGACCTGGACCAGCTCGTGCATCAGGCGCTCGTATCGATCGATCGCCTTGCGCTCGCGCAGGTTGCGGATCAGGACGGCCAGCACCGGAGCTGGCAGCTGATGCTCGAGCACAAAGACGTCGTTGCGGAAAGCGATGGGATCCTGGAATTCGAGGTATTCGTCGTGGATCTCGTCGAAGTACCGGCTGGCCTGGCTGATCAGACTGAGGTCCAGGGCGGTGTCGTATGGACCGTCGTGCAGGCTGGCGACGATCGTCTCGGTCGCCGGCTGCGACGCGCCCCAGGCCAGCGCCGACAGGGCGGTGTCCACCCCGGTCGCTCCCGCCTCGATCGCGGCGTAGTAGGTGATCGGTGAAAGCCCGGTCGTGGAGTGTGAGTGGATGCTGACAGGAAGCCTGGTGGCATTCAGCACCGCGCTCACCAGCGTACGGGCGGTGGCCGGCGCCAGGATCCCCGCCACGTCCTCGATTCCGATCCAGTCGGCGCCGAGCGCTTTCAGCCGGTTGGCCGATCGCACCAGCCAGGGCTCGTCCTCCACCGGGCTCGGGCTGTAGACCAGCGCCGCTATCACGCGCGCCCCGGCCTTGCGCGCGGCTTCGATGGGGACCTCGAGGTTGCGCAGGTCGTTGAGCGGGTCGAACATGCGCACCACGCGAATGCCGTCGGCGACCGCCTGCTCGATGAACGCCCGCACCACATCGTCGGGCTGGTGCGATTGGCTGATGAGCGTCTGCCCCCGGATCAGCATCTGCAGCGGCGTCTTTGTGATGGCGGCGCGCAGCGCTCGCAGCCGCTGCCACGGGTCTTCTTGCAGGGCGCGTACCGAGGCGGCGAAGGTCCAGCCACCCCAGGCATCGAGCGCGTGGTACCCGATGTCGTCGAGCGTCTTGGCGATGGGCAGCACGTGCTGCAGCTTGAGGCGACCCTGCACCAGGCTCTGCTGCCCGTCGCGCAGCACGGTCTCGGTGATCAAGACCCTGGGCATCGGCTAATTGTATGCCCGGTTTTTCAGGCCGGCCGGGGCATTCCTCGGTTCGCTACGCGTCGCTTGATCAGCTTGTCTTTGGCGCCAGGATCGTTCAGCGCGAGGATCGCCATCGCGAGGTGGGCGGCGTTTCGAGCTCCGGCGTCACCGATGGCGACGGTCGCGACCGGAATGCCGGCCGGCATCTGCGCCATCGACAGCAGCGCATCGAGCCCACCGAGGGCGCCGGCGGACATGGGCACGCCGATCACCGGCAGCACGCTCCAGGCGGCCACGACGCCGGGGAGGTGCGCCGCGCCGCCGGCGGCCGCGATCAGGACCTTGAGCCCACGAGCCTCCGCCGAGGTGGCCCATTCGCGACAGCCTTCCGGATCGCGGTGCGCCGAGCGGACGACAACCTCGTGGGGAACCCCGTAGCCATCGAGTACCTCGAAACAGCGCTGCATGGTCGGACGGTCCGACTCACTCCCCATCACGATCCCGACGAGTGGCGCCTCGCTCATCGCAGTGCCGGTGTCTCGACCTCGCGCTGCGCCAGGTCACGCCGAAAGCTCATCCCGTCGAATCGGATCCGGTTGACATTCCGGTAGGCGCGATCGCGCGCATCGGCAAGGGAATCGGCGAGCGCCACCACCGTGAGCACCCGACCGCCGGCCGTGACGTACCCGGACGGACTGGCCGCCGAGCCAGCGTGAAACACGAAGACGTCGCGCTCGACCGTCCCCAGCCCGTCGATCGCAACACCGGTTGAGTAGGTTCCCGGGTAGCCACGCGAGGCAAGAACGACGCCGACGCTGGCGCGGTTCGTCCACGATGCGGACGCGCTCGCCAGGTTACCGCTGGCGGCGGCCTCCAGCAGCGCGATCAGGTCGGTCTCGAGCCGCGGCAGCAAGACCTGTGCTTCCGGGTCGCCGAAGCGCGCGTTGAATTCCAGCACCTGGACGCTAGTTGCCCCGATCATCAGCCCGGCATAAAGGCAGCCCCGGTAGGGGGTGCCCGCATCGCGGAGCGCCCCGACGATCGGCGCCAGCACCGTCTCGACGGCGCGCTGGACATCGTCGGCATCGAAGGCTGCAACCGGTGAGTATCCGCCCATGCCGCCGGTATTCGGCCCCCGGTCACCATCGAGGGCCCGCTTGTAGTCGCAGGCGGGTTGCAGCGCCAGGACGTGCTCTCCGTCGACCAATGCCATCAACGAGACCTCACGGCCTTCGATCTTTTCTTCGAGGACGATCCGGTCCGCCGCGCCGCCGACGGTTCGTTGCAGCATCAAGGTATCGATGGACTCGAGGGTTTCCTCGGTGTCCCGTGGTACCAGGGTCCCCTTCCCTTTGGCGAGCCCATCGGCTTTGACGACGAAGGCGCGCTGCTCACCGCGGACGTAATCTTTCGCGGCCGCCGGATTATCGAAGACGCGATGCCCCGGTGTCGGAACCCCCGTGCGTTCCATCAAGGATTTCGCGAAGGCTTTGCTGCTCTCGATCCGGCCGGCGGCCCGGGTCGGCCCGAACACCAGCCGTCGCGCCTCCAGCAACCGGTCGGCGAGCCCGGCGGCCACGGCGGCCTCGGGGCCGATGACGGTGAGCCCAATGTCGCGCTCGGCGACGAAGCGGGCAATGCCGTCGACATCGGTCGCGTCCAGGCCAGTGTTGATCGCAATGGCGGCGGTGGCCGCGTTTCCCGGGGCGCAGAAGACCGCCGTTGTCAGCGGGCTCTGCAGCGCCTTCCAGGTGAGGGCGTGCTCGCGCGCGCCACTGCCGACAATCAGGACGCTTATTCCCATTCGATGGTCGAGGGCGGCTTCGACGAGATGTCGTAGACGACGCGGTTGACGCCCGAGACCTCGTTGACGATGCGAGTCGAAATTTTCGCCAGGACCTCGTAGGGCAAGCGCGCCCAGTCGGCGGTCATTCCGTCCTCACTCTGCACCGCCCGCACGGCCACCACGTTGCCGTAGGTGCGGTAGTCGCCCATTACGCCCACGCTCTGCAGCGGCGTGAGGATTGCGAACGCCTGCCAGAGCGTTCGGTACAGTCCGGCCGCCTTGATCTCGTCGACGACGATCCAGTCCGCCGCGCGCAGGGTCTCCAGCCGGTCCCGGGTGACCTCACCGATGATGCGGACCGCCAATCCCGGCCCAGGAAAGGGTTGCCGGTGGACCATGTCGTCCGGCAGTCCGAGTGCCGAACCGATGGCGCGAACCTCATCCTTGAAGAGATAACGAAGTGGTTCGACCAGCCTGAAGCTGAGGTCGGCGGGCAGCCCGCCGACGTTGTGGTGCGTCTTGATGCGGTGGGCGTTGACGGTGTCGTGGCTGGTGCTCTCGATGACGTCGGGGTACAGCGTGCCCTGAGCCAGGAAGTCGACATCCTGCAGCGATGCGGCTTCGGATTCGAAGACCTTGATAAACGTCGCGCCGATCCGGCGCCGCTTCTCCTCCGGATCGATCACGCCTTGCAGCGAACCGAGGAAGGCCTCACTCGCGTCGACCGACCGCAGCTCGATGCCAAGGTGCCGCTGCATGATGTCTTCGACCCGCCGGCGTTCATCGCGACGCAACAGTCCGTTGTCAACCAGCAGGCAGGTCAGCTGACCCGGAAGCGCTCGATGCACGAGCGTGGCGCAAACCGCCGAATCGACACCACCGGAGAGCGCGCACAGGACGCGGCCATTTCCGACCTGCTCGCGAATGGCCCGCGTCGACTGCTCGATGAACGCCTCCGGTTTCCAGCTGCCGCGGCAGCCGGCCACCTGGTAGAGGAAATTCCGCAGGATCTCCCGACCCTGCGGGGTGTGGATGACCTCGGGATGAAACGCGATCCCGAATCGCCCCGCATCATCGGTCATGGCGGCGATCGTCGAGTTGTCCGACCTGGCCAACCGCCGAAAGCCGGCCGGAGGCTCGAGGATGGTGTCACCGTGGCTCATCCACACCGGCAGCTCTAACGGCAGATCCTTGAAGAGCGACGCCGGATCTTCCACCCGGACGCTGGCCGGGCCGTACTCCCGCTTGCCGGCGCTGACCACCTTGCCACCGAGCTGGTGGGCAAGGAGTTGCATGCCGTAGCAGATTCCGAGAACCGGGACTCCGGCCTTCAGCACCGCCGGGTCGGCGAGGGGCGCCCCCTCGCCATAGACGCTGGCCGGACCGCCCGAAAGAATGAGCGCCCTCGGCGCCCGGTCACGAATCACGCTCCACGACGTCGAGCCGTCGATCAGCTCGCAGTAGACGCCCGCCTCCCGGACCCGCCGGGCGATCAGCTGGCTGTATTGGGAGCCGAAATCGAGGACGAGCACGAGCTCCTGGGCCCCCACGCTGCCCTCTCCCGCCGGCGGGCGAGGGTGACTGTCGAGAGTCGAGCTGCGGGTGGAGGCTATGACCCCATCCCGACTTGCTGCGCCTGCTGGAACAGCTTGCCCTCGCTCTGGATCGCCGGCGCGATCACCAGCTCGGTACGCTGGAACTCCTGGAGCGTGCGCGCGCCGCACACCCCCATGGCCGAGCGCAGAGCGCCGACCAGGTTCTGGGTGCCGTCATCGACCCGGGCGGGGCCGAGCAGCACCTCGCGCAGCGTCCCTCGCTGGCCGACCTTGATCCGCGTACCCCGGGGTAGGTTCGGATCAGGGGTCGCCATCCCCCAGTGGTATCCGCCGCCGGCCGCGTCGGTGGTCGCCGCGAAGATGGAGCCGATCATCACCGCGTCGGCCCCCGAGGCGAAGGCCTTGGCCAGGTCCCCTCCGACCCGCATCCCACCGTCGGTAATGACCTGCACCCGGCGGCCGCGCTCTCGGAGGTAGGCCTCGCGGGCCGCTGCCACATCACTGGTCGCCGTCACCTGCGGAACGCCAACGCCGAGCACCCCGCGCGTGGTGCAGGCCGCTCCCGGCCCGACGCCAACCAGGATGCCGGCGATGCCGGTCTCCATCAGCTCGAGGGCCGTCTCGTATTCGACGCAATTGCCGGCCACCACCGGGATCGACAGTTCAGCACAGAGCTTTTCGAAGGAGAGCTGCTCGTAGGACCGCGAGATGTGCCGGGCGGTCAGCACCGTCCCCTGCACGACGAGGCAATCGGCCCCCGCCTCCCGCACCAGGCCCACGCGTCGGCTGGCATGGGCCGGAACGGTCGAGACGCCGACCGGAACCCGGGCCCGCTTCACCGCCGTGATGCGCTCACCGATCAGCTGCTCGCGGACCGGCGCCTGATAGAGCTTCTGGAGCAGGCCGTTGATCCGCTCCCGCGGCGCCTCGGCGATTTCCCGAAGGACGCTCGTCGGATCGACGTACCTAGTCTGGAGGCCGTCGAGGTTGAGCACGGCCATCCCGCCCAGCCGGCCCATCTCAATCGCGAAGCGGACATCGACCACGCCGTCCATCGCCGCCGCCAGAATCGGAGCGGCCAGCCGAAGGGAGCCGAGCTCGACGGCGCAGTCCACCTCGTCGGGGTTGATCGTGACCCGACCCGGCACCAGGGCGACCTCGTCGAACCCATAGGCACGACGGGCTCGTTTGAACCGGCCCAACTCGACGGTGTCGCTGGTCTCGAAGACCGAGGGCCTGGATGGCGCACGCACACTCATGGTCGCCGCCTCCGAACCCGAATCGCGCTCAATGGGTATGCGTGGCCCTCAGGACGAGTGGTTTTCGGGGATTATAACGGATGGCTTTCGGCATGGACCAACAACGTTCCGCGCCTGACCGAGTGCGGGCCGCGCTTGAGGCGGCCGGCGTGGAGGCGCGCATCCAGGAATTCGGTGTGTCGACGCGGACCGCGCAGGAGGCGGCCGACGCGGTCGGGACGAGCGTCGGTCAGATCGTGAAATCGCTACTGTTCATCGCCGCTGAGGCGCCGGTCCTGGCCCTGGTGTCCGGCGTCAACCAGCTCGACACCGGGCGACTCGGCGCGCTGACCGGGTCACTGATTACGCGGGCGAACGCGGATGCCGTGCGTGCCGCAACGACCTATGCGATCGGCGGCGTGCCGCCGGCCGGCTTCCCGGCGCCGATCCCCACCTACATCGATCGCGATTTGCTGCAGTACGAGGTCGTCTGGGCCGCCGCGGGAACCCCCCGGCAGGCGGCGGTGCGCATCATGATCTTCTTCTCCAGGCTGACCTTGAGCACGTTGTCGAACGCGCGCATCATGATCCGCTCCAGCCGCTCGTTGATGTCGTGCTCATCCCAGAAAAACTCCTGCAGGTCCTGCACCCACTCGAAGTAGGACACGGTTACCCCCCCGGCGTTGGCCAGGATGTCGGGGATCACGAACACGCCCTTGTCGTAGAGGATCTCGTCCGCCTCGGGCGTGGTCGGTCCATTGGCACCCTCGCAGACGATCCTGGCCTTGATCCGATTCGCGTTGCCGCGGTGGATCTGGTTCTCGAGCGCCGCCGGCACCAGCACCGTGACGGGCAGCTCCAGTAACTCTTCGTTGGAGATGAATTCGCACACCTGCTGGCGCAGACGGCCGTTCAGCTCCTTCTCGCGGACGACCTCATCCAGCTCGATGCCGTCCTCGTTGTAGCACGCGCCATTCGAATCGCTGACGGCGATCACCTTGCAACCGCGTTCGGCAAGCAGCTTGGCGGTCGTGTAACCGACGTTGCCGACGCCCTGGACGGCGACCGTCGCGTCCTGCGGGCGGATGCCGAGGTGTTTGAGGGCCGCGATGGTGGTCAGCATGCAGCCGCGGCCGGTCGCCTCCGGACGGCCCTCGGAGCCGCCGATGCCGAGCGGCTTGCCGGTCACCACCGCCGGCACCGAATGGCCGGCGTGCATGCTGATCGTGTCCATCATCCAGGCCATGATCTGGGCGTTGGTATTGACATCGGGCGCCGGAATGTCGCGGTCGGGCCCGATCAGGATGCTGATCTCGCTGGTGTAGCGGCGGGTCAGGTTCTCCAGCTCGTTACGGCTGAGCCGCTTGGGATCGACGATCACGCCGCCCTTGGCGCCGCCATAGGGAATCCCCACGACCGCGCACTTCCACGTCATCCACATGGCCAGCGCCTTGACCTCATCGATGGTGACCCCCGGGTGATATCGGATCCCGCCCTTGGCCGGGCCACGGTCGACGTTGTGATGCACCCGAAAGCCGGTGAACATCTGGATGGTGTGATCGTCCATCAGCACCGGGAACGTGACGATCAGCTGCCGCTTGCACTCCCGCAGCACGCTGGCCATATTCGGGTCGAGCCCGAGCGCCTGGGCCGCGATGTCGAACTGTCGCTGCGCGATCTTCCAAGGATTGGCCTGGTCTGGATCCGCCTCAGCAAAGCCTTTGAACGGCGCCGCCTCAACCTTCTGAGCCATGCTTCCTCCTGCTTTTCACGCCAACACCTGGCCTGACCCTGCGCTCGGCACCCATTACACTACACGGCACCGTGACGCCGCGGATGACCGTGCTGGCGAGCGTTTCGCTGGCCACCTTCCTCGTCACCGGCCTCGCCGCGACGCAGTTCCGGAGCCAGCCGCTTCCGCCGTCCAACCGGCTCGCGCGGGACGAGGCGCTCCGTCAGAGCGTCAACCAGCTCGAGGAGCAAAACCGCGCGCTCAAGGCCCGGGTGCAAGCGCTGCAGGCCGGCGTCAAGGCCGGCGAAGACGAGAGCGCCCGCCGGTCGAGCGCGGCGCAACAGCTGAAGGCTCAACTCGACGATGAGAAGACGACGGCGGGGCTGGCGGCCCTCCATGGTCCTGGGGTCACGGTCCTGCTGCATGACGGCTCTGACCCCAACGATCCTGCCGATCGCTCCCTCGGCTGGACCGTCCACTATCAGGATCTGCAGGACATCGTCAATCTCTTATGGGTCAGCGGAGCGGAGGCGATCGCGGTCAACGGCGTTCGGATCGTGCCGACGACCGCCTTCCATTACGCCGGCATCAATATCCTCATCAACAACGGCAGCCGCCTGGGCGCCCCCTACACCGTGACCGCGGCGGGAGATCCGTCGTCGCTGGGGAAAGGGATCGGTGATCCTGATCAGCTGGCCGAGCTCAAGAGCCGGAGCCGGATCTATGGCCTGGGCCTGAGCTGGCTGCGGAGTACGCGGCTCAGCATCCCGGCCTACGACGCGACGTTCCTGGTGAAGGATGCTCAACCGCTCGGCTGAGAGGACCGCGCGGGTCCAGCGACTGATCGTGATCAGCCTGATCGGGCTGGCACTCGGCTTTCTCATCGTGATCCAACTCCGATCACAGGCGGCCGTCGCTCGCACGCTGGCCGCCCAGGACGATACCAGCGTGGCATTGCTCATCAACGACTTGAACCATGCCAACAACCAGCTGATCCAGCAGAGTGCGGCGCTTTCGCAGCAGGAGGCGCAGTTGCGGCAGGCGCTCACCGCGGGTGGCACAGACTCCCAGGCAATCGTCAAGGAGCTGACGACGCTGCGGGTGGTCAGTGGCGAGGTCCCGGTGCACGGACCGGGACTGGAGATCAGGATCCAGGGGCCGATCATGGACTTCGAGCTCCAGGACGCTCTG
>VBJI01000029.1 GCA_005880875.1 Chloroflexota bacterium
GTCCACTCGGCCGATGGCCCAATTCTTCGAAGAGACCGTCCGGCTGGGCGCTCCCGCAAAGACGTCCGCCAACTGGATTCTTGGCGATTTCAGCCGGCTGCTCAACGCCGATCTGAAAGAGATCCAGGACGCGTCCGTCAAACCGGCACACCTGCAGGAGTTGATCGCGCTGATCGACTCGGGGGTCATCAGCGGAAAGATGGCGAAGCAGACCTTCGAGGCCATGTACCGCGCGTCGGATCCGGCACCGGCGCTGGCGGAGGCGAAGGGTTCGAGCCAGATCAGCGGTGACGCCGAGCTGGCCGGGCTCGTCGACCAGGTCATCGCCGAAAACGCGAAGTCCGTCGCGGACTTCAAAGCGGGCAAAGCGCAGGCCCTGAAGTTCCTGATCGGCCAGGCGATGAAGCTCTCCAAGGGCCGGGCGAACCCGCAGCGGCTCGACGCGCTCCTCCGCGAGAAAATCTCCTAGTGCAGCTCACGGTCGGCGAGCTCGCCCACGGTGGGGCGGCGGTGGCACGGGTCGACGGCCGAGTCGTCTTCGTCGAAGGCGCGATCCCGGGCGAAACGGTCGAAGCCGAGGTCACCCAGCGGCGTAAGGACTTCTGGCGGGCGCAGGCCACTGCCGTGCTCGACGCCGCGGAGGCGCGGGTCACGCCGCCCTGTCCGTACTTCACGGCCGGCTGCGGTGGATGCCAGCTCCAATATCTGGCGTATCCGGAGCAGCTGGTGCAGAAGCGCCAGGTGCTCCACCGGCAGCTCCTGCGCGGACATCTCGAGTTTCCGCTCGACCAGATCGACGTGCTCGGCATGGCGGACCCCTGGCGCTACCGGCTGCGGGGCGAATTCCATGTGCTACGACGAGGCGGCGCCGTCAGCCTTGGCTTCTACCGCAAGCACACCTACCAGACGCTGCCAATCGACGCCTGCCTGATTCACGCCGAGGCGATCGAACGATCGCTGCCCGCCTTCGCCCGCGCGGCCGAAGATCCAGCGGCCGCGGGCGTCACGGCGCTGCAGTTGACCTGGGCGTCCGGCACGAACGACCTGCTCTGGTCACCGTATCCTCCGGGCACGGCCGACAGGGACTTCGGGACCCGCGCGGCGGGCTGGATCCCGGAGCTCAATCTCAACGACGACTCGATCGGCATGGCCGACGCCGGACGTCATTTTCGGGTGCGGCCGGAAACGTTCGTCCAGGTCAACGCGCGCCAGCGGGACGTCCTCTACCAGCGTGCCATGCAGTACGCCGCGGTGGCAGCGTCCGATCGCGTGGTCGACGCCTATGCCGGGATCGGGATGCTGACCGCCCGCCTGGCAGAGCGCGCGACCGATGTCATCGCTGTGGAGGAGAGCCCCTACGCGGTTCGCCTCGGCGAGCTCAACATGCAGGTCAACGGCTGCGCCAACGTCCGTTATCTGCGCGGTCGCGTCGAAGACACGCTCGGTCAGCTCGAGGCGCCGATCGACGTGCTGGTGCTCGACCCGCCGCGCGCCGGCTGCGCCGAGCCGGCCGTCGAAGCCATGGCGAACTTGCGCGCGCAGCGCATCGTGTGCATCTCCTGCGACCCCTCGACGCTGGCTCGAGATATTTCTCGTTTTTGTGCCGGCGGACGCTATACCCTTGTGGAGGTGGCTCTCGTCGACATGTTCCCCCAGACCTACCACATCGAAGCGGTGGCCAGGCTCGAACGCACCGCATGAGCTTCGTTCATCTTCACACCCACTCCGAATACAGCTTGCTGGACGGCGCCAGCCGGATCTCGGAGATGGTGCGGCTGGCGGTGGAGACCGGGATGCCCGCGATCGCGATCACGGACCACGGCGTCATGTACGGGGCGATCGAGCTCTACCTGCAGGCGAAAGCGGCCGGTATCAATCCCATCATCGGCCAGGAAGCCTACGTGGCCACCCGTTCACGCCACCAGAAGGAAGGCCGCGCCGATCGTGACCCTTATCACCTGATCCTGCTGGTCAAAAACCTGACCGGCTATCGCAATCTCATCAAGCTTTCGAGCCTGGCGCACCTCGAGGGGTATTACTACAAGCCGCGCATCGATAAGGCGTTGCTCGCCGAGCATACCGAGGGTCTGATCGCGCTCTCCAGCTGCCTGGGCGGCGAGGTGGCCAGCCGGTTGCTCGACGCCGACGAAGCCGGCGCCGAACAGGCGGCCCTCGAGTATCAGCGGATGTTCGGTGACGACTACTTCCTCGAGATCCAGGACCACGGGATGGAGGAGCAGGCACGGGTCAACGAGGGCCTGGCTCGGATCGCGGCGCGCACCGGCATCCCGCTGGTGGCGACCAACGATTCGCACTACACCCGCAGGGACGATGCGGAGGCGCACGACATCCTTCTCTGTCTGCAGACCGGCACCGTCACCTCGGACCAAAAACGCATGCGCTTCCACAACGACGAGTTCTACCTGAAGACGCCGGCCGAGATGGCCGAGCGCTTCCGAGATTTTCCGGAGGCGGTCGCGAACACGGTGCGGATCGCGGAACGCTGCCACCTCGAGCTCGATACCCGGCCGCTGCTGCCGAGCTTCGAGGTTCCGGCGGGGCAGACGCCCGAGGTCTACCTCCGGGGGCTGGCGGAGAAGGGTCTCAAGGTTCGTTACCCCGAACTGGGAAAGGTGGTCCTCGATCGCCTCGAGACTGAGCTGGCGGTCATCCAGGACATGGGCTACGCGCCCTACTTCCTGATCGTCAGCGACTTCATCACCTACGCTCGCAGTCACGGCGTCGCTGTGGGTCCCGGTCGCGGGTCGGCCGCCGGCAGCATTGTGTGCTACGCGCTCGGCATCACCACCCTCGACCCGCTGCAGCACGGCCTGATCTTCGAGCGCTTCCTCAACCGGGAGCGGATCTCGATGCCCGACATCGACGTCGACTTCGACGACCGGAACCGTGACCGCGTCATCGACTACGTCGGCCAGCGTTACGGCCAGGACCACGTCGCCCAGATCATCACCTTCGGCACCATGAAGGCGCGCGCCGTCATCCGCGATGTGGGCCGCGCTCTCGACGTGCCGCTCCGCGACGTCGACCACCTGGCCAAGCTGGTGCCGCCGCAGCTGAACATGACGCTCGACAAGGCCATCCAGATGGTCCCCGAGCTGGCTCAGGCAGAGAAGGATCCGGTCTTCGAGCGGCTGCTCAAGAATGCCCGCAAGCTGGAGGGGCTGGTCCGCCACGCGTCCACCCATGCCGCCGGCATCGTGATCACCCCCGAGCCGCTGCAGCAGTACGTGCCGTTGCAGCTGAGCATCACGCGCGGCGAAAAGAACGGCCAGGAGCAGCGCGCGGTCATGACCCAGTACGAGATGAACGCCGTGCAAAAGATCGGCCTCTTGAAGATGGACTTCCTCGGCCTGCGTAACCTGTCGATCATCGAGGACGCGCTGAAGAACCTCGCGGAAACGCGCGGGCTGAAACTGGACCTGGCGACCATCCCCTGGGACGATCCGGCGACGTTCCGTTTGCTCCAGGCCGCCGATACGAACGGCGTGTTCCAGCTGGAATCGGCCGGCCTGCGCCGGCTGGTGCAGGACATGCGCCCCACCAGCTTCGACGACATCACCGCGGCGATCGCCCTGTTCCGCCCGGGGCCGCTCGAGGGCGGCCTGCTGGACCAGTACATGAAGTGCAAGCACGGCGAGCAGGAGATCGTCTACCCGCTGCCCCAGCTCGAGCCGATTCTGAAAGAGACCTACGGCGTCATCGTGTACCAGGAGCAGGTGATGAACATCGCCCGCCAGCTGGCCGGCTTCAGCCTGGGCGAAGCCGACGTTCTCCGTGGCGCGATGGGCAAGAAGAAGAAGGACGAGATGGCGAAGATGCGCACCAAGTTCATCGATGGGGCGGTCAGTCGCGGGGTGGGCGAGGCGAAGGCGACCGAGATCTTCGACCTGATGGCCTACTTCGCCGGCTACGGATTCGCGAAGGCGCACAGCGCCGCCTACGCGGTGATTTCTTACCAAACCGCCTACCTGAAGGCGAACTTCCCGCTCGAGTATCTCGCGGCGCTGCTGAACAACGATGCGGGCAACTACGACAGGGTCGCGGCCGCCGTCCTCGACTGCCACGCGCGCGACATCGAGGTCCTGCCCCCCGACGTGAATTGCTCCGACGCCGGCTTCACCGTGCAGGAGGGCAAGATCCGCTACGGACTGGCGGTGATCAAGAACGTCGGGGCTCGGGCCATCGAGCTGCTGCTCACCGAGCGCCGGGCGAAGGGGCCGTTCAAGTCGCTGCTCGATCTCTGCGTCCGGGTCGATCCACGCGAGCTGAACAAGCGCGTGCTGGAGAGCTTGATCCGTTCGGGCGCGACGGACAGTCTCGGCGAGCGCGGCCGGCTGCTGGCCAGCATCGA
>VBJI01000131.1 GCA_005880875.1 Chloroflexota bacterium
GTCGTTTGAACAGGGCATAAAATCGCCGTTCCTGGGGTACTAGGCTGAGTCTCATGCCGCACCTCCGGTAGTGGTCGACGTCCTCTGCAACCTTAAAGGAGTTGTGACGCCGCCCGGTTGAGGGAGTTTGGGTTTGACATTGTTACCGTGCTCAGCGTCGACGAGGATGGAGGACTTTCGCCGCTGGGGGCAGGCCTCAGCCGCCGGTTCTTTACTTGGTCCGGAGTGGCCGCCTTGGCCTGGATTCTGGTAGCGGCCTTGGGTTGCCCTAGACCGAAAATTGACCTTAGCGATTCGCCCGTCAGCGTCGCTCACGCTGGCCGGCGAACGCATCGTGGATCACGCTCCCGGTGAGGGCGATGCCGATGCCCGCTCCCACTCCCATGACCAGAAAGGCGAGCCAGTCCGCGACCAGGTGCAGGTACACGTAGACCCCACTCAATAGCAGGACGACGGCCAGCACCAACCAGGTCCGCCGGTCCAAGCCTCGGTCAGCCGCCGCTGGCGCCGGCGCCTCCAATGCCGCCGAAGCCGCCCGCGCCGGCCGGCACGATATTGATGCTGTTCGCCTTGATGCTGCCATCCGTCTCCCGGGTGCCCGTGACGGTCACGTTCTGGCTCTCTTGGAGATCTGACGACTGGCCGACCACGGTCTTCCGCACGATGACGCTCTGGTCGAAGGTCACCTTGACGTCGGTGTTGCAACGGGTGTCGTGGACCGTCAGGCTATTGTTGGTCAGGTTCGTGACGGTGCCGGTGGCGCCGCGTCGGGCCACCGCTCCACTGGCCGAGGCTGCCGGCGTGGCGCCAGGGGATGGGCAGGCGGCCGCAATCCCGCGGCCCCCGCCAAACCCGCTGCCGCCGGTCCGGCCCGTGCCGCTGGTGTTGTTGGCGGCGACAGCGGTCCCGCCGCCTCCGATCTTGTAACCGCCGTAGAAACCACCGAGCAAGGCAACGACGACGACGAGGGCGGCGATGGGCAGTTTGATCACTGAAGGACCTCCTTGGGGTTCACTCGTATCGCAGCGCTTCGATCGGACGGAGACGCGCCGCCCGGTTCGCGGGGTACAGACCGAAGAAGAGACCGATACCGACCGAGATGCCGAAGGCCAGGAAGACGGACGGCGTCGAGATGACCGGGGTCGGTAATGCCGATACCACCACCGGCAGCACTCGCGCCAGGCCAAAGCCGACGAGGATCCCGAGCGCCCCACCGAGGCCCGACAGGAACATCGACTCGATCAGGAACTGCAGCAGGATATCCTGCCGCCGCGCGCCGATCGCCTTTCGGATACCAATCTCACGGGTCCGTTCGGTGACGGTGACGAGCATGATGTTCATGATTCCGATGCCGCCGACGATGAGCGAGATGCCGGCGATCGCGCCCAGCATCAGGGTCAGCACCCCGGTCGTCTGCGAGGCGCTGTTCAGCACGTCTTGCTGGCTGAGGATCTGGAAGTCGGCCAGCGTCGGATCCGAGATGTGGTGCCGGTCGAGCAACACCTGGGTGACTTCGGTGTTCGCCGCACTGGTGGCGTCGGCGCTGGTCGCCTCGACGTAGATCTGCTGCACGTTACGACCGCGGCCGCCGAGCAGGTAATTCCAGGCCGAGGTGATCGGCACCACGACGATGTCGTCCTGGTTGTTGAAACCGCCGGATGATCCCTTGGGGGCGAACACGCCGATCACCCGAAAGCTCTGCCGGTTGATCTTGATCACCTGGCCGATCGGGTCGGCCCCGCTGAACAGATTGGTCGCAACCGTCGGCCCGATGACGGCCACCTTGCTGGCGGCGTCGACATCGCCCGAGTTGAAGAACTGGCCGCTCGCCAGCTGGTAGTTGCGCACCGTGGGGAAATCCTGGGTGGTGCCGGTCAGGCTGCTGTTCCAGTTCTGATTGCTATAGGTCAGCTGCGCCCGGCCGCCCGCACTGGGAATGGCGGTCACCACGTCCGGCGAGGTCTGCCGGTTGGCGATCGCTTTCACATCATCGAGCGTCAAGGTCGATCCGGTGCCAAATCCCTGCTGGACGCCGCCGGCGCTTCTCGCGTTCGAGGGAAACACGGTCAGCAGATTCGAGCCCAGCGATTGGATCTGTTGTTGCACCGCAACCGAGGCCCCGTTGCCGACGCCGACGAGGAGAATGACCGCCGACACGCCGATCAGGATGCCGAGCATGGTCAGGGACGAGCGAAGCCGGTTGGACAGCAGCCCGTTCACCGCCAGTCGAAGCCCCTCGAGGATGCTCACCGGACCATCTCCGTAGCGACCGACTGCCGCTCGTCGCTGACGATCACGCCGTCCCGAAGGCGCACCACGCGTTGCGCGAAGCCGGCGATATCGGTTTCGTGGGTAATGAGCACGATGGTCCGGCCCTGCTGGTTCAAGTCGCGAAGGAGCTTCATGATTTCGAGGCTCGATTCGCTATCGAGGTTGCCAGTCGGCTCATCGGCGAGCAGGATCGCGGGGTCCGTCACCAGGGCGCGGGCGACCGCGACGCGCTGTTGCTGGCCGCCCGACAGCTCACTGGGCAAATGGCCGGCGCGTTGGATCAGCCCGACCGATTCGAGCGCCGCCATGGCCCGTTCTCGCCGCTGCTGGTTGTCCCCGGCGTAGATCAGCGGCATCTCGACGTTGTGGACGGCGCTCGCCCGGGGTATGAGGTTGTAAGACTGGAAGACGAAGCCGATCTTTCGATTTCGAATCCACGCCAGCTGGTCGTCGGTGAGGGCCGACACGTCGTAGCCGTCGAGGACGTAGCGGCCCGACGACGGCTGGTCGAGGCAGCCGATCAGATTCATCAGCGTGCTCTTGCCCGAACCCGAGGGCCCCATGATGGCAATGAACTCGCCCTCCGGGATGTGCAGCGAAATGCCCCTCAACGCGACGACCTCCACCTCGCCGGTGCGGTAGACCTTGGCTATTCCCTCGAGGGTGATCACCCTCCGGCCCTGACGGCGCCTCCACCGCCAAAGCCGCCGCCCCCTCTGAGCAGGTTGCTTCCGTTGCCGCTGGTTCCCGTCGTCGTGCGGATGGTTGGAAGCAGCACGACGTCACCCTCGTTGAGTCCCGCCTTGATTTCGGTGTAGGTGTCGCCCACAACCCCGGTGATCACTTCGGTCGAGACTTGCTGGCCTTTGGAGAGGACGGTGACCGTCGTCGTACCGCCGGTGGTGTGGACCGCGGCATTGGGCACGCGCACGGCGTTGTCCGCCTGGGCGACGGTGACCGACGCATTGGCCGTCATTCCCTCGCGCAGTCGCGGGTCGGTCCGGTTCAAGACGAAGCTGACGTAGTAGTCGACGACGTTCGAGACGACCGTCGCGCTCGGGCTAATGCTCAGCACGTGTCCGGAGATCGTCAGGTTGGGGATGGCGTCGAAGCTGAGTGCCGCGGTCTGGTTGGCAGCCAGTCGGGCCGCGTCGGTCTCGGCAAACGGCATCACAGCCACGTAACTGCTGTTGTCGTCGATCACCATGAAGCCGGATGACGCGCCCGACCCGGTCCCGCTCGAGGGCTGCGGCGCGAGGGATCCCGGTGCCTGCGCCGTTCCGCCTCCGGCGGCCTCTCCGGGCACCCCATTGATGCTGACAACCACCCCGGAGGTCGGGGCCGTGAGGGTCGTCTGGTTCAGGGCGACCTGGGCGGTCTGCACCTGGGCCGCCGCCGATGCCACCTGGGCCTGGCCCGAAGCCAGCGCGTTGGGTTTGACCTGGGTTTGCACCGCCAGGTTGTCGCGGGCGGAGGTGATCTGCTGCGACGCTGAGTTGATGCGCGACTGGCCGCTGATCGCATCCATGTGCTGCTTGCTCTGGTCGCTCGCCAGTTGAGCCCGCTCCTGGCTGCATTGCGCCCCGTTCGGGCAGTCTGCGTTGACTTTCGCCTGGTCGTTTAAGACCGTCGCGGCGTCGGCCTGGTTGGTCGCGTTCACGGAGGCGACGGTGTCGTTGTAATTCTGCTGGGCGGCGGTGACCTGATGCTGCAGCTGCGCAACCTGTGCCGCGGTGAGGGGCGACTGGGTCGATTGAACATTCGCCTGAGCGGCGGCCAGCGACGCCTGCGCCTGAGCGAGCGCGGCCTGCTGTGTCGACGAATCGACGCGGGCCAGCAG
>VBJI01000132.1 GCA_005880875.1 Chloroflexota bacterium
AGCGGCGGGGGAGTCGCAGGCTGCTGATTGGGAAATTCTGTCGGGCGCGCTCGGTGCTGGCGCCGTAGTAGGCGTCCGATGGGACCCCGATCTCGCCCATCGAGTCCTTTTCCATGCGTACCCCATCCTCGGACATCGACGTCATCCTAACAACCGATTGGCGTCGTCAAATCTCAACCACTGCAGACCGGGAATCGCGTAATCTGTACGCCGTGACGGCCCGCATCGTCTCCATTCAGCTCTGTCCTGGCCACCGCGAACCGATGCGGGGAGTGACTACCGCGAAGCTCGTGGAAGGCGTGGGGATCGATGGCGACAAGCACGCGAGTGCTGCCTCGAAGCGGCAGGTGCTACTCGCGGACAAGGAGGCGCTCGATGCTGTGGCGGTTCTCCCGGGAACGATAAAGGAAAATGTCACGGTTGAAGGCGTCGACGTGATGCGGCTCCCGGCCGGCACCAGAGTACGTCTCGGCTCGAGCGCGGTGCTGGAGATTACCGCTATCTGCGAGCCCTGTTTCCGGATGGATGAGATTCGCGACGGACTGCGGGCCGAACTCGAGGGCCGTCGGGGCATGGTCTCGCGCGTGGTCCAGGGCGGGATAATCAGCGTCGGCGACGCCATCGTCATCGAACGGTCCGAGCCTCTCGCCTCATAGCTTGATCCGCGCGATCGACCTGCACGTCCATTTGCCGCTCAAGGAGTGGCTCGATGGCAGCATGGGCCCCTACCGCGAAGCGGCGGCCAGGTACTTCCGCAGCGAGGTGCACGAGCGCAGCGTCGACGAGCTGGCCGTCGAGTTTGCCCAGGAGCAAGTCTTCGGCATCCTGCTCGCCTGGGATGCGCAGACCGCGACGCAGCGGCCGCCGCTCTCGAATGACGTCGTGGCGGCGATCGTCAAACGTCACCCTAAGCGTTTCGCGTTCTTTGCATCGGTCGATCCCTGGAAGAAAGACGCGGTTGAGGAGCTGGAGCGCGCAGTCAAAGACCTCGGCGCGAAGGGAGCGAAGTTCCACCCGTCGATGCAGGACTTCTACCCGAGCGACGAGCGCCATTTCAAGCTCTGGGAAAAGGCATCGGAGCTGAAGATTCCCTGCCTCTTCCACACGGGGACCAGCGGTATCGGCGCCGGCCAGCCCGGCGGGCAAGGCATCAAGCTGGACCCGGCTCGCCCCATCCACCTGGATGTGGTGGCGGCGCGCTTTCCGGAGCTACCGATCATCGCCGCGCACTTCGGCTGGCCCTGGCATCTGGAGCTGATCGCGATGGCGCTGCACAAGGCCAACATCTACATCGAGCTCTCGGGCTGGTCGCCGCGCTATTACCCCGAGGAACTGGTGCGCGAGATCGGTGGCCGGCTCCAGGACCGGACGCTATTCGGTAGCGATTACCCCTTCATCAAGCCGGCCCGCGTCCTCGAAGAGCTTGATGGCGTGGCCCTGAAACCGGAGGCGAAGGTCAAGATCCTTCGCGAAAACGCCGCACGTCTTCTAAAACTCGAAGTCAGCTGAGTTTCGCCTGACCCTCCCAGCAAACGACACCTTTCGCGCCAACCACGGCGCCATGCGGCGTTCCGGCAGGGAAATCAATCCGATCACCTGCGCGCATCTCTACGCTTGGCCGGTCGGACGGCGTGAACGTGATCGAGCCATCGGCGACGTAGAGGATCTTTCGATAAGGATGATGGTGCACGGCGTACACGGCATCCGGCCCGTTGCTCCACTGGTAACAGTGGTCCGCCTCCGTGCGTAGTTTCTGTTCCACGGCTTCGCCCATCCCTGCATAATGCACCTCGATGCCCCGCGGCTACGCCCGGTACGTGCTCGGCGTGATGGTGGGGATTAACTTCCTCAATTACCTCGACCGGTACGTCCTTCCGGCGGTCAGCACCAAGATTCAGGCCGAGTTCCACCTCAGCGACAGCCAGGTCGGCTTGCTCGGGAGCGCCTTCTTGCTGGTCTACGCGTTAGCCACGATTCCTTTCGGCATTTGGGCCGACCGCGGCGTCCGCAAGACGGTCGTCGGCGTCGGCGTCACCATCTGGAGCCTGGCCACGCTCTTCACCGGCCTGGCTCGCAGCTATGCGCAGCTCTTCCTGGCGCGGGCGGTGCTTGGAATCGGCGAGGCGAGCTATTACCCCGCCGGCACGGCCCTGCTCGGTGACTACTTCAAGAAGGAGGGACGTGGGCGCGCCATGTCGATCTGGGCCGCGGGGACCGCGGTTGGGATCGCCGTTGGTTTTGCCGGGGGCGGGATCGTGGCCAGCGTCTTCGGCTGGCGCGCTGCCTTCTATATGACCGCGATCCCTGGCCTGGTCTTCGCCGCGTTGGCCTTCGGGCTGCGTGAGCCGCTTCGGGGTGCCGCCGAGGCGGGAGGCCCGCAGACGCAGAAGCCTGCGGCGATCACCTTGAGAACGTTCAGCAGGCTGCTCCAGATCCCGACCCTACGAGCCACCATCGCGGCGGAAACCGCGCTCTTCTTCGTCCTGGGCGGCGCGGCCTTCTGGCTCCCGACCTATCTGAGCCGTCGCTTCGGCCTCGGCACGGGCACCGCCGGTACGCTGGCGGGCGGCGTGCTCGTCCTCGGGCTGCTGGCCGGCTCGCTCCTCGGCGGGACGATTGCCGACCGGCTCACGGTCCGCCGCGGCTCGGCGAGCAACCTGCCCATCGGCATCGCCGGCTTCCTTGCCGGGGCCCTCTTCGTCGCGCTGGCCCTGTTGATGCCCAGCCTGGTGCTGTTCGTGCCGATGTTCCTGCTCGGAGCCGCCTGCCTCTATCTCTATAACGGGCCCTACACCGCGATCAAACAGAACGTCGTCCTGCCGACGGTTCGCGCCAGCGCCGTCACGCTCTCATTGCTGATCGAGCACCTCCTCGGGGACTCCTACGCGCCGTTCGCAATCGGCAAGCTGTCCGACGCGCTGCACAGCCTCCAGCTCGCCCTGTTGATCCTGCTCCCGCCGCTGCTGGTGCTCGCTGCCGTCCTGGCCTCAACGGGTGTCCGCCACGAACAAGGCGACGGTCGCGCCATGGAAACGCAATGGGCCGCCGGCAGCGGCGAGCCTATGTCTAATCCCGCGCCGAGCTAGAGCCGTACCGCTGCCGCCACTCTTCCAGCAGGATGGCGAGCTTGTCCGCACTCATGCCGTAGGTGTCGGGAAGGATGCCGTCGTAGTCAACCGAGGACGGCACCAGGACACCCACTGACCTCTTCGGAGGTGATCCCGCGAGCTTGTAGACGACTCGCCGTCCGGCCCGTCCAAGCGACCGAACGCCGAATCCGGACAGCTCGTTCCAGGCTCGACGCTTGACTCCGCGCAAGCTGCCGAGGATGAACCCCTCCGGGCCCAGTTCGAGGAACAACCGTCGCGAAAATAGCGTGATGAGCGACACCGGCAAGCCGGCAGCAAAAAGCGCGATGATCAGCCAGCCGATGATGCGTTCGTCGTGGATGCCGAGGAGTCCTCGCCGGGCATATCCGCCCTTGACGACGAAGCCGATTCCCGCGGCGACAAAGATGGCGGAACCGAGGAGCATCAGCGACCACTTGACTCGGCTTGGCCGCAGTCGAATGCGGTCGCCGGCTTGCCTCATAGCTTGACGGTACGACGTGAAGTCGCTGGCGCGGAAGGTCAGATGCCGTGGAACAGGTCGTCTTCGGCCAGGCCCTCCGCCGCTCCGACCAGGGAGAAGACTTCGGTGTCGCCCTGACCGGCGACAAATTTCCGTAGCGGCTCCCACTCCTGCGTCTGGGTGCGGTGGTGGGCGAAGGCGCGCAGCTTGGCTTCCTCGAAGCCCCTGATCGAGATGCGGGTCGTGATCGGCGGCTGGGGCGGGAGCTGCAGCGACTCGGTGGTCATGGTGTTCGCCGTCTGGAAATAGAGCTTGCTCGGTGACCAGGGCGCGATCCCGAGGGCGAGGCTTTCGAGTTCGTATGCGGTGGGATCGCCGCTGAGGGTGCAGGCCTGCACCGTCAGCCGGCTGACGACCTTGTGGTCGGGATGACCGTAGGCGCCCTCCGGACCGAAGGTCACCACGACCTGGGGCTGGTGGCTGCGAAGGCAGCGCACCACGTCGCCCAGAAACCGATCCCGGACTTCCTCGACCTCCTCGACTCGTTCCAGGGCTCCGTCCGGGTAGTCGAAGCTTTCCAGGAAGCGAACGCCCAGCTCGGCGGCGGCATCGCGCAGCTCGAGCTCTCGAACGTCCGT
>VBJI01000133.1 GCA_005880875.1 Chloroflexota bacterium
AGAGGCTGGCGAAACGCACCATCTCGTCTACCGGATCGTCGACGGGGACGATCCCGATTGGGCGTCCTGGTACGCGGACTGGCTCATCCGGCTGTCGGAATTGCCCACGCTGCTGAAGGCCACGCCGGTTCGAAGCGAGCTCGTCTATGAGCTGGTCAGACTCGACCGTGAATTCAACCGGGCCAAGCCCAACGAGCCCTGGGAACGGTTTTACGCGCGGGAACTCCTTCAGCGCTTTCCGCCGGCACCGGTGTAACCGTGGCGGCCATCCGGACGGCCAGATTTCCCGCAGGCGAGGCGGTGCCCATCCTTGGCCAGGGGACCTGGCACATGGCGGAGCGGCCGCGGCGACGCCAGGACGAGATCGACGCCCTACGGACCGGGCTCGACCTCGGCATGACCCTGATCGATACCGCCGAGATGTACGCCGATGGCGGGGCGGAGGAGCTGGTCGCCGAGGCGATCGCGGGCCGGCGAGACGAGGTGTTCCTGGTGACGAAGGTGCTCCCCTCGAACGCCACCCGCCGTGGAACGGTCGCGGCCTGTGAGCGGAGCCTGCGGCGGTTGCAGACCGATCGCATCGACCTGTATCTGCTGCACTGGCGGGAGGATACGCGGCTCAACCAAACCCTCGAGGGGTTCGGTGCCTTGTCGCGCGCGGGCAAGATCCGGTACTGGGGCGTCAGCAACTTCGACGTCGCCGACATGGAGGAGCTCGCCGGCCTCTCCGGGGGCGCTGTGGCAACCGACCAGGTCCTTTACAACCTGAGCCGGCGCGGCATCGAGCACGATCTGCTGCCCTGGTGCCGCCGCCGGCGGATACCGATCATGGCCTACTCCCCGATCGAAGAAGGTCGGCTGGTCCGGCGACGCCCGCTGAAGGCGGTCGCGAGCCGGCATGAGGCCACCCCGGCGCAGGTGGCGCTGGCGTGGCTGCTCCGGCAGGACGGCGTGATCGCGATTCCGAAAGCCGGTACGCCGGAGCACGTCCGGGAGAACCGCGCCGCCATCGAACTGCACCTCACCAAACAGGACCTCACCGAACTCGACCACGCCTTTCCACGCCCAGCCGAACCAACGCCGCTCGAGGTGCTCTAGCCCTCGGCGAGGATTTTGCCGTCGCGGCTGACGACCAGCTGAATCTCGATGTCTCGCGATCCCAGGTCGCCAGACAGAGGCGACATCCGCGCATGCGCCGTGAGGTGCATTGAGCCGTCCGGACCGATTTGCTCGGTGCATGTCTCTGAGACGTTGACGAAATCGCTATCGGGGTCGCGAGGCGCACAGCTCGTCAGATCGGGTTCCGACGGCATCGACAATGGGGCGGCGAGCTCGCTGGCCGGCACCGGGATGGGGACGATGTCCATCGGAGTATGAAGGCTGGGATCGCCGAAGGCGAACGCATGCCGACCATCCCAGCAAACCTCAACCTTCAGCCGCGCGCTGCCGGCCAGCCCGCCCGCAATGCTCTTCTCGGCCGCGAAATGATCGCAGGTTGCTCCGTAGGCCTCGAACAAGCCACTGGAGCCACGCGTGGTGACGGTTTGCGCTGGCAAAACTTGTCCGGCAACCAACCAGGCACCGGCGAAAAGAGGGACCAGTAACAGAGACCACCAGTGCTGAAGCCCGCGTGGTTCGCTGCCGGACGCGTCGTCCTGGAGCCAGGCGATGACGGCAGTCGGTCCGATTACCAACAGTTCGAGAAAGGCCACGAGATGCCGGGGACTGATGGCATCGGGCACCGCATTGATGCTTTGCAGGTTGTCTCCCGCTGCGATCGCGCCAACAATGGTGAAGGCGACCATCAGGAGAACGCCGACTGCCACCAACCGAAAAGCAACCCGGTAGGCACGGTTCCGGAGCGCTGCCTGCCGCTCATCGAGTCGCGATGTCGGAAGAAAGGCGAGCCAATTGGTCGTCACTCCCAGCGCCAGGTCGAGCACGACGAGGGTCACCACGAGGACGATGCCGGCGCCATGTAGCGACGCGGGGAGCGACGAGGCAAGCAGCAGCCAGCAGGCGGCAAGCAGCAGCACGCTGATTCGCACGGTCGACCAGCGCCGAGATGTTGTCTGCAGAACGTCCGGCTGAACGGTCATGGGAATTGCACCACCTTGCCATCTTTGGTCAGGGTCACGGTCATGACGACGTCTCGGGAGATGAAGGGCAGTAGCACTGCACGCAGCCGCGTTCGATAGGTGAAGGTGAGAGTCCCGTCGCTGCCGGTGGCCTGGCGGCAGGTCAACGTCGAAGCGAAGGCCCATTCAGTGGTACCCGGGTGACAATCGCTGGTGAACATCCCCCACAGCGGGTAGGCTCGGCTGCCGTTCCAGCAGGCTACGGCCGTGAGCGGCACCGACGAAACGCCTCCCCAGCCGACGTCCTTGCGGGCGCCGAAGTAGAGGCCGTGATTGTTCCCACAACTCTTGATCCCGACACCATTGACGCCCCGTCCATCGATCGGGTCCGCCACCGTAAAGGCCGAGGTTCGAATTGGCGAGGCGATGAGCGTGATGGAGAACACGATCGGCAGGATGATGCAGACCGCCACCATGGCGTAGGCCAGCCGCGCGCGACTGCTCTGTCGAAGCCGCGGTGCGTCGTCGTCCGAAATTCTGTCGGGCTCGATCCAGGCGATCACCATGGCGGGGAGGAAGAAGAGGAGCTGAAGAAAGCTGAGCGCTGGACCGCCGTGAATCGCATCAACCAGCCACCGATGACTGTCTGGGGTGGCGACATCGGCGACCAGAAGCACCAGTCCGACAGACACCGCCAGGACGGCGTAAGCGATCCGGTGCGCCTGGTTGCGCACGGATTCTTGCCGCTCATCGAGGTCGATAATTGCGGCGCTGGCTATCCGTCGGGTGGCGCGACCTAGCGCGAAGTCCGCCAGGGCCAGCACAAAGATCAGTGGGAACTCGGTTGGGTTGAATGAAGCCCCGAAGGTCAACAGGTCGAGGGTGATGAGGCTGATGACCACCACCAGGCCCCGCCGAACAATGCGTAGCCCAAGCCAGGCACCTGGCTCAACGGGCACGCTGCGGACGACGACGATCGTCACCAGCACCAGGACGAGGTAGCCGAAGGATGCGACAAACGGTGGCAGGAACCCGAGCAGGAAGACGCCGAGGAGAAGCGCGATCAGAAGTGCGGTGATCCGCTCGATCGTGACCATGGGCCGCCGGCTACGAGAGAGGGAGGAGACCATTCAGTTGCTCTCCCGCGGGTCGCGCCGGTAAAGCTCCTCGCTCAGCGGTCGCAGCGGCTCACGCGAAAAGATCGCCTCGATCGGCAGCTTGAAGACCTCCGCAAAGCGGAAGGCGAGCTCCAGGCTGGGGTTGTATTCGCCGCGCTCGATGTAACCGATAGTTTGGTAATTCACTCCAACCGCCTCCGCCAGTTGCTGGCGAGAAAGTTGTCGCTCGGCGCGCAGGACGGCGATCCGGTTGTGCAGCGGTCGCTGGCCATCGACCGCCGTATTATTCTGATCATCCTTCCGTCGCATGCTACGGACTATTGCAGGAATACAACAGTCCGTCAAGGCCCTTTACATAGCTGTTGCAGGCGAGGAGCCGGGCTAGGCCCGAGTTTGCGCTTTGAGGCTAGCCGGCGTTTCCGCGGCGATGGCGGCGATCTCCGACCAGAGCTGGACGGCCGCCCTGCGGCCGAGGTAGAAGCTCTCCAGGTCGAGCCGCTCGTTGGGAGCATGCGCAAACGAATTCGGTAAGACGAAGCCCACCAGCAGGCAGTAAGGGCTGACCTTGCGCGCCATCACGTCGACGGCGCCGATCGACCCGCCGCTGCGGATCAGGGCCGGGTCCTTGCCGTAGATCTGGGTCAAGGCTCGACGTGCCGCCTGGATCAGCGGGTGATCGACCGGCGTGATCCAGGGTTGGGCGTGACCGCTCAACTCCGTGAGGCTGGCTCGGATGGTCTTGGGGCTGACCTCCTCGATGTACTCGCGAAGCGCCTGCGCGATCGCGCTCGGGTCCTGGTCGGGTACGAGCCGGCAGCTGA
>VBJI01000134.1 GCA_005880875.1 Chloroflexota bacterium
GCGGACGTTCGCACCAATCCCCGGGGTCACGCCGAAGACCTCTATCGCGACGGTGCCTCGTTCGGGCTCGACCTGGCGGGCGCGACGACAGTGGAGGTCCACGACGGGCTGATCCCGGCCGACCCGCTCGCGAACCGCTTCACCGCCGACGGCATCGTCGCCGTCGGAGACGCCGCCGGACAGGCCACGCTCGTGGTCGGCGAAGGAATCCGGATGAGCATGATCGCGGGCGAGCTGGCCGGCGAGACGATCGCGGCAGCGCTCCGACGCGGACGCACCGACGCCGCGGCCCTCCGCCCCTACGAGCAGCGGTTCCGCGCCGAGTTCGAGCGCGGCCTGCGCGCGGGCTACGCCCTCAACCGGCGTCTGGCGGCGTACGTCGACCGGCAGTGGGACGAGCGGCTCCAGCTGCTGGAGACCATGCCGCCGCGGCTCGTCCTCAGCCTGCTCCAGTCGCAGCCGCGGGCGTCCGATCTCATTCCGTGGGCGCTCGGCCACCCCAGGCAGTGGTTGCGGGCCGGTTCGCTGGCGCGCGTGCTGTGGGGCGGCTGAGATGGGCCTGAGAGGACTTCTTCGAACCCGCCAGAGCGGCTTAAGCGAGCCCTATCGAAGACGCCGAAGAAGTGAGGCCCTTGCTGCGCTAATGGACAGCTTCACAACCCTGCGCTCGCTGAGGGAGCTGCTCGTACTCCATGGTTGACTGCCACGAGCTCGGCATCATCGCCTCCGGAAGATGGCCCTCACGACCTGGTCCTTCTTGATTGTGATCGTGCACGGTGCCCTTCCTGAGCAGCGTCGGCGCCAACCTGCGAACCGATAGTGCTTCGCCGGTGTCGCGCTGAGCCGTAGCACGGTGCCCGCGGCGAACGAGCCCACGCAGCGTGACGGGCAGGAGATGCCAGTCGGCCTGCTCGTCACACGACCCTTGCCGACGATCGAGATGGAGACCGCGTACCTAGTGGGCCGCGCTCCGCCGAACTGGTACGCGCCGATGTCGACGTGCCCAACGGGGCGCGCCCGTCCGTCGAAGTCGGTCGTCGGCGCGCCGCTCGAAGTGCCGGCGCCGATCGCCGGGCTTCCAGCCCGCAGGTGAAAGTCGCCCTTTGCGGGGTCGACGAACTTCGGATCGGCCCGGATATTTCCGTTCACGCCTGCGAACTCTGCTTGCGAGACGATTGAGGAGCGGATCATCGACGGCGTGACCTCCCCGGCGAGGCTTCCCCAGAAGATCGTGTTCAAGATCGTGACACCCGAGACGCTGTTCCCGGTGGCGCCTTTGTCGTTGGAAGTGATCTGAAGCGCGGGGCCGCCTTGATCCGCGACCGTATCGTTGACGATCTGAACGCCGTCGAGTTGATCCCCGCTCGCGCCGTTTGCGCCACCGATCAACAGGATCAGGCCCGGTCCTGGGCCGATGACGTTGTTGACCAGCTGGATGTCTTTAACGCTGCCGCTCCGCGCGACCGATCCGAACCCGCCTACGACGACGATGCCTCCGGCACCGGGAGGCTGAGTGCCTTGAGCGGTCCCGATCCTGATCCGGTTCGCGTCGACCGCGATACGCGCGATCTGGTTGCCGGTCTCGTCTTTGTTCGGGACCGGCGAACCGCCGCCGACTGTCCAGATCAAGACACCGCTCGCGAGCGTGCTCGAGGTGATCGTGTTGGCCTCGACCTGAATGTCGTTGACGCGGTTGTTGGAGCCGCCGCCGAGGCCCGCCTGCACACTTACGCCCGAGACGAGTGTGCCGGTGATCGTGTTGCCGCGAACGAGCACGTTCTGCGTTTGGTTGCCGTCGGGGTAGGCGACCGGCGCAAGGGCCGTGTTCGTGTCGCCGCCCGCTTCGACCACGATGCCTTGACAGCAGAACCCGGAGTTTTGGCTGGCGAGGTTGATTCGATTGTTGAGCATCTGCACGCCTTCGATCGTGTTCGCCTGTGCACGGGTACCCCCGGCGGAGACGCTGATTCCAATGTCCGCCCGGCCCGCGATCGAGTTGCGCGCGACCAGCGCGCCGGAGATCGCCGCCCCGGTCGCATTACCGATCACCTCGAGCCCGATGCCTTCGTCGGTGCCGTTGATCTGGATCGTGTTGTCGGTCACCGTGATGTTCTGGACGCGATCGCCGGCGTTGCTGAGCTTGGCGGCGATCCCCGCATCCCCCGCGTTCCCGGTTTCGATCGTGTTGCCCGTGATCGTCGTGTTCGCCCAGGTGTCGTTGGTCACGCAGGGCTGCGGATAACCCGCGTACAGGCCGCAGTTCTTGTTGAACACCGAGTCGATGAACACCCCGAACGTCTCGACGCTTTGCATGACGAGGCCGCTGACGACGTTGTCGGAGAGTGTCTGGTTCGTCGGCGGCGCCGGCCGCGAGTCGTCGCCGGGATGCCATGGTTCGATGTCCACGCCTGCTCCGAACCCCGCGATCGTCAGCGCGTGCAGCCGGTTGCCGCTCGACCCGATCGAGAGGCCGCAGCCGTCACTCACAGGGCAATACGTACCCAGCGTTGCCGCAAAACCCGCCCCCTTGCTGAGGGTCACGTCCGGTTTTCCGTCGCCGTCGATGTCGCCCTCGATCGTCACCCCGCCCCCGAGCAGCGGCGGCGGTTGGGAGTCGAACGTGATTGTCGCTCCTTTGAGCGATGGCGGGAAGCGGATCGTGTGCGTACCCGGGTCGTTGTTCGTCGCCGTGATCGACTCGCGCAGCGAGACCCCGTCGGGGCCAGGGTTCGCGAGCAGAGCGGCGACGCTGGATGTATCCCCGTTCGTCGCGTCGGAGACCGTCGTCACGACAATGTCGGACGCCGACCGAGCCGCAGGCGCCGCCGCCGACATTGCGGCGACGAGAACAAGCAACGCGGCAGGCGCAGCGATCTTCATACGCACACTCTTTATACGCGCAATGCGTCTGCCGCCTCACCGACCCTCGGACTCACCCAGCCAACAGTCAGCCGCCATCTGAAAGTGATCCTCAAACGCCGGCCTCGTGGAGCGCGAACAGCGCCGAAGCTGGGCCTAGTTCCTAACGCAATTCCGAGGACGTTCAACTCACTCGGGGACGAATCGGTGCGATGAGAGTCGCGCTCGCCCGCTCCCGGGGCGACCGGACACCAGAAGATGCCGCTGAGCAGCAAAATCGCTGTGTCTAGAACAATGGATGGGGGCGGGAGGATTCGAACCTCCGTAGGCTGAGCCGACGGGTTTACAGCCCGTTCCCTTTGGCCACTCGGGCACACCCCCGCGAGGGGCGGCCATTCTACCCGGCGGCTACTCGTCGTCGGTGATCTCGTCGGGGTTCCCGCCCGACGTCTTGGCCCACGGCTCGCCCGGGCTTTCGCGGCTCTCGTCCTCCTCGGGCGCCAGCTCGGGGTCGGACTCGCGGCCGAGTCCACTCTCCTCGCGGAGCTCCTGCGTCTCCTCGCGGCTCTTGGCCGCCTCCTCGATCAGGCGCTGCTCTTCGTCAGCCATGGAGGCTTCGTTCCCCTCGCACTCGCTCATGAACCGCCGCACGATCTCGAGGTACCGTTCTGTCTCTTCGAGGAGCGGCGTGTGCGAGCTTTCCTCGAGAACGACCTCGCGCACATTCGCGA
>VBJI01000004.1 GCA_005880875.1 Chloroflexota bacterium
ATCTTGACACCCTGGTAGTCGACGTAATGGTTGACCTGGAGGTTCTTGCTCTCGACCAGCCGTCCCCCGTCGTAGACCCGAACTCGTGAGGTGAAGTCTTTCGGCGCGCCGCCAGGCCAATAGCTGGCGTTGAAGCTGTCGACCTTGACCTGGAACCCGGCATGGCCGGTCGAGAGCACGCCCTCGCTCAGGTTGTCGTAGTTGGCGCGTGCCTCAACGAAGCTATTGCCTTCGACGACGGCGGCGTTGCCGAGGAATCCGGCGGCCTTGCCGTAGATCACGCCCACCAGGAGGATGAAGAAACTCCCGTGAAAGATAATGCTCGCCACCTCGGCCCCCAGCCCGCGATTCCGTTGGAGCGGGTCTATCGCGCGCCGCCAGGCCGCGGGAATCCGGATGAACATGCTGGCGCCGATCGAGGTGTACATCAGGACCGCGGTGATGATGAACGGCCAGGAGCTGAAGATGTCGAAGAGGCCGAGCCGGGCGAACCAGGGCGCCGTCACCGGGTGACGCAGGACGTAGCCCATCACCCCCCGCGGGTTCTGCGGCAGCTGGGGCAGGAGCGTGCCAACCACCGCCAGCAGGCCCAGGATGGCGAGCAGGATGATGGCGGTGCGCATCTTGCGCAGTTCGCGCCAGGCTCGCGCCAGAATCCGCAGTGGCAGCGCGCGCCGCGGGACCGGAGCCTCGAGCGCCGCCCGCACCGGGGACGGAGCGATCATCGCCCCGGCCCGCCGGCCGACGCGAGCCGCGCGGCACGTGCGATGCGAGCGTTAGAGGCGTAAGGACCTCCAGGCGTCATTCCCGCTTAGAAGTGTAGGGAGGCCGCGTGGCTCGCCCAGTCGAGCACGGTCGTCGGAAAGACGCCCAGCGCGATGGTGGCCAGCGCGGCGGCGCCCAGCACGCCGCTGGTCGAGATCCCAACCCGTGGCTTTTCGGCGACGGCCTCGTCGGGCGTCGCCAGCATCATCACCACGACCCGCAGGTAGTAATAGAAGGATACGATCGTCATCACTACCGCCACCACCAGCGGCGCCCAGATCTGCGCGTTGACCAACGCCTGGAACACGAAGAGCTTGGCGAAGAAGCCGACCGTGGGTGGGATGCCGGCCAGCGACAGCATGAAGATCGTCATTACCGTGGCCAGGAATGGCCGGCGGTAGAACAGGCCGCGCCAGTAGTTGATGTCGGCCGTCTGTTCGCCGCCGGCGCCGAGGGCCGTGACCACCGCAAAGGCGCCGAAGTTCATCACCGCGTAGGCGGCGATGTAGAAGACCGACGCGGAAAAGCCGACCGCCGTCCCCGGCAGCACGCCCAGCAAGATGTAGCCGGCGTGGGCGATGCCCGAGTAGGCCAGCATCCGCTTGAGGTTGTCCTGGGTGATCGCCACCAGGTTGCCGATGAAGAGCGAGAAGATGGCGATCAGGGCCAGCGGGAAGTACCAGCGGGTCGCGAGCGAGGGAAAGGTCGCGATGAAGACGCGGCCGATGGCCGCAAAGGCGGCCGACTTGGTGGCGACCGACATGAAGGTGGTCACGATCGTCGGGGCTCCCTCGTAAACGTCGGGGGTCCACATGTGGAAGGGCGCCGCCGAGGCCTTGAACGCCAGGCCGACCGAGAGGAAGCCGATGCCGAGCAGCAGCAGCACGTTGCCGGACGCGCCCGACCCAGCGGTGACCATGGCGGCGATCCCGCGCAGCGTCGTGCTGCCGGTGGCGCCGTAGATGAGCGCCATGCCGTAGAGCAGGAATCCGGTGGCAAAACCGCCGAGCAGCAGGTACTTCAGCGCCGACTCCTGCGAGCGCTGGGCGGCGCGAGCGAATCCAGAGAGCACATAGAGCGAGATCGAGAGCAGCTCGATGCTGAGGAAGATCGTCATCAGGCTGGTCGCGGCAGCCAGCAGCATCATGCCCGCGGTCGCGCCGAGCAGCAGGATGTAGTACTCGCCGTAATCGAGATCGAAGGCGCGAAGGAAGCGCGGGGAGATGAGCACGGTCAGGATCGTGATCACGATCAGCAGCACGTTGAAGAACGCCGCCAGGCTGTCGCCCACCACGGTATCGCCGAATGCCGACCGGTTCTGGCCCCACAAGGGGAGGCTGGCAACCAGCGCCGCGAGCAGGCCGACGACGGTGACGGCGGGCAACCAGCGACGCCGCGCAACCGGCAGCAGCAGGTCGAGCGTAAGGACAGCGATCGCGGTGCCGACCACGATCAACTCGGGCAGGATGGTGCCGTAGTCCAGCCCGATGCCGCTCAGGTCGATGTTCATCGAGCGATCACCGGCAGGGCCTTGACCGTCGCCTCGACGGCGGCGGGAAAGAATCCCGGCGTGATGCCGATCAGGACCATGATCGCCAGCAGCGGGGCGAGCACCCCGCCGTCGACGGGCCGCACTTCACCGAACGCGGCCGGCTCGGGCGGAGCCTCCTGCATGCTGCCTTGGTAGAAGCGCAGCACGTACCAGGCCGCCAGGACGACGCCGATCCCGGCGCCGACCGCCAGCGGGACGAACGCGGTCCAGGCGCCCAGCATGATCAGGAACTCCCCGACGAACCCGTTCAAGCCGGGAAGTCCCAGGGCGGCGAGCGAGATGACGAGGAAGAGGGCGGCGAACAGCGGCGCGGTCGCGCCCAGCCCACGCAACTGCGCCCGATCACGGGTCCCGGCGCGGCGCTCGATCATCCCCACCACCAGGAACAGCGCGGCGATGATCACGCCATGGTTGATCATCTGCACCAGGGACCCCTCGATGCCGAGCAGGTTGCCGGCGAAGATGCCCAGCCCGATGAAGCCGAGATGGCTCATCGACGCGTACGCCACCGTAGGCCCCCAGCTTCGACACCAGGCCGGCCAGCACGATGACGACCGGGATGGGCGAGGCGGTGTAGGCCGCCGGCAGCCAGGTGTGGAGCGGAAAGAGCGGCATCTTGATCGCAAAGGCCAGCGCAAACGCCAGGAACAGCAACTGCTGGATCCCGATCGTGCCCAGGCCGAGCGGGACATGCCAGGCGCCCGAGGCCGGATGCTGGATCAGCTGCGCCCAGTCGAAGCTCAAATGCCCGGTCTGGGAGAAGCTGATGGCGGCGACGGCGAGGATCGCCACCAGCATGGCGAAGCTGCCCAGGACGGTGTAGATCAGGAACTTGAAGGCGGCATAGACCCGTGCCCCCTCGCCCCAGACACCGATCAGGAAATAGAGCGGGACCAGCATCGCCTCCCAGAACACGTAGAAGAGGATGAGGTCGAGGGACAGCATGATGCCGGCGGTGGCGGCCTCCAGGATGAGCAGCAGCATGATGAACTGCTTGAAGCGCGGCAGCTGGGGGTCGGTCACCAGCACGGCGATCATGAAGAGCAGCGCGTTGAGCCCGAGCAGAAACACACTGAGTCCGTCGACGCCCAGGTGGTAGCTGATGCCGGCGCTGGGAATCCACTCGAGCGACTGCTCGAACTGGAAGTGCAGGTTGCCGACGCCGTGCTGGAATCCCCCGATGATCCCGAGCGCCAGCAGCAGCGTGAGCGCCGCGCTCAGCACGCCGAGCTGCTTGATCACCCCTCTCGCCACTCCTGGCGTCAGCGCCACCAGCAGGGCGCCGGCCAGCGGCAGGACGATGACGAGGGTCAACCACGGCACCGTGCTCGGCAGCGTGTACCAGCTCATCCGCCAAGCCTCCAGGGAAGATAGCCGAGGAAGCCCGCGACGATCAGCACCACGCCGATGGCGCCGCCCAGCGTCCACAGCGCGTAGCTGCGGACCCGGCCGGTCTGGATCAAGCGGAACTCCCGCGCCTCCACCAGCGTGAAGTCGGCCAGGCCGTTGACCGCGGCGTCGATGACGCGCGTCTCGATCACCCCGTTGAGGAAGCGGGCGAACGCGAGCCCCGGTCGCACGAACACCCGGTCGTAGAGCTCATCGATGTAGTACTTGTGCTCCACCAGCGCATGGATGGGAGCAAGGCGGGTGCGCCACGCGACCGCCAGCTCCGGCCGGCGCGCGTGAAGCAGGTAGGCGATGAGAAAGCCGGCCAGCGCCGCCAGCACGGAGAGCGCGGCGAGCCCGAGGAAGGTGCCGAAGCCCACCTCGCCGGGAGCGCCGAACACCGGCGAAAGAAAGGTCGCGATCGGGATGTAGCCGCCGACGACCGCGCCAGTGGCCAGGATGATGATGGGCACGGTCTGGACGGGGGGCGCTTCGTGCAGATGGCGATCGTCATGCGTCAGCCACTCCCAGCCGAAGGCGATGAAGAACAGCCGGAACATGTAGTACGCGGTCAGGCCGGCCGTGACCAGGGCCAGCACGCCAAGCCAGAACTCGCCGCCCGGGGCGCCCAGCGCCGACCGGATGATCTCGTCCTTGCTGAAGAAGCCGGCCAGCAGCGGAAAGCCGCTGATCGAGAGGGTCCCGACCAGGAAGGTCCAGAACGTGATCGGCAAGCCGGCCCGCAGGTTGCCCATGTGGCGAATGTCCTGGTCGTCGTGGAAGGCGTGGATGACGTTGCCCGCGGCCATGAAGAGCAGGGCCTTGAAGAACGCGTGGGTCATGAAATGGAACATGCCGGCGGCATAGGCGCCGATCCCGACCGCCAGGAACATGTAGCCGATCTGGCTCATCGTCGAGTAGGCGAGGATGCGCTTGATGTCGATCTGGGAGGTGCCGATGGTGGCGGCGAAGAACGCGGTGACGCCGCCGACGATGGCGACCGTGGCCGCCGCCGCCGGCGCCCAGTCGTAGAGCATGTGCATCCGGGCCACCAGGTAGACGCCGGCGGTCACCATGGTGGCCGCGTGGATCAGTGCCGAGACCGGCGTTGGGCCTTCCATGGCATCGGGCAGCCAGGTGTGCAACGGGAGCTGCGCGGATTTGGCGACCGCCCCGACCAGCAGCAGCAGGCAGATGGCCGTGATGACGGCGCCGCCCCTGGGCAGCTGGTGCAGGCGATCGAACAGGCCGCGGTAGTCCGTGACCCGGAGGTTGAGGAAGATCAGAAACGCCGCGAAGATCATGCCGATGTCGCCGATCGTGTTCATGACGAACGCCTTGCGTCCGGCGAGCACCGCCGCCGGCCGGTCGAACCAGAAGCTGATCAGCAGGTAGGAGCTGAGGCCGACGCCGGCCCAGCCGATGATCAGCCACACCAGGTTGCCGGCGAGGACCAGCAGCAGCATGGAGAGCACGAACAGGTTCATGTAGGCGAAGAAGCGCGAGTAGCCGGGGTCCTCGCGCATGTAGCCGATGGAGTAGACGTGGATCAAGAACCCGACGCCGGTGATCACCAGGATCATGAGCGTCGAGAGCTGGTCGACGTAGAGATTGAAGGGCACGGTGAAGTCGCCGCTCTGCCACCAGGTGAAGTACGTCTGATCCAGGGGCCTGGCGCCGGCCAGCAACTGGATCAGGATGGCCAGCGACAGGATGAACCCGAGACCGATGCTGCCGGCGCCGATCCAGCCCACCACCGGCCGCGGCAGCCGCCGGCCGAACACCGCATTGACCAGGAACCCCGCGAGCGGCGCGAGCAGCACCAACGGCGCCAGCGTGTCCAGGGCCCCGGCTTGCTCCTTCATCAAATCGAGCTGGTCGACATCCATCTGCCGGCCGCCGCGGTAGACCTGGACGATGATGGCGATCCCGACCACCACCTCCGCGGCCGCGACCGCGATCACGAGGAAGGCAAACACCACCCCGTCGAGCGAATTGAGAAACCGGCTCTCCGCCGCGAACGCCAGGTTCACGGCATTGAGCATCAGCTCGATGCACATGAAGACGACCAGCGGATTGTGTCGCACCAGGAAGCCAACCGCCCCCATGGTGAAGAGCGCGCCGCTCAACAGCAGAAAGAGGTACGCGGCCGGCATCTCAGCGAATCCTTCGCATCGCCAGGTACACGGCGCCGACGGCGGCGATCAGCAGGAGGACGGAGGTCACCTCGACCGGGAAGAGAAACTTCGTGTAGAGGGCGGCGCCGACGGCCTGGACGTTGCCGACCGCGCTGATGGCTTCCGGTGTGGCGGTGCCCTGCCGGCCGGTGAGCCCGCGGTTGACCAGCAGTCCGCCAAGCAGGGCGGCAAAGATGACGCCAAAAACAAGGCCGTAGATCCACTCGTTGCCGGTACGGCCGAGGCTGACGTCGGACACCGGGTTCAGCAGGGCGATGATGAACACGAAGAGCACCATGACCGCGCCGGCGTAGACGATCAGCTGCGCCGCGAACAAGAACTGCGCATTCAGGATGAGGAACAGCACCGCCAGGCCCAGCATGTTCGCCACCAGCGACAGCGCGTTGTAGATCGGCCGGCGGAACCCCACCACGCCGGCGGCCGTCACCAGTTCCCAGGCCGCCAGGATGGCGAAAGCGACTACCACTTGCGGGCGACCGGTTGAGCCGACGGCGCGCCGGACGGGACCGCGGTGTCACCGACGCTGGCGCTGAGCGGCTCCAGCATGTCTTCTTTGACGGCGATGAACTTGTCGGGATGATCGTCCGCGAGGTCGTAGCGCGGTCCCATCGTGATCGCGTCGTAGGGACACGCTTCCTCGCACATCCCGCAGTAGATGCAACGCAGCAGGTTGATCTCATAGCGCTTCGCGTATCGCTCGCCGGGCGAGACCCGGTTCTCAGGCGTGTTCTCGGCCGCCTCCACGACGATGCAGCCAACCGGACAGGCGATGGCGCAGAGCTCACAGCCGACGCATTTCTCCAGGCCGTCGGCGTAGCGATGCAGGATGTGTTTGCCGCGCGCCCGCGGTGGCACGGCCTTCTGCATCTCGGGGTACTCGATCGTGACGATCGGGCGGCGATTGTGCTTGAACGTCGTGTACAGCGCGCGGAGGATGTAGACCGGTCCCATCAGAACCTCGCGCACTGCCATCAGGCCTTCCCCTGAGCCGCCACGAACACGACGGCCGTCACCATCATCATGGTCAGTGAGAGGGGCAGCAGCGATTTCCAGCCGAGGGCCATCAGGCGGTCGTAGCGCATCCGCGGGAGCGTCGCCCGCAGCCAGACGTAGACGTAGAGCAGCACCACCACCTTCAGGAGGAACCACCAGGGGCCCGGCAGGATGCCGAACGGCCCCCACCAGCCGCCGAGGAAAACGACGGTCGCGATCGAGCTGACGATGATCATGTTGATGTACTCGGCCATGAAGAAGAGCGCAAACCGCATGCCCGAGTACTCCGTGTGATAGCCGGCGACCAGCTCGGTCTCGGCTTCGGGAAGATCGAAGGGCGCCCGGTTCGTCTCCGCGATGCCGGCAATCAAGTAGAGAAAGAAGGCCGGCAACAGCGGGACGATGAACCACCAGGTGCGCTGGGCGTTGACGATGTCCACCAGTCGGAGCGAGCCGGCCAGGATGAACACCGGCACCAGCGAGAGACCGAGCGCCATCTCGTAGCTGATCATCTGCGCGGAGGACCGCAGCGCCCCGAGCATCGAGTACTTGCTGTTCGAGGCATAGCCGGCCAGGAAGATGCCGTAGACGCCGAACGAGGTCACGGCGAGATACCAGAGGATGCCGATGTTGACGTTCATGACGTACCAGCCGATCCGGTGCCCGAACAGGTTGAGGTCACCCGGCCCGCTGACCGGGATGATGGCGAAGCTGGCCAGCGCGGCGATCACGGAGATGGCGGGTGCCAGCAGGTAGAGGAAGTGATCGCGGCCCGCCGGCGCGCTGCTCGACTTGAAGAACAGCTTGAGCCCGTCGGCCGCCGGTTGGAGCAGCCCGAATGGGCCGACGCGGTTTGGCCCCGGTCGCTGCTGCAGCCGCGCCTGCACCTTCCGCTCGAAGAGCGTCAGATAGGCGAAACCGGTCAGCAGGCCGAGGACCACGATCGCGGTCTTGATCAAGGTAATGACGATCAGCTCGAGCGTCACGTCGCCTCGCTCCAGAGCACGCGGCCAGCGGTGTTGAGCGCGGCGGCATACGGCGGAAGGCTGGCGACAAGGTCCGCGGTCACCGCGGAAGCCGAGTCGTAGGCCCAGCTCGCCCCCAGGCGGTTGGCGATGTCCTGGAGCACCCGCCAATCTTCCCGCACCCACTCGGCGTCGATGCCTTTGCGGATCCGCTGCACCCGGCCTTCCATGCTGGTGACGCTGCCGTCCTTTTCGGTGAAGGCATGGCCGGGGAGGATGACGTGCGCCAGGTCGTCGAGCGGCGATGCCGTGAACCGGTGCACGATGAGCAATGGCAAGGCCGGCAACCACATCGATTCGGCGTCGGTTGGCGTGAAGCCGTGCAGCGGGCTGGACTCGTGCACATAGAGCGCCTTGAGGCCGGCCCCAGGCCACTCGACCCTCCCCTTCCCGCTCTGCCCGTTGAGCGAGGCATAGCCGGGGCCCAGGTGCGGCAGAATGCCGAGGTCCTTGGCGCCACGGCCGTTGGGACCGGTCGTCACGAGCAGCCGGCGCACGCTGCCCTTGATCTTCTTGCCCAACCTCAGCTGCAAATCGGTCGCGGCTTTCTTGCTGGCTTCGGTCGCCAGGATGCCGACCGCCTCGGCCTCGGCCGGAACCCCGTCGAGGGCTCGTTTCAGCTCGCCGGTACCAACCCGAAGCACGTTCACGCCCTTCCGCTGACTCTTGAGCAGCCGCAGGTGGAGCACGGGCGCGGCATCGATGACCTCCTGGCCGCCCAGCACCACGACGTGGTCGCAGCGCTCGATGTCGGCGATCGGCAGGGTCGTGTCATCCGGTTCGGCGTCGGCCACCACGGTCGAGCGGTGATCCAGGTGTGGCGATTGCAGCACCTCGCGGAAGAGCCGCCGGAAGAGGAACAGCTCCTCGTTGCTGTCGGCGGGCGATGCCCAGCCGGCGACCTGGCGGTCCGCCCGCTTGAGCGCGTCCACGGCGAAGGCGATCGCCTCTTCGTAGGAGACCTCCTGCAGCGAGCCGTTACGGCGCACCCGGGGACGCTCCTGGCCCTTGCGCTGGAAATTCGGGAAGCTGTAGCGGCCGAAGTCGCACAGCCAGCTGTCGTCGACCGCGAGGTTCTCGCGTGACTGGAAGCGGCCGATCCGGTTGTTGCGGGCGTCGATCTGGATGTTGCAGCCCATGCTGCAGCCGGGACAGACGCTCGCCGTCCGGTCGAGGTCCCAGGGCCGGCTGATGAAGCGATACTGGCGCGCGGTCAAGGCGCCCACCGGGCAGATCTCGGTCCAGTTGCCCTGGTAGTTCGACTGCGCCGGCTCGTCGTTGAAGGTGCCGATGATGGTGTGGACGCCGCGCTGGATCAGCGCCAGCTCGCGTTCGCCGGAGATCTCCTCGCTGAACCGGGTGCAGCGCCAGCAGAGGATGCAGCGCTCGCGATCCAGCACGATCTTGTCCGACAGCGGTACCGCCTTGTCGAAATGCGCCTTTTGGAACTCGTAGCGGCTGGCACCCGGTCCGTATTGAAAGGTCTGGTCCTGGAGCGGGCACTCGCCGCCCTTGTCGCAGATCGGGCAGTCGAGGGGATGGTTGATCAGCAGAAACTCGAGCACACCCTTCTGGTACTTGTTCACCTGCTCGGTGACGGTCTTGACCACCATGCCCTCGGCGACGTAGACGGCGCAGGCCGGCTGCAGCTTCGGCATCTTTTCCACCTCGACCAGGCACATCCGGCAGACCGCGACCGGCGCCATCTTCGGGTGCGAGCAGAAGATCGGAATGTCGATGCCGACCTTTTTGGCGGCGTCGAGGATCAGCGTGCCCTTCGGTACGGTGACCGATTGACCGTTGACGCTTAGCGTGATCTGGTCGGTCTGCACCGCCGCCACTATGCAACGGCCTCCTGGAGCGCCTTCTTGAAGGGGCAGCCCTTCTGCGAGATGTGCTCCTGGAACTCGTCGCGGAAGAACTTGATCACGCTTCGAGGAAACCAGGTCGAGGCATCGCCCAGTGGACAGAACGAGCGGCCGTCGATGTTGTAGCCGATGTCGAGCAGCAGATCGATATCGCCCGGCTTCGCGTCGCCGCCTTCGAAGCGGTCGAAGATGTTCGCCATCCAGTAGGTGCCCTCCCGGCAGGGCGTGCACTTGCCGCAGCTCTCGTGCTCGAAGAACTTCACGTACCGGCGGGCGGCATCGACCATGCAGGTGGTCTCGTCCATCACCACCATCGCCCCGGCACCGGCCAGCGAGCCGGCCTTGGCGATGGCATCGAAGTCCAGGCCGACGTCGAGATGCTCGGGGAGCAGCACCATCATCGATGCCCCGCCCGGCTGGAACGCCTTGAGCTTGCGGTTCTTCCAGACGCCGCCCCCGTGCTCCTCGATGAGTTCCCGGATCGGCGTGCCGTTTTCCATCTCGTAGTTGCCCGGCCGATTGATGTGCCCGCTCATGCACCACAGCCGGGTCCCGGCCCCGGTCGGGGTGCCCATCGCCTTGAACCATTCCGCGCCGTTGAGCACGATGTGCGGCAGGTTACAAACGGTCTCGACGTTGTTGACCACCGTCGGCTTCCCATAGAGACCCTTGACTGCCGGGAAGGGTGGTTTGAGCCGCGGCTCACCTCGGTAGCCCTCCAGCGAGGTCAGCATTGCCGTCTCCTCGCCGCAGATATAGGCGCCGGCGCCGCGGTGCAGGATGACGTCGATGTCGTAGCCCTTGCCCAGCACGTTGCGGCCGAGGTAGCCGGCCTGGCGGGCCTCCTCGATCGCCCGCTCCAACGCCTCGGTCTGGGGCAGGTACTCGCCGCGGATGTAGATGAAGGCCAGGTTGCAGCCAATCGCGTAGCTGGCGATCAGAATGCCCTCGAGCACCTGGTGCGGGCTCTCCTCGATCAAGTAGCGGTCCTTGAAGCAGCCGGGCTCGCTCTCGTCCGCATTGCAGACCAGGTAGCGGGGATACACGCCTTTCGGCAGGAAGCTCCACTTGTTCCCGGTCGGAAAGCCGGCGCCGCCGCGGCCGCGCAAGCCGCTCGCCTTGACGAGGTCGACCAGCGCGTCCGGTTGCATCTCGAGCGCCTTCTTGAACCCGCTGTAGCCCCCCGTCCGCTCGTAGACCGCCAGCTGCTCGAGGTTCTCGGTGGCGAAATCCCGGGTCAGGACGGGCTTGATCCCCATCAGCTCTGTGCCTTTTTGACGCGCGGCCGGGCGGTTCGTTTGGGTTCGGCCCCATGGGGAGCCGGCTCTTTTCTGAGTCCCTGGACGATCGCATCGATCCGTTCCGGAGTCAGGTTCTCCTCGAAGCGGTGGTCAACCTGCATCATCGGGGCGCCGCCGCAGGCGCCCAGGCATTCGATCGTCGAGTGCCAGGTGATGGCGCCGTCGGCGGTGGTCTGGCCGTCCCGCACCCCCAGCTGCCGCTCGAGGTAGGCCGCCATCTCGTCGGCGCCGCGCAGCATGCAGGGGGCGTTGACGCAGATCACCACGTCATGCCGGCCCTCCGGCCGGGTCAGGAACATGGAATAGAAGGATGCGGTGGCCTCGATCAGGGAGGGCGGCAGGCCGAGGTGCTGGGCGATCTCGCCCATGGCCTCGTCGCTGACGTAGCCCTGCTCGTGCTGCACCGCCCAGAGCGCGGGGATGATGGCGGATTGCTTCGAGGGATACCTGGCGGCCAGCTCCTGGATCTGCGCGACCGTCGGCTTGGCCAGCGGCATCAGCGATCACAATCCCCGAGGATGAAGTCGAGGCTGCCCATGATCGCGATCACGTCCGCGACCAGCACGCCCTCTACCAGCTTCCTGAGCGACTGGAGATTGCAGAACGAGGGCGGCCGGACCTTCATCCGGTAGGGCTTGTTCGTGCCGTCCGAAACCAGGTAAAAGCCGAGCTCGCCCCGGGGGCTCTCGACGAAGGCGTAGACATCGCCGACCGGGCCCTTGAAGCCTTCACTGACCAGCCGGAACTGGTGGATCACGGCTTCCATGCTCTTGCTCAGCTCGCTCCGCGGCGGCAGCGCGACCTTGCGGTCGGAGGTAAGCCACGGTCCACCCGGCAGGCTGTCGACCGCCTGCTGCAGAATCCGCAGGCTCTGACGCATCTCCGCCACCCGCACGCGATAGCGGTCGTAGCAGTCCCCGTTCTTCCCCACCGGCACCTCGAAGTCGTACTGCTCGTAGCCACAGTAGGGGAAGGCCTTCCGCACGTCGTAGTTCACGCCCGACGCGCGCAGCACCGGCCCGGTGACGCCCGCCTCGATGGCGTCTTCGCCTGAGATGACGCCGACTCCCTCGGTGCGCTGACGCCAGATGGGGTTGTTGGTCAGCATCGACTCGAAGTCATCGATCCGGCTCGGCATGACGTCGATAAACCGCTGCAGCTGTTCGAGCCATCCGTCCGGGAGGTCCCACGCCACCCCGCCGACCCGGGTGAAGGAGGTCATCATCCGCACGCCGGAGTAGGCCTCGTTGAGGTCCAGGGCAAGGTCGCGATCGCGCCAGGCGTAGAAGAACCCAGAGTAGACCCCGAGGTCGAGGCCGGTCGTGCCCAGCCACAACTCATGGCTGGCGACCCGGGCCAGCTCCATCATGATCACCCGAATCGCCTGAGCGCGCGGCGGCACCTCGACGCCGATCAGCTTTTCGACGGCGCCGACGAAGCCCACGTTGTTGATCGGCGGGGCGAGGTAATCCATCCGATCGCTGAACGTGATCCCCTGGGTGTAGGTCTTGTCCTCGAAGGATTTCTCGAACCCCGTGTGGAGATAGCCGATGTCGGCATCGGCGTCGCGGACGATCTCGCCATCCAGCTTGAGCCGAACCCGGAGCACGCCGTGGGTGCTCGGATGGTGCGGCCCCATGTTCAGCTCCATCCATTCGGCTTCGGGCTCGTGCTCGGGCCCGAACGATTCCTGGGTGCGGACGTCGTTCTTAACCACGGATCGCGTCGGGCTCCAACCCTTCGAGCTTTTGATCGCTGAAGATCACCGGCTCGCCAAACGAGACGTAATCCTTGCGCAGCGGGAACCCCTCCCAGTTCGGGGGCATCAGGATGCGGCGCAGGTCGGGGTGGCCGTCGAACTTGATGCCGAACAGGTCCCAGGTCTCCCGTTCGTGCCAGCTGGCGGCAGGCCAGACCGACGTCAGGCTGGGGACGTGGGGGTCGGGCATGGCCGTGGTGGTCTTGATCCGGATCCGGGCCTGCTTCGCCAGCGACCGCACCTCCCAGACCACGGTGAAACGTGGATCGCGAGCCGGCCAGTCGACGGCCGTCGCGTACAGGAGGTAATCGAATCCCTCTTCCGCCTTGAGGTAGCGGGCGAGGTCCACCACCACCTCCGGCTTGACGACGACGCTGAGGTCGCCGCGGAAGTCGGAACTCTCCTGCAACCCGGCCCCGAACCGGTCCCCGATCCGCTGCACGAGCGCGTCGTCAGGCAGGGCGCTTGACCAGCGGTTCACCGCGGATCTTGCGCTGGAGCTTGATCACGGCGTCCAGCAGGGCCTCCGGGCGAGGCGGGCATCCCGGCAGGTAGATGTCGACCGGGATGATCTTGTCGACGCTCTGGACGATCGCATAGTTGTTGAACATCCCGGCCGACGAGGCACAGGCGCCCATCGCGATCACCCACTTCGGCTCGGGCATCTGATCGTAGACCTGGCGGATCACGGGCACCATCTTGATGGCGACCCGGCCGGAAACGATCAGCAGGTCGGACTGCCGTGGTGACGCCCGAAACAGTTCGGAGCCAAAGCGCGAGATGTCCTGGCGGGGGCCGACGGCGCCCATCATCTCGATGGCGCAGCAGGCGAGGCCGAACAGCGCCGGCCAGATGGCGCTTGACCGGCCCCAGTTGATGACTTTGTCGAGCGTGGTGGTGAGGACGTTGTCACCGAGCGCGTTCAGCGGCGTTGGTCCGGCGGCGCGACCGGTCGGGAATGGCGCTGGCCGGAGCTTCAGCTCCCCCATTCGAGCGCCCCCTTACCCCAGACATAGATCAGGGCAACGAGCAGGATGGCGACGAAGATCGCCATCTCGATCACGCCGAACCAGCGCAGCGCGTGGAGGATGACCGCCCAGGGGTAGATGAAGATCGCCTCGACGTCGAAAATGATGAACAGCATCGCCGTCAGGTAGAAGCTGACCGCGAACCGCCGGCGGGCGCTCGAGCGAGGCACGATGCCGGATTCGTAGGGAAGGTCCTTGGCGGCGGTTCGACGGCTGCCCGCCAGCCAGGGCGGAAGAAAGAGGGCGATGAGTCCGAAAACGAAGACCGCGGCGAGAAAAATGAGCAAGGGAAAATAGTCGCTGAGCACGGTACGCGGCTAGTCTAGCAAAGCGGATTCTGAATACCGGCCGCAGATCGACAGGCACGCAGCGAATCGGGTCGCCGCCCTATGGCCGCAGGTCCTCCAGTTCCCAGAGCGCGCCCGGATGATGGGCGGGAGGAAAGCGACCGTCGGGATTCTCTTCGAGAAACTGCCGGCTGTGCTTGCGGAAACGGCAGACGGTGCACATGTACTGGGCCGGGACCGGGATGCGGTCGCCGGGCTTGAATCGATCACCGATCCGAACCCCCTTGCCAGGCTCGGGCCGGGGCGCCGCCTCGCCGGGCGACCAGGCGCCGCTTTCCACCAGCGGGCGCGGCGGGACCGCGCCGTTCGCATCCGGTTTGACCGCCGCCGCCGACGTCGGGTTGGGGAAGAAGGGAACCGCCCGGGCACCTGGCTGGCGCGGGTCGCGGGTCCAGCCGAGCGCATTGATCTCGCGCCGCCAGCGTTTGAGGTAGACGGCCCGCTTGACGTCGCTGACGTCGACGATCTCGTTGAATGGGATGAAGAGGTCCGGCTGGCCGCGGTCGACCACTCGCATGTAGGAATCGGTTGACAGAAAGAGCGACTGCGCCGGCCCCTCGAAAATCTCGCGCACCACGCCGAGCTCCCCATCCCGTGCCTCGACGGTGTAGCCAAGGCTCACGACCCACTGGACTACGGGCATGAGGAAACTCGCGGGACCATGGAATCGCGCGTATTGTAAGTCACGTGGGCGACGATCGGTTCGGGCCCAACACCGCGGAGGTCGAGGCGTTCCTTCAGCGCCTTCGCGGGATGACGCCGGCCGAGTGGGAGGCGGTAACCAGCGCCGCGCCCGGGGTCGGGGCCAACCCGGACCTCGAGATCAGGCAGTCACCGGAATACTTCACCGCGCTGGACGCCGCCACCCGTGCCGCGAAGAGCGCCGCCTTTCCCGGCTCCGAGTCGGCCTTTTACGACGCGATGCGAACGGCGCAGCTGGTCGCGGATGCCAGCGCCTTCCAGCCCTCGACGCGACCCGAGCCGGCGAGCTCAGCGGTGGTGGATGACGGCCTGCCTCCGGATGCCGAGGCGGAGGCGATCAGCCGCATCATGTCGACGGCGTACGAAGAGGAATCGTGGCGGCGGGTGATGACCGCGTGCATGGTGGCCGCCGGAGCCCTGGTCGTGCGTCGGGCCCTGTCGACAAAAAACTTCAAGACCCTGTACGCGCCCTTCTCCGATCGGTGAGCTCGGCCGAGTTCGGCTTACCCGGGATCGGTGGCATCGCTCGAGGCAAAGGACGATCCCGAGGCCGGGACATAGATTTCGGTCACGGGTGTCCCCGCCGTTAGCGCCGGACTCGGGGTACAGCTCGCGGCGCCGCCCGACAGCGGCACGCTGCCGCCACAGAGCACCGCGCCATTCGCCAGGAAGGTCACGCTCCCATCGCCGCTCCCGCTCGGCCCGCCGTTGACGGTCGCGGTGAAGACGTCAGGGCTGCCGGCGTGGGTGGGCGTAACCGTCGTGCCCGTCAGGGTCGCGCTGCTGCTGGCCGCGTAGGTCACACCGCCAGTGGTGTCACCGCTGTACTGCGCGGCTAGCGCCTTGCCATTCACCGTCGAGTAGTCGGCCACGCAGGTCGCCTGCCCCACGCTCACCGACGCGGCGTCGCACGCCGCGCTGATGCTGGCGCCCGCCGCGGTGAAGGCGACGGAGCCGGCCCCAGGGTCGGCGGCACCGGTGGCGGCGATCGTCGCCGTGATAGTTACGGTCGGCGTCGTCGGATACGGTGTCGTCGGGCCGCTGCTCAGCGACGTCAACGTCGGCGCCGTGACCTCGAAGGCGCTGCTGGTTGCGCCCGTCAACGTCCCGTCGCTCGCCGTCATGGTGTAGCCCTTCCCGGCCTTGTCGATGGAGAGGCCGCTCAACGACGCGCTGCCACCCACGGCGGCCACCGTCAGTGTGCCGCCGAGCGAGCCGGCCGATGGATTGGTTCCAATCGCGAGCGTCACGCTGGTGGTGTCGTCGATGACCCGGTTCCCAGACTGATCCTGCACCTGGACCGTGAGCGACAAGGGCGAGCCGGCGGCGACGGTGGCGGGCGGGGACGCGGTGACAACCAGTTTCGCCGGGGCGACCGTGGTCACCGTGTCAACCGTGGACTGCGATGCGGTCCCGTTCACACTCGACACCAGCAGCCGATAGGCGTAGGTGGTGGCTGGGTTCAGGCCGGTCGCGGCCACCGTGAAGTCGAGTGGGGTCGTCTTGTCGGTCAGCGGCGGGGTCGCGTAGCTGTGCTGCTCGGATGGATTGGCGATGTTCGTCAGGACGAGCTGGCCGGAATGGACGGCTCCGGTGGCAAAGCCGCTCGGGTCGATATGGCCGTGCAACCGCGCGCTGCCGGCCCCGACCAGGTCGGCCGGTGCGCTGACGCTCACGGCCGCGAGGGTCGTGGTATCCGCGACGAAGGTGGGCGATGCCGCACTCATCAGGTTGTGCAGTGGATCCGGCACGCAATCCCGCGCCCCGGCCGCCGAGACGGTGTGCGTTCCGTTGAGGGCGAGCGATGCATCGATCGGCGCATCCCCGATCCAGGTCCGCGGATCATTGGTCTTCCAGCCGCCGGTAAAGCTCACGGGGGGGTTGCCGGCGTAGCTCACGGCCGGCTGGCTCGGATCGGGGTTCATGTTGCGGCTGAAAGCCAGGCTGGCCTGTACCTGGCCAGTGCCCAGCGATCCATCCGACTTCACAGGATCGAGGGTCTGGGTCGCGTTGGGCTTGCCGGCGATGGTGATCGTCGCCGTCGGATTCTGGGTGGTGAAGTAGGTGCTGACGGCGACCCCGCCGGATAGCTGCCCGCTCGGCCCGGTCGCCTGGCCCCACCAGTTGCTCTCGGCGCTCGCGGCTGCGGGGGCCGTCACGCCGACCCCGGCGGAAAAGTCATTCTCCTTGACGGTGAGCTGGGCGTCTCCCTCGATCCCGCCGGACCGCAGGCTCGAGCATTGAATGGTGACCGGAGCCCCGCCAGTTTTCACCGCCGGATTGCCGTCGCTCGTAAAGATGTTGCGCTCCAGGTCACCCGGGGCGCTTTGAAGGTTGATCGCGGCTCCGCCGACGTGATCGAACTGATCGTCAGTGATGGTGGCCGTCGATCCACTGTTCGCGTTGTCGATGCCGTCGTTGCCGACTCTTAAGAAGGACACGTTGGTGACGGACAGCGAGGATCCGTTGACGGTGATCGCATTGCGGGCGATGTCGTGCATCGCACCCCCGGCAAACTGCAGGGCGCCACCCGAGACGGTCAATCCGTCGTCGAAGGCGATCGTCGTCGTGGTCAGCGTCGAGGCGGCGCCGGCGGTGATACCGGCCCAGTCGCCGGCTGCCGCCGCCGGGCATGAACCGGACAGTCGCTGGAGGAAGACCGAGTCGTAGCCGGTCGCGCAGGCGGTGACCGAAACGCTCGGGTCCTTGAGGCTGGTAAAGGTGGTGCCCGTGGCAACCAGCGCGCCGCTGACCTGGATCGCTCCACCCAGCACTTTCACAACGTCCCCCGAGTTCGTATTCAGCATGCCGTCGACGGTGAGGCCACCGTCGAGCAGGTAGCCGAAGTGGTCGGTCGGTACCGGCGGCACGACAGCCGGCGCGGCCAGGTTGGTCGTCAGCCAGGTCAGCCCATGCGTCGCCTCTCCATGGATCACCATCGCGTCGAGGCCATTGCCCGAGCCGTGATTGGCGGCCACCGTTGTCGTTGCCGGCGTCAGCTCGAAGTCGGCTTTCGCGCCACTCAGATAGATGGCGGGATATCGGAACGTCGTTCCCGGTCCACCACTACCGGTGACCGTATTCCGGTTCATTGTCAGCTGGTCCGGGCCGGCCAGGCGAATGCCGTAGGTGCCGGCCCCCGACACGATGTTGTCGCTCACGACGGTGGGGCGGCCTCCCAGCCCGCTGGCCACGATGCCATCCTTGCCGCTGTTGATGACGGTCACGTGCTCCAGGTCCAGGCTGGTCCCGCAGGCGCTAACGCAAGGCGTGCCGCCAAAGAACGTCACGACGATCCCATGGACACCCACTCGCTGGATCGTCGACGTGGTCACCGATATGGGCGTGTCCTGGGCGTTGATGCCGTCGCCGGCGGCGTCCGATATCGTCGTGCCCTTCACGATCAGGCCAAGACCGGTCGACCCGAAACTCGCGGCCGGCCCACTGTCGGTGGTCAGCGCGGTCGCGGCGAAGTTGAGCTGACCATTCGCCACGCTGGCACTCGCGGGCCGTCCCGAGCTGTCGTTGGTGATCACGACGCCACCCCAATCCCCAACCTGCGGACCCGAGGCGCAGAGTCCAGTCAGGACCGACGGGCAGGTCTGCGGATAGGCGGTCTGATCTTTGAGACTCGTGAAGAGCTTGGTCCGCGCATCCGCGACGTTGCTCGCATCGAGGCTGCCGCCGCTGATCGTGATCGGCCCTCCAAGTGACTTCACCACGTCGCCCGGGTGCACCGTCAGCGTCCCGTCGCTCACCGCGAGAGCACCGTCCAGCACGTAACCCAGCGCGGCCGTCGTCGCATTCACTGCCGGGGTCTGCCAGGAGACGTCACCCTGCGCGGTTCCGTGGAAGGCGATGACGTCCAGGCCGTTCTGTGCCCCAACATTTCCCCGGACGTTTCGCGTGAAGTCCGCCACAACCCCGTTCAGGTAGATGGCGGGGTAGCGGCCGGCTCCGGCCGCAGGTCCGCCGCCACTGCCACTGATGCGGTTGTTCCGGAGCACCAGGCCGTCGGCGTTCAGCACTCTGATGCCAAAGGTGCCGGCCGCCCGGACGTGGTTGTCCGAGATCCAGACCGGTTGTCCACCGAGCGCCTGTCCGAGGATGGCTTCGGCGCCGGTGGACATGAACCGGTTGCCGCTGAGACGCACCGCCGTCCCGGGGGCGGCGCCCGTCAGATCGACGTTGATGCC
>VBJI01000144.1 GCA_005880875.1 Chloroflexota bacterium
TCCATCCTTACAACGCCGGCCGCCTCGCCCAGGGCAAGCCGACATTCATCCCGGCAACCCCCCTCGGTGTCCTCGAGTTGCTTCGCCGGGAGCGCATCGATCCGACCGGCAAGCACGCCGTCATCGTGGGCCGCTCGCGGCTGGTCGGCCGCCCGCTCGCGCTGCTGCTGCTGCAGAACCATGCCACCGTGACGGTTGCGCATTCGCACACGGTTGACCTTCCTGCCCTCACCCGGACCGCCGACATCCTGGTCGCCGCTACCGGCAAACGCGGGCTGATCACGGGCGAGCATGTCAACCCGGGCGCCATCGTCATCGACGTCGGGATCACGCGCGATCCAGAAACCGGCAAGCTCACCGGCGACGTCGACCGGGCGAGCGTCGAGCCGGTCGCCGGGGCGTTGACCCCGGTGCCGGGCGGGGTTGGGCCGATGACGGTGGCGATGCTGCTGGTCAACACTTACCGGGCCTACCGCCAGCACCTCGGGCAGGCGTGACCTATAAAGAGTCCCTCGATTACCTGACATCGCTCGGCCGATTCGGGATCAAGCTCGGGTTGCAGCGAACCCAGGCGCTGCTGCACGCGCTCGGCGATCCTCACGAGCTGTTGCAGGGCGTGCACGTGGCCGGCACCAACGGCAAGGGCTCGGTCTGCGCCATGCTGACGAGCGTCCTGCAAGCGGCGGGCTACCGCGTCGGCCTGATGCCCAAGCCGCACCTCGTCTCCTACACCGAGCGGATTCAGGTCGATCAGCGGCCGATTCCGGAGGCGGACTTCGCGGCCCTGCTGACCGAGGTGCAGCCCGTGATTAGTAAGGTTGCGGCCGAGCTCGGTCCCCCGACGGAGTTCGAGATTCTCACCAGCGCGGCCCTCTACTATTTCGCGCGGGCGGGGATCGACCTGCTGGTCTGCGAGGTGGGATTGGGCGGCCGCCTCGACTCCACGAACGTCCTCGATCTGGGCGTCGAGGTCATCACGAACATCTCGCTCGACCACACCCAGCATCTGGGGTCGACGCTCGAGGCGATCGCGGCGGAGAAGGCCGGCATTCTGAAACCGGACAGCCTGGCCATCACCGCCGCCCAGCCGCCGGCACTACCGGTGATCGAGGCAGCGGCTCGACAACAACGGATTCCCCTCCTGCGTCTTGGCCACGAAATCGACTTGCACACTCTCGATCGGGAATGGGCCGGCATCGAGGCGACCATCACCACCCCCGCCGGAACCTATCGCGATCTACGGGTGCCATTGCTTGGCCTCCATCAAGCCGAGAATGCGGCCCTCGCCGTCGCTGCCATCGACGGGCTGCGCTCCCGCGGCTGGGACATCTCGGATGGGGCAATGCGCGACGGCCTCGCCCGCACGCACTGGCCAGGGCGGCTCGAAGTGCTCGATCGCCATCCGATCGTCCTGGTCGACGGCGCCCACAATCCCGCCGGCCTGGAGCGTTCGCTGGCGGCTGTCCGCAGGCTGGCGAAGGGCCGGCAGTTGGTGATCGTCTTCGGCGCCATGAAGGATAAGGACCTGCCGGCGATGCTGTCTCAGCTGCGTGCCATGGACGCGCCGGTCATCTTTAGCGCGATCGACTGGCACCGGGCCGCGTTACCGGCCGACCTCGCCCACCAGTTCGGTGAGCCGGCGGAGGTGGCGGCATCCGCAAAGGAGGCGATCAGCCGAGCCAGGGAACGGGCTGGCGCCAATGGCCTGGTGCTGATCTGCGGCTCGCTCTATCTCGTCGGTGAGGCCATCACCGTGAGCCGCTCCCGCCCCGCGGCGCGAGTAGGAGGCCGGCGCTAGCTTTCCGCTCTGCTCCTGCCTCCGGTTACTGGCACGGCCCCGCCGGGTTTGCGTAGACGTCCGTGTAGGCGGCCCCGGGCAGGTCGCCCGGCAAGCCACTGACGGAGAATTTCTGCAGACCTTTGTCGTGCTGCCAGTGCCAGATCACGCGGTTGGTGAAACTGCCGAACCAAACGCCGGTTGAGTCGGCCGTGGCGAGAAATGGGTCGAAATCCGTGGCATCGCCTTGCGTGCCTCGATAGATCCAGTCGCGCTGGCCGGGCGCTGTTTCGACGAACACCCAATCGCGTTCGCCGGCGCCACGACCGCCGATCCTGTAGATGGGATGGCTCTGCGCGTCGATCCCAAAGTAGGCCGAGCCAAGCCCACCGTTCTGCGCGTCGCCGGGCAACTCGGTGAGATGACCTGGATTGAAGTTCCTTGGTTGCCTGGTAGCCGCGCCAGTCGACGGATCGACCCGCCACCAGATGTCGACACCGCCTGTTGGCGGGACGGTGTCCAGCAGGATCCCGGCCGAGTCCCAAAACCACACGTTGATCGAACCGGCGTAGCTCCACACCGTACGGTCACTTGCCCGGGCGACATCGAATCGATGCAGCTCGGCCGACTGGAAGTTCGAATAGGTGCTGCCGGCCGGTAGTAACTGGACCCACAGATAGCTCCGCCCATCGGGCGCGACCGATCGCTGGTCGACCGGTAACCAGCGACCGAGGGCGTGGCTGTACCAGGCCGGCATCGCGGGCTGGCCGGGTTTCATGATCGTCGGAGGCGAGCCCCCACCGGGAAGCCCCTGTACCGATGCCGAAGCGTCCTTCGAGTATTGTCCGGTCGCGGTATCGACGAACCCAACCTCCGATACTCCCTGGGGCCGCGGCCGTCCGCTCTCGCGCATGACGATCACAGGGAGCCGGCAGTTGCTTGCGTTCACCGCGGTCGGCACGACCGTGGCCGTCACCGCCGGGGCGGCGGATGGCTGCACGCCCTGTCGGCTCGCGACGGCGCGATGCGACGCGAGAGTAATCCCCCCGATCACGGCGGCGGCCGTCAGGATGCCCAGCAGCTGGAGAGCTGGGCTCCACCGGCGTCTGGGAGCACCGGTGGCTCGGATGCGAGCCATCGCCGCCGGTACCAGGCCGGGCACCGGCTCGCTGACTTCGTCGAGCGCTGCGTGGATCGTATCTCGCAGGTCGTTGTCGTGGATCATGGCTGATACTCCAGGACTTCCAGCCCCGGCCGCAGCTGACGGATTGCCCGATAAAGTCGCCGGTGCGCGGCGGCGAACGATGACCCGGTCAACGCCGCGATCTCCGGCAGTGGCAGGTCGAGGTAGTAATAGAGGACGATGACGAGCCGCTGATCGAGATGTAGGTTCTTGAGCGCTCGTCGCAGGTCGGCGTAGCCGGCCACCCGGTCCTCCGACAGTGACGCCAGGCGATCCGGCGTATCAATCTTCAGGACGCTCCACCATCGTCCGCGCCGGACGGTGCGGCATTGGTTCGCGACAATCCCCAGGAACCACGGCTGCATCGGAGAGCCGGGTCGAAGTCGCTGCATCTTGCGCCACGCCATCAGCGCTGCCTCCTGGACCGCATCCTCCGCCAGCTGGCGATCCTGCAACATTCCGCACGCCAGCCGGTAGGCGGCGGGCAGGGCGGCGCGCAGCAGGACCTCGAAGGCTGCCTCGTCGCCGGCCCGGGCCTGCCCGAGGAGCTCCAGCTCGGCGGCGGGCGTCATTGACTGCAATGTATACGCCGATTGACGGCCGCTTTGTGACAGGCGCGCTAGCAGGTGGGCGCTCAGCGCCCGTTTTTTTCCCTCGGCCGGGTCAGCTCGCGGCTGGGATTCTCGGCGAGAGCACCAGCTTGCGGTGCGGCGACGTCGCTTGCCGTTTCCACGCATCGGCCACTGCGTCGAGTGGCAGCACCTCGACCTCGACCTTGATCTTTCCGGCCGCGGCATAGTCGACAAGCCGGCGATACGCCACCGCCTGGTCCTCCCAGGGAACCAGGAAACTCCCGTAACCGAGGATCGATAGATACCGGCCGCGGACGGTCGCCGACTTGACGGTGGCTTCCGCCCCGGCCGACTGCCCCAGCTGCACGAATCGACCGAGCGGACTCATCGCCTCCAGCGCCGCGACCGCCGGCGCACCCCAGATCGGGTCGATCACCACCTGCAGCTGCCCGCCGCACGCCTCGCGGATGCGATCCGTCAATCCCTCGATTTGTTTCAGGTCGACGGTGGCGTCGGCCCCCAGCTCCCTCGCTCGCGCCAGGCCACGATCGTCGCGGCCGCCGGCGATCACCCGACCGGCTCCCAACAGTTTGGCGACCTGCACGGCGATACTTCCCAGGACGCCACTGGCGCCGAGCACCAGCACCGTCTCCCCCGGCTGCAGTTGTGCCCGCCGGGTGATGGCGAGGTAGGCGGCGATACCCGGCGTGCCGATTCCCTCACCACCAGGCACGTACGGCAGCGGCGGCGTTCCGCCGTAGAACCTACCGCTGGCGATCGAAAGGTCGACCGGGTTCAGCGGCGCGGCCGTCACCTCGATGAGGTCCGCACCATCCGCCGGTGGCTCATCCTTGTCGCGAACCACCGGCGGCTCTCCGAAACGCTCGATGACCGCGGCCCGCATGGCGCCCTCAGCTTACCGTCCATAACGCCTAAGCTGAAAAAAGGAGACTCCCTTATGAAGGTCGCGATTCTTGGCACCGGGAAGATGGGCGCCGCGATGGCCCGCCGCCTCCAACAGCACGGGCACGAGCTGCGCCTATGGAACCGGACGCGCTCCCGGGCCGAGCAGCTCGGGGTCGGCACGGTCCGCGACACGCCCGCGCAGGCGGTGGAAGGCGCCGATCTGGCCATCAGCATGCTGACCGATTCCTCCGCGGTGCGCCAGGCCTATCTCGGCAAGAACGGTGCGGTTGAGGCGACGGGGGCGCCCATCTACGTCGATAGCAGCACCGTTGATCCGGCGACTCACGAACAGGTGGCGCAGGCCCTCGCCGAGCGAGGCGCCAGCTTCATCGAAGCGCCGGTGGTTGGCAGCGTTCCCGCGGTCCAGTCCGGAAAGCTCCTGATCCTCGTGGGTGGTGACCAGTTCACCCTCGAACGCATTCGACCGGTGCTCGAGGTGCTGGGTGAGGTCCGCTACGTCGGACCGCTCGGCGATGGCGCGCGGCTGAAGCTGATCGCCAACAGCATGCTTGCCCTCACCAGCGCCGCCGCGGGCGAACTCTTCAACGCCGGATTGCGGGCGGGGCTCGACCGCCAGAGGGTCTGGGAGATTCTGCTGCGGTTTTCGCCCTACCTCGACGCCCGGCGGGCGGGTTATCTCGAAGGTCAA
>VBJI01000005.1 GCA_005880875.1 Chloroflexota bacterium
CGACCGCGAGCGTCACCACGGTTGGGCTCAACCCGCCTGCTCCACGGCGGGCCACTGCACACGGGCGCCGAGTTTCTCGAGATACCGGATGTCGATCACCGTCTTGGGGGCTTCGTAGTCGGCGCCGTTGAAGCCGTGGTAATCCGTGCCAACGGTCATCAGGAGTCCGTGCCGGCCGGCCAGCTCCTCGTAGACCGGAATCTGCTCGGCTCGATGGCGCCGGGTGTAGACCTCGAGGCCGTCGACCAGCGGCAGGACCTCCTTCATCAAGTCCTGATCGGGCACAGAACCCGGATGGGCATGGACCGCCAGCCCGCCGGCCGCGTGGATGGCATCGACGGCCTCGCGTGGCGAGGGGATCGGGGCGTAAAAATCGGCGGGCATGAAGTCGACGGCTTTTCGAGCGCTGTCCCAGGCGTCGGTCTCGGTCATGAGCCCGTGTTGCAACAGCACTTTGAGCACCGCCCCCGGCATGACGGTCGGCTTGTAAGCGAAGGCCTCGAGGCCGAGTCCCCGGCCGATCCCCTGTTCGTCCAGCACCTTCAGCCAGGCCTGGACCTGTCGGCGAAACACGCCCTGGGTCCGGGCGATCAGCGACAGCAACTGAGGATGGGCAACGTCAACCCCATGGCCCAGGATGTGGCGCATCTGGTTGGGTGGATAAGTCGTCACCTCGAGCGCCGGGATATAACCGAGGCCCCGGCGATGCGCCACCGACCGGGCGCGCTCGACCCCGTGGAAAGCGTCGTGGTCGGTCAGGGCCATGACCCGCACGCCGCGGTCGGCGGCCAGGTGAGCCACCTCATCCGGGTCGCGCCAGCCGTCACTCACCGTGGAATGCATGTGAAGATCGGCCAGCACGGGCTAAGTCTACCGGGGCGTTTTCGGCCGGGGTCCGAAAACCTGCCATCGAACAGTGACGGATTTTGCCGGATCCACCGTTGGGGATGAATAAGAGCAGTCGGCAACCGGTTTTATCAAGGGTTGATGGAGATGCTTGGAGAGCTCGAGCTGATTCGGCTAATCGAAGACAACGATTACCCGGCGCGTCTGATCGAAGCCGGCGTGGTCTGGGTGGAGCTGGAAATTACCGACGCAAAAACCAATGCCGTTCGCCGCGAGCGGCTTTCCAAGTCGGCCTTTGCCGACCTCATCCTCGACTGGCGGGAGCGGCGGAAGCGCGACCTCCGCGAGCTGGGTCCCGCCCTGCGCAAGATCGGAATCGCGGCCTGACTAATTCCTTCTTCCGAAGATCCGTAAGAGGATGAGGAAGAGGTAGATGAAGTCGAGGTACAGACTGCGCGCCAGCAGCAGGGCATTGTTGTCGCCGGCTCGCTGGGACTTGACCCGCCAGACGGCGTAGAAGGTCAGCCCGACGAAGACGGCCCCAGGCCGCCAGGTTGATGCTGGTCAGGTAGACGACCGCCGCCGCGACCAGGAAGATGCCGACCGTGCCCAGCAGCGCGTTGCCGACAACGTCCGGCTGGTTCTGGACGTAGATGGCCACCACGGGTGCGATGAAGAGGCCCTCGACCACCGAAAAGACCGCAAAGAGCGCGATGGCAAGGGTCTGGTTGGACCGGGACGCCCATTGGATGCCGAAGATCAGGGCGATAGCGACGATGAAAAAGATGAACGGAGAGACGCCGACCATAAAGCCGGCCGTATACAGGTAATAGCCCCCGGCTGTCAGCGCGAGGGATAGCCCCAACCATCCGAGCACGCGGCTGAGCAATGACCGCTCAACCTGGGTCTGGCTCTGGAGCATCTCGTGCGGCAGCATCAATCGAACCTTACCCGAAGGAGTTGCGGCTTACGCTATCGCGTTTTCTTATACTGACCATTACATGAGGACGACTCGGCCGCGCGCCGGATTGCTGGCGGCGGTCGCCGCGCTCGTGGTCGCCGGCTGCGGAAATGGGCCGGCCCTCACGCTGCCAACGCCAACCCCCAGCCGGCCCGGACCGGCCATGGTGCAAATCGAGAACTCGATCCTGGCCCGGCCTCAGGCCGGGCTCCAGCAGGCCGACCTCGTCTACGAATATCTGGCCGAGGGTGGCATCACCCGGATGACCGTGATCTATTTCAAGCCCTCCGGAAGCCAGCGGATCGAGCCGGTGCGCAGCGCCCGCCCGGTCACGATCAAGCTCTGGCACGCCTACCACGGCGTCGTCTTCTTTTCCGGTGCCAACCAGCATGTGCTGGACGCGATCGCGCAGCAGCAGATCCCGGCCCTGACCGAGGGCAGCGACGGCGGCATCTACTTCTCGCGCGACCCCAGCCGGCGTGCCCCGCACAACCTCTATACCGATGGGGATCGTCTGCGCCAGGGTCTGAGCAAGCACGCACCCCAGATCACCTACCAGCTACCGAAACCCGGGGTGCCCGCGGCCAGCCCGGCTCCCGCCGTCGCCAACCGCATCGTCTTCGACCAGACGAACGCGCACCGAGTGACCTACACGTACTCGGCGAGCGACGGTGCCTATGTCTACGGAACCGAGACCGGGCCGCTGGTTGACGCGGACAGCGGGCAGCCCATCAAGCCGGTCAACGTCGTCCTGGTCCAGGTCTCGCACCACGATGCGGGCTTCACCGACGTGCTCGGTGCGCCCGCGGTCGACTTCGACCTGCAGGGCACCGGCCCGGCCGATCTCTTTACCCAGGGCCATCGCTACCCGGCGAAATGGGACCTGAGCAATCCGGAGCTTCCCCTGAGAATCCTCGGCGCCGACGGCAAGCCGATGCCGCTGCCCGCCGGCCTGACCTGGATCCACCTCGTGGACCCGGGAACGCCGATCACCGTCTCCTGACACACGCGGGAAATCCCGCGACCCTGATGACGTAGACTCGCATCAACAGGCGCTCGAAGGCCGGCTTCCGCAAGGGGCCGGCCGCTCCTTGTGCCCTAAATGGAGGACCGATGGTCATCACCACGCGCTTCGAACTGGCCGTGCCCGTCGATGCTGCGTGGACCTACCTGCTCGACGTCGAGAAGATCGCGAGTTGCGTGCCGGGCGCTTCGCTCACCGGGGTGATCGATGACAAGACGTATGCCGGCAAGATCGAAGTCAGATTGGGTCCAATTGCGGTCTCCTACAAGGGCCGGATCACCCTGGAAAGCGTCGACGCGACCAGCCACACGGTGCGGATCAAGGGCGAGGGCGCCGAGGACCGCGGTCGCGGCGGCGCCACCGCGACCATGACGGCGCAGCTCGAAGCCAATGGGCCAGCGACCAACGTCGTCATGAACACCGACCTGGCGGTGAGCGGCATCGTGGCTCAGTTCGGCCGCAGCACGATCATGCAGGAGGTGGCCCAGCGGATGACCCAGCGGTTCGCCAGCTGCGTGGAGCAGCAGCTGAAGGCCGCGACCCCCGCCAGCTGATCGCGGGGATTCTCCTGGCCGCCGGCCAGTCGCGCCGGTTCTCGCCACGCCAGAAGGTGCTCGAGGCCTGGCGCGGTGAGCCGCTGGTGCGCCGCGCTGCGCGCCACCTGGTTGATGCCGGCCTCGAACCTATCGTGGTCGTGATTTCGGATGACGCTCGTTTCGCGGATGCGCTCGCCGGCCTGCGGCTGCTGGTCGTGAAGAATCCCACCCCCGAGCTCGGGATCAGCACATCGATCGCGACCGGGCTTGGCCTTCTGCCCGAGACGACGGAGGCGGCATTGATCGGGGTCGCCGACCAGCCGCAGCTCAACGCGGACGCGATAGTCGAGCTGGTCCGTGCATTTTCTCCAGGGCGGATCGTCGTCCCGCGCTACGGCGACCATCGAGGGAACCCACCGATCTTCGATCGGCGCTTCTTCCCCGATCTGCTGCGGCTGCAGGGCGATCGCGGCGGTCAGGGGGTGATCGCGGCGAACCCGCAGGCGGTCATCGAGGTCAACCTCAAGGCGGCGATGGGCGACGACGTCGATCGCCCGGAGGAATGGCCGGCTTAGGCGGTGGCGACGCGCAGCTGGGTGAAGCTGGCGGAGAGCGCCCAGAGGAAGCTTCCCAGCAGGATCGCATCGAGCCGCCACCCGTAGATGCTTCCCGCGGTGATCATGTTGTCGAGAAGCGAATGCAAGCTGCTCATGTGATGTTCCTTGGGTTGAATTCAGGATGGCAGCCATCGATGAGTACACGATCGGAGCCGGATTAGAGGAAGCTGAGAAGATGCCGGCGAAGCTAACCAGCCGACTCGCCGAGGTTTCCGACGCCCCGGTCATCGCCATTATTTACAACGAGGGGATCGAAGACCGGGTGGCGACCTTCGAGACCGAACTCAGAACGGCCGAGGCAATCGCGGAACAGTTGCAGGCGCGCGCGGCGACCCACCCCGCGACGGTGGTCGAGCGCGATGGCCGCGTCGTAGGCTTCGCCTGGACTGGCGAGTACCGGCCGCGACGGGCGTACGCGGGGGTGGGCGAAGTCTCGGTCTACGTCGCCAGGGTGGCGCGCGGTCAGGGAGTCGGCCGGCTCGCGCTCGCGGTACTGATCGACGCGGCTGAGGCGCGGGGCTTCTGGAAGCTCGTCTCGCGGATCTTTCCCGAGAACGTCGCCAGCCGGCGCCTCTGCGCCGGACTCGGCTTTCGGGAGGTTGGTGTCTACCGGCGTCACGGCCGGCTGGACGGTACTTGGAAAGATTGCGTGATCGTGGAGCGGCTGCTGGGAAGCGCGGCGGACGATTAGCCCGCGGACCGAACCCCCGGCATTGTCTCGGCGTCGGTGGTCGCCACCAGTTGCAGGAAGCGCTCAACCAGGGAGGCATCCCACTGTTTCCCGGCCCCTTGCGAGAGTGTCTGCACCGCCTCGGCTTTGGACCGGCGTCGGCGATAGGGCCGATCGTTGGTCATGGCGACGAACGCGTCGGCGATCGCGATGATCCGCGCGAACAACGGGATGTCGTCGCCGCCGAGGCCGTCGGGATAGCCTGCCCCGTCGATCCGCTCGTGATGGTGGCGGACCGCCGGCAGCAATTGGTCGGATCGCGGCAGGGCGCCCAGGATCTCCTCGCTCACCACCGGGTGACGCTTCACCTGGCCGAACTCCGCGGGATCGAGGCGGCCTTCCTTGGCCAGCACACCGACCGGAACGCTAAGCGTACCGACGTCGTGCAGCAGGGCCGCCTTGTAGAGAGGCGTGAGCTGGTCATCAGGGAGCGCGATGGCGCTCCCGAGCTGCATCGCCCAGTGCGCCACCTTTTCCGAGAGACCGCTGCTGCTGTGATCGCGATCCTCGACGGCGCGAGCGAGAGTGACCACGACGCCCTCGAGGTTATTGAGCTGGGTTACGAGCCGCCCGATCCGGAGTTGAGAGCGGGCCAGCGTGAGGATCGCCGTTCGGTCCACGGGCGCGCTGGCGACATCATCCGCACCGGCCTGCAGGGCGCGCTCCCGCTGCAACTCGTCATCGCCGTCGATCAAGAGGATGACGGGAGTGTCCCGGGTGGCGGGCGCCTGCTTGATGGCGCGGCAGACTTCGAAGCCATCCAGATCGGACAGCAACGCGTCGCAGACGACCAGGTCGCAGGCGTGGGCCGTCAACAACCGCAGGGCGGCGGCACCGTCGGAGGCGGTGATGACGCGGTACCCGGCGGCCTCCAATGCGGCGCGCAGTCGGGTCGCGCCATCCGGATCGGCGACAGCCACGAGGATCGTCGCGGGCGAGATGTTCGCCCGCGCGGTCTGGGACGCGATCATTTCCCGGGTTTGAGCAGAGTGGGGAGCTTGCTGAAATCCCGCTCGGCGGCCATCCGCATGAAGGCGAAGGCACGGTTCTGGTCACCGCGAGCCCGAAGCAGATCGGCGTACATGGCGCACACCTCGGCCAGCTTCCCCGCGGCGTTGCGTTCGGCCAGCAGCCGGAGCGCCAGTCTGAATTTCCGGTTTGCGACCGTGGGATGTCCGAGGCGCTCGGCCGCCATTCCTTCGAAGGCGGCAGAAACGGCCTGGTGGAGGTGATCGCCGGATCGAGCGGCGGCTTGCTGGCTCTCGCGAGCCAGCGCCAGCGCGTCCGTGGCCCGGCTGTCGTCGAGCGCGTAACGTGCGAGCTCGCCGGCGGCGACTCCGATCTCGAAGTCATCTGTCAGTTCGCGAGCTCGTTGCAGGCACCGCCGTTGGAGCGCGGTGGCTTCCCGCTTGCGTCCGGCCGCATAGTGGACGTCCCCCAGGTTGTTGAGGATGCGGTTAGCCGTGCGTTCGTGCCGGATCCTCGAGTGCAGCTCGAGCGCACGATTGCAGTGTTCCAGCGCGCGGTCGAGTTCTCCTACTTCGCGTGCTGCCACTCCCAGCGCCATGTGCGCGTTCGCGATCCGCAGCAAGCTCTCGGCGTCCGTCGCCGCGTCGAGCGCTCGGACCAAGTAGGCTATCGCCGCTGAGGGCTGGCCCAGGCGGAAGCTGCAGGTCCCGAGGTTGGTCAAAACCCGGGCGCGCAGCTCAGGATCGCCATGGCGGCAACGGTCGAGCCAATCGAGCGCGCGTCGATCTGCCTCGATGGCGCCGTTGTAACGCTCCTCGATCTGCAGAACCGTGCCGATCTCGGCGTAAATCGAGGCGTTGAGCTCGGGATCATCACTGGGAGCGGTGGCCGCCGCATCTTGTAAGGTCGTAAGGGCCTCCGGGTTCTGGTGAAGCTCCGACAGCGCCACGCCCCGAATCCTGTGAAGGTCAGCCCGCTCGTTCGCGGTGGCGGGCAGCACCCACGCCTCGGCCACGATGTCCAGTGCCCGGGCAGGCTCGTCTGCTTGAACGGCCAGCTGCTCGCTTTTACGGAGCAGCGTCAATTGCTGGGGCGGCTGATCCGGCACGAAGTAGGAAAGGGGCTTACCCAATCGCTCCGCGATCACCCGAAGTTTGGGGAGCGACGGTGTCGCATGGTTGCGCTCGACCTGGCTGATGAACCCCTTGGTGGCGACTCCCCGCGCGAGCTGCGCCTGAGTTAGACCGCTCGCCAGACGGGCTTCGCGAAGACGCTCCCCGACCGAGTTCATGCGACGCCTTCGAGTATAGCCTCACTAAACCATGTCACGGAAAGTATATTGACAACAAATTGAACCGGGTGTTAAATACCGGCTGAGTCGGTCGGGGCACCCGGTCCACCCAGAAGGAGGGTGCCCATGTACCGGTTGACCGCGCTCATCGTTTCTGTCGTCGCCGCTATCCTCGCCGTCGCCGACAGTTTTCCCAGTCCGCGCTAGCGGGTTCCGGGGGCTCGGACGGGCGCTTGTCATCCGACAAGCGCCCTTTTCGCACCCTTGGTTAAGGGGCGAGGGCTACGGCGATGCCGTCGGGGAGGCGGAGGGCGAGGCGCTGGCCGCCGGTTGCAGCGCCACCAGCTGATTCAGGATGTTGCCCACGGTCTGGATCTCTTTCGCGTAGGTGGCGAAGTCGCCGTTGCGCAGGGCCGTCTGGGCCGCGTTGTAGTGGGCGTTCGCCTGGGCGATCAGCTGGGCGACGGTGCCGCTGGGCGCGGTCGCCGGGCCCGTCGATGTTGACGGCGGCGCTGCCCCCAGCAGCGAGGCGAGCGCCTTGTCGAGCGTGTCCTCCATGACCACGTTCTGGCCGGTCGCGGCGATCACCTTCTTGAGCTGGGGCTTGGCCACGGTGCTCGACTCGAGATAAATCGGCTCGATGTAGAGCAACGCGGTCTCGATGGGAAGAACCAGCAGATTGCCGCGAATGACGCTCGAGCCTTGCGCGTTGAGTAAGGCGAACTGGGACTTGATCAGGGGCGCCTGGTCGATGTTCGCCTCGACCTGCTGCGGGCCGGTGACCAGGACGTCCTTGGGGAAGCGGAAATCGAACAGCGTCCCGTAGTCGGGCTGGTCTGAGCGCGCCGCCAGGTAGGCGATCATGTTCGTCTTGCCGTTGGGGGTATAGGGCAGGATGGTGACGAACTCTTCCTTCGGTTCGCCGGGGAGTCGCATGATGACGTAGAACGGCCGGATCTGTGCCGGACCGTTCGCCTGCTGCAGCGTTTCCTTGGCGATGTTCCACAGGTCTTCGCGTGTGTAGAAGATGGTGGGATCGGTGATGTGATACAGCTGAAACATCTCCGCCTGCAGGTTGAAGAGGTCGCGCGGGTAACGGATATGAGCCTGTAGCCCGGCGGGCATCGCGCTGAAAGGCTGGAACAACCCGGGAAATATCGAGGCGTAGGTATTGGCGAGGGCGTCGTTCGGGTCGATTTGATAGAAGGTGGTCGTCCCGTTGTAGGCATCGACCACCACCTTGACGGAGTTGCGCGCGTAGTTGATCGTGGCGAAGGGACTGTTCGTGTCCGGAGTCACGTCGCTATAGGGGTAATGGTCGGTGACGGTGAATCCATCCAGAATCCAGTACACGTGGCCGTCAACAACGGCGACGTAGGGATCCTGGTCGAATTGCAGGAAGGGCGCCAGGGCGCTGACGCGATCCTGGACCGCGCGATTGAACAGGACCTGGGTTTGCGCCGTCAGCTGCGAACTGATCAGCAGGTTGATGTCGCCGAAGCGGACCGCAAAGGCCAGGCTACGAAGCCCCGAGGACAAGGGGACGCCCGTGTGGCCCTTCGGGTGGAATATCGTGAAGGGTCAATACGGGATCGCCCTGGCTGGTCGCCTGATTGGCACGGGCCGCGACCACGCCATAGCCGTGGGTGTACTGCAGCTTGAGGTTGACCCAGTTCTGCGCCGGCACCTTATCTGGATTGAGCTCCCGCGCGGCGAGCAGGAGCTGGAGATACTGGTCGCCGAGCTGATACCGGTCGACCGCGACCTCGTCGTTATAGAACTGGTAGTAGGTGCGGAGGCTCTGGATGTTTTCCAGTGTCGGCGGCAGGGCCAGCTGGGGATCCCAGAGCCGGGCGTTCTGAACCGTTTGCGGATTGCGCGCGATCACGGTAGGGGTCAACGTGTCCTGCGGGGTGAAGGGACGGTCCGCGATGCTGGATAGTCCGTAGGCCTGACGGGTGAACGCGATCTGGTTCTTGATGTACGGCGTCTCGCGTGAGAGCTCACTGGGGGCGACCGAGAACCGCTGGACCACGCCTGGAAATACCACGAGCAAGATGAACGCCGCCGCCAGCCAGGCGACGAGCGCGACCGGAAGGGGTGTCAACCGGGCGGTTCCCGCATTGGCGAGGAGTCCAATGGCGATCAGGGCCATCAGGACGGTCATGATCCAGTAGGCGGGGATACGCGCGACGGCGTCCGCATAACCGACGCCGGTGACAAAGCCGCGCTTGCTGAGCAGCAGCTCATAGAGGTCGAGCCGATAATGGATCGCCAGCAGCGCCGCGAAGACGGCGGCGAGCACCGAGAGGTGGCGCACGGCCCGGGTCGGGAGGACGAGATTTTGGAACCCGGCACGCGAGGCATAGAGCCCGGCGACCACCAGGGTCATCAGGATCACGACCCCTAAGAACCAGCCCCACAGGAAGCGATAGAACGGAAGCGTGAAAACGTAGAGCGAGGATGGTGGAAGGCGCCGTCAGCAGGCGCTGGCGGATGCCGATCGATGAAAGGCGACGCCCCGAGTTCAACGCCAGCAAGACGTTGGCGGCGCCGATCACCCAGAAGATGGCGGCGAAGATGAAGAATGACCAGATCTGGGCCGCGAAGCGCGTGCCGAAAACGCTGCCGTAGCCAAGGGCCCTGAACCAGAGGAAGTCGGTGTAGAGGGTGGCGAAGGGCTTCAGCAGGAAGAGGATGAGCAGGGCGATGGCGGCGACCACGATCCAGATCACGCCGCGCCGCGAGATCCGGATAGTGGGAAAGCTCGGCTCGGTCGGCAGGCGCCCGAATGGCGACTCGCCGTTGAAGAAGCCGCGCGGTGGAACTCGCCTAGACACGCGACTCCGTGCGACCGATGAAAGCGGTGCGTCCCGGGTAACGAGCTGTGCTTCCCACCTCTTCCTCGATCTGCAGGAGCCGATTGTACTTCGCGACCCGCTCTGAGCGTGACGGCGCACCGGTTTTGATCTGGCCGGCCCCCGTCGCCACCGCCAGATCGGCGATGAACGTGTCCTCGGTCTCACCCGATCGGTGCGAGATCACCGTCGCATACCCCGCCTGGCGGGCGGTCGCCATGGTTTCCAGGGTTTCGGTGAGCGTCCCGATCTGGTTGACCTTGATCAAGATGCTGTTCGCAATCCCCTGCTCGATGCCGCGGCGAAGCCGGACGACGTTGGTCACGAAGATATCGTCACCGACGAGCTGCAGCCGTTTGCCGAGGCGCTTGGTGAGCGTGGCCCAGCCTTCCCAGTCATCCTCAGCAAGCCCGTCCTCGATCGAGATCACCGGATACCGATCAGCCCAGCCGGCCCAGCGATCGATCAGCTCACCGGCTGAGAGTCGGCCTCCCTCACCGTCGAGCTGGTACTTTCCCTCGCGATAGAGCTCGGAGGCGGCCGGATCGAGGGCGATGAAAACCTCCTCACCCGGCGTGTGGCCGCTGCGTTCGATCGCCTGGACGAGCAGCGTCATCGCCTCCTCATTGGCCGCGAGCTCGGGGGCAAAACCGCCCTCGTCGCCCTGGCCGGTGCTCAACCGGCGTTCGTGGAGCGTCTCCTTGAGAGCGTGGAATACTTCGGCACCCCAACGGAGTCCTTCCGCGAAGCTCGGAGCCCCGGCAGGCACCACCATGAACTCCTGAAAGTCGACCCGGGTCTGGGCGTGCCGGCCGCCGTTGAGGATGTTCATCATCGGTACGGGCATCACCGGCTCCCCGCCGCCGGACAGGTACCGATACAGCGGCTGGCCGGCGGCCCGCGCCGCAGCCCGTGCCACGGCGAGCGACACGCCAAGCACGGCGTTCGCCCCCAGCCGTGACTTATTGGCGGTCCCGTCGAGGCTGATCAGCCGCTCGTCGATCGCGCGCTGGTCACCGGCGTCGGCGCCGCGCAGCGCCGCCGCGATTGCCTCGTTGACATTGGCCACCGCCTGACGGACCCCCTTGCCCCCGTAACGGTGGTTGTCTCCATCGCGCAGCTCGACCGCTTCGTGGGCGCCGGTTGAGGCGCCCGAGGGTACTTTCGCCCGGCCGCGGTGGCCGGCCTCGAGGACGACGTCGACCTCGACGGTGGGGTTGCCGCGCGAGTCGAGGATCTCGCGAGAATGGATCCGGGCGATCGCAGCTGTGCTCACAGGTCGTCGTCGCCCAGATCGGTGCTCCCATCGCCATCCGGACCGGCCTCGCCCATCTCGTCCACGACCTGGTCGAAATCCTCGCCGAGCTCATCGCCACCCATCTGCTGGCCCATCTTTTTGGCCCAGCGCGCCATGCTCTTTGGATCGTTCTCGTCGACGCCCGAGAGATCGGCGCTGTCGCTGAGCCGATCCAGCCGGCTGTCCTCCGAGAGCGCCTGCGCGGTGCGGGAGATCAGGCGCGTCAGGTGACGGCCCCCGCAGTTCGGGCAGGCGGGCGAAACTTCGACCGCCGCCATGCTGCGGAAAAAAATCGACGGCCGCTTTCCACAGTCCGCGCAGCGGTACTCGTAAATGGGCATGCGCTTGCCCCTAAACTTAGCGCATGGCAGAGCATCATCCACCGGATGGCGGCGACCGCACGACTCAGCATCAGCCTTCGGATGGCGGCGAACGCGTCCGTGAGGTCATCCGCGACGGATTCACGATCATGCTCGGCGCGGCCAGCTGGGCATTCGATCAGGGCGATCGGCTCGTCGATACCTGGATGCAGCAGGGTCAGGTCAGCCGCGAACAGGGTCGCCGGCGGTTTGAGGAGTTCGCCAGCCGGACGCGCCAGGCCGGCGAGGATCTGGGCCGTCGAGTCCAGGACAGCGTCAAGACCGCCAGGTCATCGATGCCGCTGGCAACCCGCGACCAGGTGGCCGACCTCGAACGCCAGGTTGCGGAGCTGACCCGCCAGATCGAGTCAATGCGTTCGTCTACGGGCGCATCACCGTCGAGCTCGACGGGACGAGGGCGCACAGAGACTTAACCGCACAGTTGCGGCGTCGAGCGGCTCGCGGCGCGCTCGCGCAGAATTCCATCGCGCTCGCATGCTCGCACGAGCCGCCTCCGCCGCCTGTGCTCTTTCGCGCGAAAGCGCGGCGGCCTGACGGCCGCTAAAGCGCGGCTCGTCCTGTGAGCTCGCTGACCTGCTAACCACCATGCTTCTTGTGGTGGCCGCCGTTGCCGCCAGCACCTCCGCCGCAGTCTTCCTCGCACACCTGTTGTGGCGGCTGCTGGGATTGGGCCACCTGCTCGGTGCCGGGCAGGAGATAAGCGACGTAGCCGTTCATGTTGACGGCGTGGAGGCCGTCGGGCACGGCATACCAGCTGTCGGGCTGGCCGCTCAGGGCCTCGGTCATGAATCCGTGGAAAATCGGGGCCGCGCCGACGATGCCACTGACGTGCTGCATCGGGGTGTGGTCGGCGTTGCCGACCCAGACCGCCACCGCCAGGTTGGGGGTGAAGCCGACCGTCAAATTGTCGCGGAAATCATTCGTGGTTCCGGTCTTCGCCGCCACATGATGCCCGGGGATGACCAGGTCGCTGTTACGTCCGAACTCGAGCGCGCGGTTGTTGTCGTTTGACAGCATGTCGGCCATGATGAAGCTGACCTGCGGACTGAGCGCGACCTTGCCGCTGCCCGGATCGTAGCGATACAGCGTCCCGCCGTCGTGGGCGACGATCTTCAGGATGCCTTGCGGATGGCGATAGGTCCCCTGCGCGGCCAGGGTGCTGGCGCCCGCTGCCATATCGATCAGCGGGACCTCATAGCCGCCCAGTGTCAGGCTCGGCTGGTAGGCGCTGGTCGGTTGGGTCAGCGTTTCCACGCCCATCCGGCGCGCGACATCGACCACGTGGTCGATGCCGGTGCCGAGTTCAACTTTCACCGCTGGGATGTTGAACGAATTACCCAGCGCGTGCGGAAGCGGCTGCCAACCGTGGTAGGAGCCGTCGTAGTTCTGGGGCGTGTAGCTGCTCCCATCCGGCATTTGCACGCGCAGCGGCGCGTCGAGCACCCAGGAGCCCATCGTGAACTTCCCCGACTCGATCGCGGCGGTGTAGGTGAACATCTTGAACGCGGAGCCCGGCTGGCGGGGAGTGACTGCCATGTTGTACTCACCGCCCGGCACGTCGGCGCCGGCGGATCCCGCCATGGCCAGCACCGCGCCGGTCTTCGGATCGACGGCGACCAGCGCCCCATCCGTCACATGCTGCCCCTGCAGCGCCATGACTTTCTCACGCACCTGGCGCTCGGCGATCGACTGCAGGTTCCAGTCGAGCGAGGTCACCACCGTGAGACCACCGTTTTCGAGCAGCTCCTGGCCATAGGTCTTCTCCAACTGCGCCGCGATCCAGTGGACGAAGCCGGGTGCCTTGACGTCGTCCGCGTTTGAGGGCTTTTGCAGGGCCAGCTTCTGCGCGTAGAGCGCCTTTGCCTGCGCGGCGCTGATGTCGTGCGCCTTGACCATCGCATCGAGGACGACCCGCTGCCGCTGCTTCGCGCCGCTGGGGTTGGTAAACGGATCGAGCTCGGTGGGAGCCTGGGGCAGGCCGGCCAGGAAGCTCGCCTCCGCCAGGGATAACTGGCTGGCCGGCTTGCCGAAATAGGTCTGGGCTGCGGCCTCCACCCCGTACGACCGGTTTCCATAGAAGACGCGGTTCAGGTAAGCCTCGAGGATCTGCGCCTTCGAGTACTGGTGCTCGATCTCGACCGCGAGGATCGCCTCGTCGAGCTTTCGCAGGATGGAGCGGTCTCCCGAGAGATAGATGTTCTTGACGAGCTGCTGGGTGATCGTGCTTCCGCCCTGGTTGAAGCGCAGATGGATCAGGTCCTCGAGCCCAGCCTGACCGGTGCGGAGCAGGTTCAGGCCGCCGTGCTGGTAAAAGGTGCGGTCCTCCACCGCGACCGTCGCCTGCCGCATCGCCGGGGCCACCGCATTCAGGCGCACGATGTGGCGCCGTTCGGATCCCTGGTGGATCTCCGCCAGCAGGATGGTCCCGGTCCGGTCGTAGATCCGGGTCGACAGCGGGAGCCGGGCCGTGCTCAGGTTCGAGGTCGACGGCAGCCCGGCCGAGACGTACAGCAGCCCGGGCAGGGCGACGAGCAACACGGCCAGGAGCGCCGCCGGCACCAGCATCCAGGGATGGATGCGCCAGCGGAACCGGCTGGCGGGCGCGACCGTTCGGCCACAGCTCGAGCAATATCGACTGTCGGGCTTGAGCTTGTATCCGCAGCTCGGGCAGAACGATCCGGCTGTGGTCGCCATCACACTAGTGCAAACGCAAAGCGATGGCTGAGATGTCCGGTATGGCTACATCTCATTGGTGGCTTAGATTATAGCGAGAGGCTCACCAACCGCTCAGACGATGGTGGCGCCGAGCACGCCCTTGAGATGCGAGAGCGCCCACTGCTGGACCTGGTCGCCCGGGTGCCCCGGGCCGTCAAAGGTCTCGACCGCCCGCGCCGGGACGACCACCCGATAATCGCGGTTTCGCAGGTCGGCGATCGTGTGGAGGACGCAAATGTCGGTCTCGACCCCGATCACCGTGACCCGCTGCGGGCCGGCCGCCCGCAACCGGGCCTCGAGGTCGGTTTCGAAGAATCCGGAGTAGCGCCGCTTGCGAATCAAGGTCGATCCGGCGAGCATCGGCTGAAGCTCGGGCACCACCTCGGCCTCTGACGTGCCGCGCACGCAGTGAACCGGGAAGATCTCGAACTCGCGGTCATTGGGGTCGTGGGTGTCGGCCAGGAAGATGAGCTGGTCGCCCGCCTGCTTGCGGCCCTCGGCGACCTCGCGAACGCGTGGGATGGCCGCATCACAACGAGGCGAAGCCAGGTTGCCGTGTTTGCAGAAGCCATTGACCATGTCGACGACGATGGTGACGTCCGGCATCAGGTCACGGGTTCAAGTCGCGGGTTGGGTCGATATCGCCGGCCAGCCTTGGCGCAGGGGTGGCCCTCGACCATCACGACGTCCGCCGTGAAGTCATAGCTTCCCTGGAAGAAGGCGCTGCCCACCCCGTAGGCGTCGACCGGCACCCGCTCGCGCTCGAAGCGTTCGATCTTCTCGACGTTGAAGCCACCGCTGGCCACGATCTTCACCTGTTCGAACCCCTCGCGATCGAGCGCGCGGCGGACCAGGGTGCACAACTGCGGGTTGACGCCGCGCGGATCGAAATCGCCCATCAGCTTCTGGATACTGACGTCGACCATCGTTTCGGAGGTGTCCAGGCGGACGCCCCAGAGCCGATCCTTGAGCGCCCGCGCCACCTCGAGCGAGGTGCGGACGCAGTCGTTTTCCCAGTCGACCAGCACGACGAGGTTGATGCTCGGATCGACGAACTCGGCGTACTTCTGGGCGGCGAGCACGGTGTCGCCCTGGTAGGCGCCGATCAGGGAGTGGGGAACGGTGCCGGTGCCCTTGCCGCCCCACCAGGAGGCCTGCGCGTCGGTCGACACGCCGATGGCGCCCGACACGTGCGCGGCGTAGCCATCCCCGGTTTGCACCAGGTGGTGGTCGTGACGGGCGGGAAAGAAGATGATCTGCTTTCCCTTCGCCGCATCGACCACCCGACGCACGTTGGTGGCCACCTTGGTGCGCCGGGAAAGCACGCCCAGGTAGACCGTCTCCAGGCGGGCGAACAGGGTGTAGTCGCCCTCGATCGTCATCGCGCTCTCCCAGGGCGCGATCGCGTCCCCGTCATAGAGCGCGTGCACCCGGAGCTGGGAGAAGTCGTCGGAGCAAAGCTTGAGGATCGCGATCGCCTCGTCCATGCCGCCGATCACCGAGTAATTCTTCTGGAAAACCTGCATCAACACCTGTGGATGCTGCCGGTCGGCTTGGAGCACGTCGACAGTGCGATTGAAGTACACGTCGCTGTAATAGCCCTCCCGGATTCGCTCGACGGGCAGTCGAAAGACCGACGGGTCGAGGCGTTCCCGCCGCCTGATCGGCGCGTCGGTGAGGGCGTTGCTGGCCATCGTGCTGATGTTACCGGCCCTTACGACCCCATCCGGCCGAGCTCGCTCGGTTAGCTCGCGCCGATCCTCCGGTACCGCTGGTAGCGCTGTTCCAGCAACTGATCGACGTCGAGCCCTTCCAGCTCGCCCAGGTGACGCCGCAACGCGGCGCCCGCCGCGTCCGCCGCCACGCCGTAGTCGGTCTGCGCGCCGCCGGCCGGTTCGGGCACGATCTCATCGGCCAACCCCATCCGCTTCAGGTCCGCAGCGGTGAGTTTCAGGGCTTCGGCCGCCTCCACCTTGCGGGCGATGTCCCGCCACAGAATGGAGGCGCAGGCCTCCGGCATGGCGACGCTGTAGATCGAATGCTCCATCATCAGCAGCCGGTCGCCGACGCCGATGCCGAGGGCGCCACCGCTGCCGCCTTCGCCGATCACCAGCGTGACGATCGGCACCCGCGCCTGGGCCAGCGCGACCAGGTTCTCGGCGATCGCCCAGGCGATGCCGCGCTCCTCCGCTCCCGCTCCCGGAAACGCGCCCGAGGTATCGACAAAGGCGAAGATTGGGAACTGGAAGCGCTCGGCCTGGCGGATGAGGCGAAGCGCCTTTCGGTATCCCTCGGGATTCGCCATCCCGAAGTTGCGCATGGCCCGCTCCGCCGTCGTCCGACCTTTCTGCTGCGCAATCACCATCACGGTTCGATGATCGAAGGCGGCCGGCCCGCCGATGATGGCGTGGTCGTCGCCATAGAGCCGGTCGCCATGGAGCTCGAAGAAATTGCTGAAGAGCGCGTGGATGTAGTCCAGGGCATAGGGACGATCGGGATGGCGGGCGAGCTCGACCTGCGCCCAGGTGGCCGCCGCCAGCGAGCCGTTGTCCGTCACGGGCGGATGTGGGCCGCCGCTTGGGCGGCCGCGCGGGCCTGTCCTTTCAGCTCGAAGTCGGAATGAAAGCCGTCGCGGGTGTAGAGGTCCAGCAGCTGCCGAATGACGGCGGGCAGCTCCGGCCGGGGCACCACCAGGTCGATCATCCCGTGCTGCCAGAGGAATTCCGCGGTCTGGAAGCCCTCCGGGAGGGTCTCGTAGGTGGCCTGCTGAATCACCCGCGCGCCGGCGAAGCCGATCATCGCCCCGGGTTCGGCGACGATCACATCGGCGAGCGAGGCGAAGCTAGCCGTCACCCCGCCCATGGTGGGGTCGGTGAGCAGCGAGATATAGGGAATCCCCGCGGCGCCCAGCCGCCCCAGGGCGGCGGCGGTCTTCGCCAGCTGCATCAACGACAGCATTCCCTCCTGCATCCGGGCACCCCCCGACGCGGAGATGATCAGCAGCGGGACGCGGCCCTGCAGAGCGCGCTCGATGCCGTTGGTGATCTTTTCTCCGGTGGCGGCCCCCATGCTGCCCCCCATGAAGGCGAAGTCGAGGCAGACGATGACGATGCGGTGCCCCGCCAGCGTGGCCTCGCCCCAGCTCACCGCCTCGTTCGCGCCGGTCGTGGCACGACTCTGCTCGATCCGCCGGGTGTACGGCTGCGAGTCTTTGAAACCCAGTACGTCTTTGGCCGTGATCGCCTGGTCTTCTTCGTTGAACGAGCCGGGCTCGACCAGCATCGCGATCCGCTCCGGAGCGCGAAGCCGGAAGTGGTAGCCGCAGCGATAACAGACGCCCAGGGCGGCGGTCAGCCGTGCCGGTTCGAGCGAGGTGTCGCATTTGGGGCAGGTGAGCCGATCGACCTCCTCACCAACACCGGCGCGAGGCGACGGCAGGGCGACGTAACGCGTTTTAGGCCGAAACACGGGTCAGGCCGCGACCCGGACGGGCGCGCCTTCCCACTCGATGACGCAGGCTCCCCAGGTGAGTCCCGCGCCAAAGCCGACCAGGACGACCTGGTCGCCCTTTACCAGGCGACCGGCATTGAGCGAATCCTTCAACGCGAGTGGGATGGAGGCGGTCGAGGTGTTGCCGTAGTTGGCGATGTCGTTGACCATGACGTCCGCACCCACGCCCAGCCGCTTGCCGGCCGCTTCGATGATGCGGGCATTGGCCTGGTGCGGCACGATCAGCTTGACGTCTTCCAGCCGGACGTTGGCTTTTTCCAGCGCTTGCAGGGTGGCCTGGGCGAGGATCTCGGTCGCAAAACGAAAAACCTTGCGGCCGTCCATGCGGATCTCGGGCCGGCCTCGACCTTCGGGACCGTCGGTGCCGGGCGCGACATAGATAAGGTCGCCGCCGGAGCCGTCCGCGCCGAGAACGCAGGACTTGATGCCGGCGCTGCCCGACCCTGGTCCCAGCACCACGGCCCCGGCGCCGTCACCGAAGACGACGCAGGTACCGCGGTCCTTGAAGTTGATGATCTTCGTCAGCGTCTCGCTGCCGATCACGATCGCCTGCCGGGCCTCACCGCCGCTGACGAAGCGGTCGGCCACGCTCATGGCGTAGAGGAAGCCGGTGCAGGCCGCCTGCACGTCGAAGGCTGGACCATGCGCGCCCAACCGCTGCTGGACCCGCGAGGCGACCGATGGAAACATCGAGTCCGGCGTGGAGGTGCTGCACACGATCAGGTCGGTATCCTGCGGGCGCAGCCCGGCGGCCGCCAGCGCATCCTGCGCCGCTTCAGCGGCCAGGTCGGTGGCGGTCTCGTCGACCGCGGCAATCCGGCGTTCCACGATACCGGTGCGGTCGCGGATCCACGTATCGGACGTCTCGACCATCTTTTCGAGGTCGGCGTTGGTCAGGATGCCGGACGGAACGTGGCTGCCGACCGACTTGATGCTGGTAAGCATGCGTCTCCCCGGCTAAAAGTCTGAACAGTATATACCGGCCTCATTGAACTGGTTACGGCTTTTCACGATCCGTAAACAGGGCCGTCTTGGGCGGCTCGCCGGGTTTAAAAGGGCGCCCCGCCGGGGTATGTGAGCGACCGAAAAACCAGTTGACCAAAGGAGGTCAAAGCCATGAGCAGTGTGATTCGTTGGTCACCAATCAGTGACCTGATGTCTCTCCATAGCGCCATGGATCGCCTGTTTGGCGATACCTTCGGTCTGCCGGGCCAGTCACGGACCGTCGGCGCGGTCGGCGAAGGCTATCTGCCGCTGGACGTCTACCAGACCGACAGGGAATGGGTGATCCGGGCCGCGGTGCCGGGCATCGATCCAGGCGCGGTCGAAGTCACCTTCGACGGCGGGCAGATCAACATCAAGGGCGAGATCAAGCCGCCGGCGAATACTCAGCCCGAGCACTACTGGCTGCGCGAGAATTTCTACGGGAAGTTCAGCCGCCAGGTGACCCTGCCGGAGGACGCGCTCGGCGAGCAGGCGAAGGCCGAGTTCCTCAACGGCATGCTGATCCTCAGGTTGCCGAAGGCTCAACCGGCAAGGCCGAAATCGGTGAAGATTCCGATCAGCGGCGGGACCGGCACCAACAGCGAGCCCAAGCAGCTGGAGACGCCCGGCCGGAAATAGGCTGCCGATCCGAACGCAACAAAGCCGCCCTTGCCGGGCGGCTTTACTGTCTTAGCCGAGGACCGTGACCTGGAAATGGCGCTCGCGCGGCCCGTCGAATTCCGCGATGTAGATCCCCTGCCAGCGGCCCAGCGCCAGCCGGCTGTTGCGCACCGGGATGGTCTGCGACGTGCCGATCAGGCTCGCCTTGATGTGCGCGGCGGCATTGCCTTCGGCATGCCGGTAATGGTTCTCCCAGGGAACCAGCGCCTCGAGGCTGGCCATGACGTCGGCCCTCACGTCGGGGTCGGCATTCTCGTTGATGAACACGCCGGCGGTGGTGTGGGAGACGTACACGTGGCAGAGGCCCGTGTGCACCCCGCTCTCGGCAACCGCCCGCGCCACCCGGTCGGTGACGTCGATGACCTCATCGTGCTCCCGCGAGCGGACCGTCATCGTATCGGTTCGGGCTGGAGTTGACACCCTGGCGTCCAACGCGATCGTAACAATCCATGCGGGGAATCCCCGCAAGCCCCTGAACAACTGGATAATGGCCGACGTGTCTCGCGACCTGCCGATCGGCAACGGCGCCCTGCTCGTCAACTTCGATCACAACTACCAGCTGCGCGACATCTATTACCCGCGGGTCGGCCAGGAGAACCACACCAGCGGCGAGCCCTGCCGCTTTGGGATCTGGGTCGATGGTCGTTTCGCCTGGCTCGATGACCCTGCGTGGTCGAAAAACCTCGTCTACCTGCCTGACACGCTGGTGACCAACGTCACGGTCTCCCACCCGGATCTCCTGGTCACCGTGACCTTCAACGATGCCGTCGACCTCGGCCGAGACGCCCTCTTCCGGAGGGTGAAGGTCCAAAACGACGGCCCGGAGCGGGAAGTCCGGCTGTTCTTTCACTTCGACTGGCACATCTACGGCACCGAGGTGGGCGACACCGTCATGTATTACCCGGCGGTCAAAGGACTCGTCGCCTACAAGGGACAGCGCTGCTTCGCCGCCTGCGCCATGGTGGGCGATCGGTTCGGTCTCGACGGCTATGCCTGCGGCAAGAAAGACGTGGGCGGCGCTCAGGGCACCTGGCGGGACGCGGAGGACGGCGAGCTCGGGAACAACCCGATCGAGCAGGGTTCGGTCGACATGACGCTCGCCCTGAAGCTCGGTCGCATCCCATCGGGGCAGGCCCAGGCCGCCTATCAGTGGTTGATCGCGGCGCGCAACTTCGCCGAGCTGCAGACGGTCGCGGACGTGGTGACGCTGCGCGGGCCGGAAGCATTCCTCACTCGCACCCGTTCCTACTGGACCGCATGGGTGAACAAGGAGGACCGGGAGTTTGCCGACCTGTCGCCGCGGGTGGCCGAGCTCTATCGTCGTTGCCTGCTGGTGGTCCGTACCCAGGTCGACGCCGGCGGCGCCGTGCTGGCGGCGAATGACGCCGACGTCGTCAAGTTCGCGCGCGATACCTATAGCTATATGTGGCCGCGGGACGCCGCCCTGGCGGTCTATGCCATGGACCAGGCCGGCTACGTCGACCTGCCGCGCCGCTTCTTCGAGCTCTGCGCCCGGATCGTCACCAAGGAGGGGTACTTCCGGCATAAGTACACCCCGGCCGGGGATCCGGGCAGCAGCTGGCATCCCTGGGTCGACGCCACCGGCAAGCCGCAATATCCGATCCAGGAGGACGAGACCGGGCTGGTGCTCTTCGCGCTGTGGCAGCACTACGATCGCCATCGCGACTTCGAGTTCTTCAAGGCCTACTACCGGCCGCTGATCATCCTCGCGGCTGATTTCCTGGCCGGCTACATCGATCCGGTGACCGGCCTGCCCGAACCCAGTTACGACCTCTGGGAAGAGCGGCGGGGCGTGATGAGCTTCACGGCGGCCGCGGTCTGGGCGGGCCTCAAGGCTGCCGCCAACTTCGCCCAGCTCTACGGCGAGATGACGCTGGCCGACCGCTATCGGGCAGCGGCCGACGGCATCCAGGTGGGAGCCCGTCGCTTCCTGTTCGACCCGGAGCTCAACCGGTTCATCCGGCGGATTTACGTACGACCCGACGGGACCACCGCGCGAGATCTCACCATCGATTCGAGCGTCTACGGGCTCTGGTACTTCGGCATGTTCGCGGCGGACGATCCGATGATCGTCAGCACCATGACCTCGGTCTATGACCGGCTCTGGTGCAAGACCGAGGTCGGCGGTATTGCCCGTTACGAGAACGACTGGTACTACCAGGTGAGTCAGGACATCGCCAACGTTCCGGGTAATCCCTGGTTCATCTGCACCATGTGGTACGGCCAGTGGGTCGTCAGCCAGGCGAAGTCGGTCGACGAGCTGCAGCGCGCCCACGACATCCTCGAGTGGGTGGCCGGCGCCGCGCTGCCCAGCGGCGTGCTCGCCGAGCAGCTCAACCCCTACTCGAAGGCGCCGCTCTCCGTCTCGCCCTTGACCTGGAGTCACGCCACTGTGGTCTCCCTGGTGCACGAATATGTGCGCAAGCGCAAGGCCTTGCTCGCGGCCCCGGCGGCGGCGCCCCGTTCCACCGATCTCCAGCCCGCCTGAGCCCAATCCTCAGCACTCGGGCCGAGACCCGATGTTTGACCGATCCTCGCTTTGCTATCCTCGACTCCGTGCGCGGCGTGATCGCGGCGATCAAGGCTGATTTCGGCTGCCTGCTCGTGGCCGCGCTTTTTATCATCATCATGGCGTCCACCATCGTCTTCACCGTCGCCAGCGCGATCGCGCTCTTCCAGAGCGTCAAATTCATCCAGCCGAATGCCACCTACGAGGACCCGCCAGCGTTCAAACCGGTGGGGGATCTCGCGATTCCGACCAATTACGCGGTCGGTTCCACCACGGTGATCATCGACAAACGAGTGGTGATCAACCGTGATACCGACGGCTTTTATGCCATCAGCCTGATCTGTACTCACCTGGGCTGCACCCCGCGCTACTTTCCCGATGTGACGAGTGACCTTGTCAACGCGGGCACCCAGATCTCGAAGGACCCCGACACCGGCCAGCTGGCCACCAGGGCAAACCCGATCCTGCCCGGTTTCAAGTGCCCCTGCCATGGCAGCCGCTATTTCCGAGACGCCGACAACTTTTTCGGTCCGGCGCCGCGCCCCATGGACCGGGTCCACATCGAGCTGGCCAAAGACGGCAAACTGTTCATCGACCGCTCGATCGTCGTGGATCATCACTACCGCTTGAAGGTCTAGAAGACACCAGGAGGGTTCATGAAGGTCATCCGTGGCGCGGTCGATGAAATGTGGTCGGTCATGGAGCAGATGGTGGGATCGATCTTCCGCCATGGCCTCCCGCTGACCGACAAGATCGCGGCGCGCACCGCCCTGACCAACTTCGTGCTTCACATCCACCCGGTCCGCGTCCGGCGATCGTGGATCCGGATGTCCTATACCCTCTGCCTGGGAGGACTCTCGTTCTTTCTTTTCATCGTGCTGACCGTCACCGGTCTCTACCTGATGTTCTATTACGTCCCTTCCATCAACCACGCCTACCAGGACATGCGCGACCTGCAGTTCGTGGTCACCTTTGGTGGGCTGATCCGCAACATGCACCGCTGGGCCGCGCACGCGATGGTGATCACCGTCTGGTTGCACATGGCGCGGGTCTTCCTGACCGGCTCGTACAAGAAACCGCGGGAGTTCAACTGGGGCGTGGGGACGTTGCTGCTGCTGATCACGCTGCTGCTCAGCTTCACCGGCTACCTGCTCCCCTGGGACCAGTTGTCGATCTGGGCGGTGACGGTCGGCACGAACATGGCGAAGTACGCGCCGATTGCCGGCCCGTACACCCGTTACCTGATGCTCGGTGGCCACGCGGTGGGGGACGCGACCCTGCTCCGCTTCTACGTGATGCACGTGGTGGGATTGCCGCTCATCGGCTTCCTGCTAATGGTCGTGCACTTCTGGCGGGTGCGAAAAGATGGTTTCAGTGGAGGTCTCTAGGGTTTAGTGGCTACTGAGGCGCGCGACCGGATCGCCGCCCGCGACCGGGTGGAAGCCCGCCGGCGTCAGGTCGACGCGCCCTCCACGCTGCGGGACGACAGCGACGACGAAATGATCGTCTCGTTTCCCGAGTTCGTCTTCAAGGAGTTCATCGCCATGGTGGCGATGACGGTCTTCCTGGTCCTCGTGTCGATCTTCCTGCAGGCGCCGTTGCTGGGGCAGGCCAACCCGGGGGTGACGCCCAATCCGTCCAAGGCGCCCTGGTACTTCCTGGGGCTGCAGGAGCTGCTGTCGCGATTTCCGCCGCTGATGGCGGGGGTCGCCTTTCCCACCTTCGTCATCGTGCTGATGATCCTGGTGCCCTTTCTGGACCGCAATCCGAGCCGCCGGCCATCGGAACGGAAGGTGGCCATCATTCTCTTCGCGCTCTACATGGCCATCGTGGTCGCCCTCGTCATCATCGGCACCTTCTTCCGTGGTCATGAGTTCATCTGGAACTGGAGCTGGGTGCTCGGCAACCCGCAGACCTGCGGAGGCAAATCGTGCTAGGCCGGGTGTTCCTCGTGGTCAGCGTTGGCTTCATGGTGTTGCTGGGCTACGCCTTTTATCAGGACTTCAACCGGCCGTGGCTGCCGATCCAGCAGGCCTACGCGCAAAAATACGGGGCCGATTTCCCCATCCAGGTGCAGCAGCTGTTCCCGCGGGTCCAGGTCAACAATCAGTTCGTGGTCGAGCGTTGCATCACCTGTCACGTGCCCGACGTCCAGAAGATCGGCCCGCAGGAGGCGGCGAACCGGCTGGGCCCGAACCATCCATCGGTGATCAATGACGCCGTCTTTGCCAAGTATGGCCAGGACACCCTGCTTTGCCGGCCGGTGGCCGCGGCCAGCGCCTCGGCCAGTGCGTCGCCAAAGGCCTCGGTAAAGCCGACGACCTCGGCCAAGCCGAGCGCTTCCGCCGCCCCCTCGTCATCGGCCGCGCCCGGCGCCGCGACCTCGCCCGCTCCGTCGGCCTCGGCCTCGCCCTCCGCCTCACCGGCGGCGACCACGGCGGCCAGCTGCTTCGACCCGCGGGCACAGCCCTATTACGTGCTGGACGCGAACGGCAAAGTGGTCAACGATCCGACCACCAACAAGCCGATCACCGCCCAGCTGACCGGCTTCATCCCCAACGCCTACAAGGGGCTGGGCATCGACGAGAGCGGCTGCATCATCTGCCACAACGGCAATCGCCAGGCCACCGCCGAAGCCGGCGCGCATCAGAACCTGGTCCCCAATCCATTCGCGGTCGCCGACAAGGCGCCGCAGCTGTACGAGAACAACTGCGCCCAGTGTCACGGGGCGCTGGGTGAGGGTGGCAAGGGACCGCCCCTCAACGACCAGAACCGACTTGGCTTCTTCAGCGACGACTACTACTACCGTTGCATCTACCTGGGGAATACCGGCGAGGAGCACCTGGGGACGATCATGCCGCCCTGGGGGGCCAAGAAGCTGCTGCCGGCCCCGATCAACGACAACATCAATCTGCTGGTGCACTGGATCCGGATGTGGCAGCAGTACTCGAGCCTGCCATGAACCACCCCGTCGAATCTTCGATTCTCCGGGGACCCCGATGAGACGACAGCAGCTCAGGAACCTGATCGGCACGGCGTTCGCGTTCATCGTCCTGGCCGGTTTGACCGCGCTCGTCATCCTCTCCGAGAACCTGCTCGACGTCACCAAGGCGCACAAGGCGGGCGGCTGATGGTCCTGCTGCTCGTCGAGTTGCTCAACCTGACCCGAGATCCCGGTGTGGGCGACTTCTTCTTCGTGCTGGTCTGGGCCGTCTGCAGCCTGTTGCTGGTCGCCTACTACTGTTATCGGATGTTCCAGCGGTAAACCGCTTCAGTACCCGTGGTCGAGCCGCACCCAGCCCCCGTCCTGACCCCGCCGAGGCGAGGCCCCAGCGTCCGTATCGCCACCTGGCTCTCACTGATTCCGGGCCTCGGGCAGCTGTACAACCGCCAGCCCAAGCGGGCCGCGGTGTTCCTGCTGGGCGTCGTCGCTCTCTTTTTGCTCACCCTCAACATTCCGGGTGCCACCGCGGAGCTGCTCGCGTTTTGGAAGCCGCGCGGCAACGCCATGGTGATGCTCTCGCTGCTGGTGGAGATGCTTTCCCTGCTGCTCTTCATGGCGACATTTCTGCTGGCGTTGATCGGTTGGTACGACGCGATGCACGATGCGCGGCGCACGGCGCAGGAGATCAATGGCCTGCGGACCCCGGGCGGCCGCTGGTGGCTCTTTCATCGATGACCGCGATCAGTACACTGTCGTGAGCGTGATGCCTCGTCGACTGTTGCTTGGCATGCTTCCCGCGGTCGGCGTCGCCGCGGCTCTCGTTCCACTCCCCGCCGGCGCGGTCGACGTCAGCCCACTCAACTGCGCCGGTCCACAGGCCTGCGACATCGTGAACATCTATGCCGGCATCTTCTGGATCGCGATGGCGGTGCTGGTCATCGTCGGCGGGCTGATCGTCTACGCCGCGCTCCGTTTCCGGCGCAAAGACGACGTCGAGCCGCCGCAGGTTCACGGCAACGCCCGGCTCGAGCTGTTATGGACGGCGGTCCCGGTGGTGATCGTCGCCTTCCTCTTCGTCCGAACCACGCTGCGGATGGACTACGTCCGCAACGGGCCACCGCCGCAGGTAACGGTCCAGGTCACCGGCGTCCAGTGGGCCTGGGGCTTCAAATACTCCAACGGCAAGAGCAACTTCAGCAAGCTGACGATCCCCGCCGGTCAGGTGGTCAGGCTCGAGGTGACCAGCCGGGACGTGCTGCATTCGTTCTGGGTGCCGCGACTGGGGGGCCAGGTCTACGCCATCCCCGGACAGATGAACCACGGCTGGATCGAGGCCAGCCAGCCGGGCCAGTATTTCGGACAATGCAACGAGTTCTGCGGCCTGGATCACTACTCGATGACGCTCGAGGTGGACGCGGTGACGCCCGCCCAGTATCAGGCGTTCCTGAGTGGCGCGCCGCCGCCAGGCGCAGGCCCGCCGCCGGCGCAGAAAGCCAACGGGGTCACGGCGGCCGCCAACGTCGCCGAGACCGATGAGCTGAAGTTCCAGCCGTCGAGCGCGACTGTGAAGGTGGGTGACGTCGTGCAATGGACGAACACGGGCAACTCGGTTCACAGCGTGACCTTCGATAATCAGCAGGTGCCCAGCCTGGACACCCAGAACGGCGGTGAAAAGTACGAGGTCAAATTCCTGAAGCCCGGCACCTACCACTACATCTGCACCTATCACGTCACGTCGGGGATGACGGGCACCATCACGGTGAGCGGATGATGAAGGAGATCAGAACCAATGGCTAGCATCGCGCTACCGCGGCCAGCGGCCGCCCGTCGCAACGTCCTGCTCGAGTGGTTGACCACGGTCGATCACAAGAAGATCGGCATCCTCTACCTGTATACGACCTTCTTCTTCTTCCTGGTGGGCGGCATCATGGCGCTCCTGATGCGGACCCAGCTGTCCGTCGGCGGCAACGATTTCCTGACGCCCAAGCTCTACAACCAGATCATGACCCTGCACGGCACCACCATGATCTTTTTGTGGATCATCCCGGTCTTCTCCGGCTTCGGGAACTATTTCGTCCCGCTGATGATCGGGGCCCGCGACATGGCGTTTCCGCGGATCAACGCCTTCTCCTTCTGGTTGATTCCGCTGGGCGGCCTCACCATGTACAGCGGGCTTTTGACCCAGACCGGCGCGGCGGCGGCCGGCTGGACCGGCTACGTGCCGCTTACCGAAAAGGCCTATGCCGTTGGCCTCGGCCAGGATCTGTGGATCCTCGGCCTGCACATTCTGGGCATCTCGTCGATCATGGGCGCCATCAACTTCCTGGTGACGATCCACAACATGCGCACCGGGGGGATGACCTGGTTCCGCCTGCCGCTCTTCGTCTGGTCGGTGGAGATCACGGCGGGCCTGACGCTGCTCGCCAGTCCCTTCCTCGCCGGCGTGCTCGCCATGGTGCTGATGGACCGCCAGCTCGGCACCCACTTCTTCAACCACGGCTCGGACCCGCTGCTCTACCAGTTCATCTTCTGGTTCTATTCGCATCCGGCGGTCTACATCATGATCTTGCCCGCGTTCGGGATCGTCTCCGAGGTCATCCCGGTGTTCAGTCGCAAACCGATCTTCGGCTACCGGGCGATGGCCTTCTCGATGGCGGCCATCGGCGTCCTCGGCTTCATGGTCTTCGCCCACCACATGTTCACCACTGGCCTGCCGCTCTCGCTCCAGGAATTCTTCATGGGAACCACCGCCCTGATCGCGGTCCCTTCCGGGGTGAAAGTGCTCAACTGGCTGACCACCCTGTGGGGAGGGTCGATCAAGTACACGGCGGCAATGCTGTTTGCCGTGGCATTCGTCCTGATGTTCCTGGTGGGGGGTGTCGACGGCGTCTTCTTGGCGTCGCTGGCGACCGACTACCAGATCCACGCCACCTACTGGGTGGTCTCGCATATCCACTATGTCCTCTTCGGTGGCAGCGTCTTCGGGGTGTTCGCGGGGTTCTTTTACTGGTTCCCCAAGCTCACCGGCCGCTATCTCAACGAGTCCCTGGGCAAGCTCCAGTTCTGGTTGCAACTGGTCGGCTTCAACGTCACCTTCATGCCGATGCACTTCCTCGGGCTGGAAGGGATGCCGCGGCGGATTGCGGTCTGGCTGCCCAACCGCACCGATTGGGCGCCCTGGAACCTGATGGCGAGCATCGGGGCGTTCGTGATCGCGCTCGCGGTGCTGATCTTCCTCGTCAACTTTGCCATCAGCGTCCGTGGCGGGCGGCGGGCCCCGGCGGACCCCTGGCAGGGCAACACCCTCGAGTGGGCGACGACCTCGCCACCCCCGGCCTACAACTTCGACACCATCCCGCCGGTCCGCAGCGGGCGTCCGCTTCGTGACCTGCGCCGGGGCGTGACGGCGGCCGCCGAGCACGCCTGATTCCACGGCCGCGATGAAGGCGCTTCGCGGGTTGAGTCTGGCGACCGCGGTCGTGACCTATGCCCTGGTCGTGCTGGGCGGCGTGGTACGGGTCTCCGGCTCCGGGCTGGGGTGCCCGGATTGGCCGCTCTGCCACGGGCGCCTGCTGCCGCCGCTCAACCTGCACGCCATCATCGAGTACTCGCACCGGACCACGACGGTGCTGGCCACCACGCTTATGGTCCTGACGGCCGTGATGGCCTGGTTGTGGTTGCGCCGCCGACGCGACCTGGTGACCGGGGCGACGCTGGCCCTCGGGCTGCTGGTCGTCCAGATCACGCTCGGCGCGATCACCGTCAAGCTCGAGCTGCCCCCGATCGTGGTGCTGGTGCACCTGGCGAACGCGATGGCGCTGCTGGGTGCGGTCTCCGTCACGGCCGTCGCCGCGATGACGACTCCAATCCGCGGACGACATGACGTCGTGGCCATGCGCTGGGCCAGAGCGGCTGCCGCCGGCACCTACCTCCTGATTGTCAGCGGCTCGCTGGTGGTTGCCAGCGGCGCCAGCGGGGCCTGCGATGCCTGGCCGCTCTGCGGTGGCGGCTTCAGCCTCGCGTTCGATGGGCGACCGTCGATTCAGATCCTGCACCGCGCGCTGGCGGGCCTGATTGGGTTGCTCGTCGTGATCAGCCTGCTGATGGTCATGGCCCGCCATCGCCGCGAGCCGGCGGTACGCGGCACGGTCGCCCTGACGCTGGCGGCGCTCGCCTTCCAGGTGGCGGTGGGTGCCGCCGTCGTAACCCTGCATCTGCCGACGCCGCTGCGGGCGCTGCACCTGGCGCTGGCCGGAGCGGTCTGGGTGGGAACGGTCGCGCTCGCGGTGATCGCGGCGCGTTTGCCGCCGGTCGGCGACGCGATCGATTTCCAGCGCGACGTCCCCGCCGCCCGATCCGCTCGGGAGGTGGTGCTCGACTACGTCAGCCTCGCCAAGCCCCGCATCATTCCGCTGCTCTTGATCACGGCGCTGGGCGGCATGATGATGGCCCGCCGCGGCTGGCCATCGACCGGACTCGTCGTCCTCACCCTGCTGGGGGGCGCGCTGGCGGCCGCGGGCGCGGCGGCCATCAACTGTTGGATCGACCGCGATATCGACCGCACCATGATGCGCACCCGGCATCGTCCGCTTCCCGACGGACGGATCGCTCCCAGCCACGCGCTCCTATTCGGCATCGGGTTGGGCCTGGTGGCGTTCCTCGTCTTGGCCTTCTGGGTCAACGTGTTGGCGGCGACGCTGGCGATTGGCGGCCTGCTCTTCTACGTCTTCGTCTACACGGTCTGGCTCAAGCGCTCGACGGCCCAGAACATCGTCATCGGCGGGGCGGCCGGGGCGGTGCCCCCACTGGTCGGGTGGGCCGCCGTGACCAACCAGCTGGACCTGACGGCGCTCTACCTCTTCGCCATCATCTTTCTGTGGACGCCGCCGCACTTCTGGGCGCTGGCGCGCGCTCGGCCGGCTGTACCTGGTCGGGGCGGTGGTGCTCGGTGGTGGTTTTTTGGGATTGGCGATCATAAACTGGCGGGCTCGGCGTCAGCGCTGGTCACGCTGGCTGTTCGATTACTCGATCGCTTACCTCGCGCTCTTGTTCGGGGTGATGGTTGCCGACCGCATGGTTGGATAGGATGAGGGGCAATGCATAAGGACGAGGCTCGACGAAACATACGGCTGGGGACGTTGCTGTTCGTCACCGCGGTGATCATGCTCGGGCTGTCATTCGCCTGGGCACTGATCTACAACAACTTCGGCTGATGGCGGAGCCCGAGTCGACGGCACACGAAGAGGGACACGAGGCCTTTCACCTTCCGCCGCCGAGCCTCTGGCCGCCCGTGCTCGCTCTCGGGATCGCGTTCATCCTGACCGGGCTCATCGTCACCCCGGTGCTGCTGGTGGTCGGCATCATCCTTGCGGTCGTGGCGTTCGGGCTGTGGGTGCGCGCGGCGCGGCGCGAGTTCGACGAGCTGCCCGAATAAGGTAGACACCTGATTCTCGCCCGCCAAAGGCGGTTGGCATTGCGGCGCGGCGACGGCGCCTCGTAAACTCATCCGGGACCAAGTCCGTTTCGCAAGGAGGCAATCGTGATCGTGTGGAAGATGGCGGTCGTCGTCGCCGGGAGCGCCCTGATGCTCACCGCGTGCGGTGGCGGTGGCAGCACCGGCAGCTCGGGCGGTAGCGGCTGCAACCAGACCGGCGGTAGCACCAGCGGAACCGGAACGCAGGTGGTCAAGCTCAACCCCGATCCGAACACGGTCGGCCGCTTCGACCCCAGCCCCGTCAATGTCAAAGTGGGCGATACGGTCGAATGGGACTGGGTCGACAGTTCCGCCCCGCACACCGTCACGGCTGACGATGGAAGCTTCGAGTCATGCACCCAGAATGCCGGCTTCAAATTCGTGGTCACCTTCAGCAAGGCGGGCGACGTCAAGTACCACTGCTCCATCCACGCCCAGATGATCGGCGAAGTGAAAGTCGGGTAGATCCATGTGGCGGCTCGCCGCGCTGGTCAGCGCGGTCTGGCTGGCCAGCTGCGGCGCCGCGGCGCAACCGGACGATGCGGCGATCGCCGCGGACTTCCACAACCATCAGTCGAACGTCGAGGTGACCGCCGAGGGGACCGTGGTTCGATTGCTTGCGGATCGAACAAGTAGCACCGGGACCCACGAGCAATTCATCATCAAGCTGAGCTCGCAAAACCTCACCATCGAGGTCGAGCACAACATCAGCATCGGGCGGCGGGTGCCAATCGCCGAGGGTGATCACGTGATCGTTCACGGCGAGTATGTCTGGGACTCGAAGGGCGGCCTGATCCACTTCACCCATCACGATCCACAGGGCACGCACGAGGGTGGTTACGTCGAGGACAGCGGCACGACCTACGACTGAGGCGTCGCCGGCAGTCTCGGGGCGGTGTCAGACCAGGCGAACCCGTTCGACCTCACCGGCGACCACGGCGAGGCGAGTCCCGTCGGCGGTCCGCACCAGCAGCGCCCCATCGCCTCCGATGTCCTCCGCGATGCCGCGGATCAGTGCGCCGTCGCGCTGAAACGTAACCGGCCGGCCCAGCATCGAGCTCCGGCTGCGCCAGCCGGGCACGATCCAGTCGACGCCCTCTCGATCGGCGCGGTCGTAGGCGTTGGCGAGGTCGTTGAGAATCGCCGCCAGCAACGCCTCGCGCTCGACCGGGTGCCCCAGCTCGACTCTGAGCGAGGTGGCGCCCTCCGGAAGGTCATCGGCCGATTGGTTGACGTTGACCCCGACACCGAGGACGACGGCCGGTCCGGCCGGACGCTCGAGCAAGATGCCGGCGAGCTTTCTGCCGTTGAGCAGGACATCGTTCGGCCACTTGAGATCCGGCGCCGCGGCAGTCGAGACCTCGATGCCGCCCGCCACCGTGATGGCCGCCAGCAAGGACAGCAGAGGGAGGACATCGATCGGTGGGCGCAGGACGGTGGAAAACAACAACGCCTGACCCTGCGGTGCGATCCAGGATCGGCCCTGCCGGCCCCGACCCCCTCGCTGGAAGTCCGTCACGATGGTCCAACCCTGCCCGGCCCCTTGCATCGCCGCTACCCGAGCCGAATCCTGGGTGCTGTCGCAGGCCGGCTCGTACTGCAGCGACCATTGGATTTCGCCGATGGCGAGGCGAGTGCGCACCCGATCCAGGTCGAAATGGCTCATTGCAGCACCGGGGTCGTCAGCGTGTGCTCCCGGCTGGCCAACTGCACGGTCACGATTCCGGCCACGATCAGGGCCGCGCCCGCGACCTGCAGCGGATGCAACCGGTCGCCCAGGACCAGGAAGGCGATCAGGCCGGCGAACACCGGCTCGGCGGTGGCGACAATGCCGGCCGATGAGGGGCGGATGGTGCGAAGCGCGATCACGAAGAGTGCATGGGCCGCCAGCGTCCCAACCAGCCCGACCAATGCCATCACGATCCAGATGCGCCAATCCATCGGTAGCCCGGTACGGGTGACGGCGTCGAAGGCGAGCCACAGGATACTGCCGCTCCCGAACCCGTAGAGCAGGATGGTCCAGGTATCGAGTCGCCGCGCCAGCGTCGAGGCTCTCAAAATGTAGAAGGCAAAGAAGGCCGCCGACACGAGACCCAGCATGACACCGGGCAGGTTGACGCGGAAGAGCGCGGGCTGATACGCGCCGACGGCGAAGAACGCGCCGATCAGCACCAACCCCAGGGCTGTCCAGACCCGGGCACCGACCGCCTGGCGGCGGTGATAGCGCTCGAACGCGGTCACCGCCACCAGTCCCAGGTACTGAACGAGAAGCGCGACCGCGATGTTGATCCGGGCAATCGTCAGGTAATAGCTGAGCTGGACGCCAGCCAGCCCCACGCCCCCGAAAACCGCCAGCGCCGGCAACTCGCGGCGGCCGACGCGAAGCAGGCTCGGCCGCAGCAGCAGGAGCGAGAGGAAGAGCCAGGTAAAGGCCGCCCAGATCCGAAGTTGAGCCAGCACCAGCGGCGAATACCCGAGCTTGAAGAGCGCCTTGACCAGGTTGCCGCCTGCCGCGAACAGGAGGGCGGAGGAGACCACCAGGAGGTAGCCGGCCGGCGAGTTCTTGACCAATTCGATGGTTGAAAGTAATCTAGCGTTCGGGAAGCATGGCTCGGACCCTCTCGACCGGGCGCATGATCGAGCAGACCTCGGTCCAGATCTCGGCGCTCCGCGAGCGGTGGCACGCGGAACGCGAGCTCCGCTATGCCCGACGGAACCGGATCCGTCATATCGACCGGCTCCTGGACGAGCTCGAGATGCTCAATATCGCCGAGGAGACCCAGCTTCCGGCCGATCTGGCGCTGCGCGTACAGCGGCTGGCCGCCGAGATGGAGCATCCGCTGGGCAATCGGGCGCCCGAGGACCTGACGATCGGCGAGTCCATGGATTCCCTGTACGACCTGCAGGATGGGCTGATGCTGACCCTCGAAGGCGTCGAGGACGAGGAAGAGCCCTAGAAAAATCGCCGCGACCGGCTAATGCTTCGGCTGGGTCGGCTTGTCCTTGCCGGAAAGCGGGACGAGCGCCATCGTCGACGCGAAGCCGGTGACAACCAGGCGGCGTTGCATGGCACGACCCAGAAGGAGCATGGCGGTCACGCCCTGATGATCCAGCAGCGCCGATGGCAACTGGGGGAAAGGCTCGGTCGCAGGGTGCGCACAGCTTGGTGGCGCCGCGCTGACGGTCTAGCGGGCGAGGTTCTCCACGATGGTCGCGATCCCCTGGCCGACCCCAATGCACATGGTGGCCAGCCCGTAGCGGGCCTTGCGACGGCTGAGCTCGTGCACCAGCGTGGCGATGATCCGGACGCCGCTGGCTCCCAGCGGATGTCCCAGCGCGATGGCGCCGCCGTTTGGATTGACCCGCTCGGGGTCGAGCTCGAGGTCACGCATGCAGGCGATCACCTGCGAGGCGAAGGCCTCGTTCAACTCGACGAGGTCGAGATCGCCGGCCTGCAGCCCGGCGCGGGTCAGGGCCTTGCGCGTCGCGGGAATCGGCCCGAGACCCATGCACGATGGATCCACGCCGGCGCTGGCCGCCGCCACGACCCGCGCGATCGGGCGAGCCTTCAGCCGGTTGGCGTGCGATTCCGACATCATCACCAGGCAGGCGGCTCCGTCGTTCAACGGCGAGGAATTGCCCGCCGTCACGGTCCCGTCTTTTTCGAACGCCGGCTTGAGCCCCGCGAGTTTTTCAAAGCTGGTGTCAGCCCGCGGTCCCTCGTCCTTCTCAAACGCCGACCCATCGGTCAAACCGACCGGCACCAGTTCGTTGCGGAAGTGGCAGGCGGCCTGCGCCGCGATCGCCTTTTGATGACTGTGTAGTGCCCAGCGATCCTGCTCCTCCCGGCTGATCGCGTAGCGGCGGGCGACCACTTCCGCGGTCTGCCCGAGGCTGATCGGCGGATACTGCTCGGCGAGTCGCGGATTGATCATCCGCCAGCCGATCGTGCTGTCATACAACGTTTGCGGGCCGCGGGCGAACTCCCGGTGGGGTTTCTCCAGGATGTAAGGCGCGCGCGTCATACTCTCGACCCCGCCCGCGAGAAAACACCCGCCGTTCCCGGTCTCGATCTCTCGCGTCGCGGAGACGACCGCCTGCATCCCAGAACCGCAGAGGCGATTCATGGTGGCGGCCGGGATGTCGACCGGAAGCCCCGCCAGCAGCACGGCCATCCGGGCGACGTTCCGGTTATCCTCGCCCGCCTGGTTTGCATCACCGAAGTAGACGTCCTCGATGCCCGCCGGGTCGAGCTGATTGCGCCGCACCGCCTGCGCCACGACGAGGGCCGCAAGATCGTCCGCTCTGACGTCCTTCAGCGCCCCGCCGTAGCGCCCGATGGGGGTTCGCAGCGCATCGACGATGACGGCGGTTTCCACGAAATTCATGCTACACGCGGGAATCCCGCGACCCTGACGTCCGCTATACGCGGGAATCCCGCGAGCGTGAACGTAAAATCAGGGCGAACTGATGAGCGAGTTAGCCCGGCGGTACGACGCGGTGAACCTGGTCGCCGATCCACTGCACGGCTACATCAAAATCACCAAGCGGGCTCGCGGCGATAGCGAGGCCGCGGAGCAGGACCTGCTCGACCATCCCTGGCTGCAGCGCCTGCGGCGAATTCATCAGCTGCAGTCGGCCTGGTGGGTGTTCCCCGGTGGCGAGCATTCGCGGTTTCAGCACGCGCTGGGGGCGATGCACCTCAGCGGCGGGTGGGCGGGGCAACTCTATCCCAACCTCTCGGCGCTGCACCCCAACGTACCGTCGGCGGCCTGCGTCGAGGAGACACTCCGGGTGGCTGGGCTGCTGCACGACATCGGGCATGGGCCGTTCGGCCATTTCTTCGACCAGAATTACCTCGACCGCTACGCGATCGACCACGAGATCATCGGCCGCGTCCTGATCGAAGGCGAGCTGGCGTCCACCATCACGGCGCTCCGCGCCAGCCCGAGCGGCCCGTTCGGACCGGGTGAGCGCATCGACCCACGCTGGATCGCCGAGCTGATCGCCGAACCGCCGCTGCCCGACCCCGTGCCGGGTTGGGTGCGGGCGCTGAAGCCCATTCTCAATGGCATGTATACCGCCGACAACCTCGATTACGTGCCACGGGACGCCTACATGTGCGGCGTCAAGGTCGGACCGGTCGACATCGAGCGTTTGCTGCATTACTCATTCCTGGACCCTCAGGGGATGCTGCTGCATCAGCATGGCGCCCAGGCGCTGCTGCTCTTTCTGAACGCCCGCCTCTACCTCTACAACAACATCTATTACCACCGCACCGTGCGGCGCATCGACCTCCATATGCGGGAGATCTTCCGGGAGACGATCGAGCGGATTCTTCCCGGCAACCCGCTCGACCAGCTCGACAGATACCAGGAGCTGACGGACTGGTCCCTGATCGACACCGTCGACGGCTGGCGGCACCAGGGAGGCCGCGCCGCCGCGCTCTCAAAGGAATGGAGCCGCATCGTCCGTCGCGAGCTCAAGTGGCGGCTGATCTTCGAGGATTATTACGAGTTCTCCAACCTGGAGGACAGCTTTCTCTATCCGGAACCCGCGGTCTACGTCCGGCGTATCCGAGAGGCGCTCCCGCCGTCGCTCGCCAAGGCATCCTTCGAGGTCGACCTGGCTTCGGTCGATCCGAGGCCGCAGAATCCCTTCAACGACCCCTTCCCGGTCGCGATCTACAACCCGGTGAGCCGGTCGGTCGAACGCAGCGCGGTCGCGGACCTGTTCCGCCGGCTGCCGATCCGCACCACGTTGCTGCGGGTCTTCACGGACGAGACCGCGCGGGTGGACGAGCTGCGGCAGGCCGTCGAGCGGGCGCTGTACCGGCGCGATTCGAGCCTGACGGAGGCGGTGCCCTGATGGCGATCCAGCCGCAGGAGGCTTCGCGGTGGACACGTGTGGTTCACGCTCAAGGACGCGTCGGCGGCGGTCGGCGCCGTGATCTTCAGCAGTACGGCGCGGCGACTGCCGTTCCTGCCCGAGAATGGCCAGGAACTCGTGGTGACCTGCCAGGTCGATTACCACGTCCAGTACGGTCGCGTCAACCTGGTGGTAAGCAAGCTGGACTATGACGGGGCGGGGAAGCTGCGGGCGGCGATCGAGCAGCTCAAGCGCCGTCTCGAAGCGGAGGGCGCGTTCGCGACAGCGCGCAAGCGGGCGCTGCCGTTTCTGCCGCGCTGCATTGCCCTGATCACCTCGCCCAGCGGCGCTGTCATCCACGACCTGCAGCAGACGGTTTGGGAACGGTTTCCCAATATGCGGCTCGTCCTCTACCCGGCCCTGGTGCAGGGCACCGCGTCGCAGCGAAGCCTGGTAGCGGCGCTGCGTCAGTGTGACCAGGACCAGCTGGCCGACGTCGTCATCGTGGCCCGGGGCGGCGGGAGCTTCGAGGAGCTGATGGCGTTCAACCAGGAAGCCGTGGTGCGCGCCGTCCAGGCCATGCGGATTCCGGTCGTCACGGCGCTGGGCCATACGTCCGACCGGACCCTGGCCGACCTGGTGGCCGACCGGGAGGCGCGAACCCCCACCGCCGCCGCCGAGATCGTGGTGCCGAAAAAATCGGATCTCCTCCATCACCTCGAGGAGCGCCGCCAACGGCTCCAGCGAGCCGGGTTGATCTTCCTGATCGGGCCGGCACACCAGCTGGCGCTCCGGCAACAATCGCTGGCCCGCCTGGCCCGTGACCTTCACCAGCGCCGGCGTGAACGGATCGCCCATCTCGACGGCATGCTTCGCCAGCGTGACCCGCGCGAGGTGCTGCGACACCGCGAGCGTTCGTTACTGGAGTGCGGCCGACGATTGGCGCAGGTGCGTGACGCGACGGCGCAACGGATCGCGGGCAGCCGCCTGCAGACGGCAGGGCTGCGCGAGCGGTTGGTAGGCCTCGCCGGACGCGGTCTGCGCGAGCGGCTGGGCGTGCTGCAGAGCCGGTCCGCGCGGCTCGGCGCGCTGGCGCCGGAGCAGACGCTGAAGCGTGGTTACAGCATCTGCACAGATGCGGGCAGCGGCAGCATCATTCGCGAGGCAGTTCAGGCCCGGCGCGGGCAGGCGGTCAGGGTTTTGCTATCAGCCGGCCGGCTCGACGCCAGCGTCGACGAGGCGGTCGAGTGAGCGTGGACGCGTCGCTTACCTATGAGCAGGCGCTGGCGCAGCTGGATACGACCCTGCGGGCCTTAGAGGAGGGCAAGCTCAGCCTGGAAGATGCGATTGCGGCCGTCGCGCGCGGCCGCGAATATCTCGAGCTCTGCGAGCGCAAGCTGGAAGAGGCGCGGCAGCGGATCGAGAGCCTGCCGGTGCGCGAAGAACCGCTTACCGGGGAAGACGCGCCGCATCCGGCGACGGTCGCCGAGTTGCGTGGACGTACTCCGGATACGCCGCAGGGGGAAATCCCCTTCTAGGGATTTTCTTCGGGTTCGGGTGGGGCCTCGCGCTCGACCTCCGGTCGCTCGGTGGGACTCGAACCCGGCCGGAAAACGCCCCATTCGTTGAGTGACCGGCGGAGCATTTCCGGCGTGGTCTTGTAAGCGGCGGCCAGTTGCTCGAGGTCGTCACTGCGAAAAGTCACGACCGGGGTGTTGAAGTCCTGACGCTGCTGCTGCAGCCTCGCCACGTGACGGGCGAGGATCGATCCCTGGCGTTCCGGGAGTCCCTGAAGCTGGCTCAGGTCGATCGCCATCTTTGGCGGCAGCGCGGGCTCCCCGGCGCCTTCCATCTCTTCCGGAAGGAGCTGATTGACCGGGACGCTGTACAGGGTGGCGATCTGATGCAGCCGGGTGACCGAGATATTGCGGTCGCCGCGCTCATAGGCGGCGAGCAGCGAGCCCTTGAGGCGTTTATTCGAGAGGACCTCAACCTGCTGCAGCGTCAGGCCGCGCTGCTTCCGTAGGCTGCGCAGCCTGGCCCCCACTTTTCGCGAGTACCCGTCCATTGGAGTCCCCCTTGACTGACTGTGACCAGTCTAGCTCAGAATGCGACGTGGACAGAAATTTTCGACACCTCGAAGCCGGAGGGTGGCGGGGGGCTCGTTCTCAAGGAACGACACCACCTTCCGTGGCCGTCATTATGGAGTGTGGAGGGCGCCCTGTCAAGTCCTGCTTACTCACGCATCGAGGCTACTTAACGCCCCAGCGTAAGTGCTGGATCCCCGACCCGCTTCGTAGGCCTGGCGGAAATGGAGCGCCGCCTGGGCGGCATCCCCCTCGGCCTCCAGCGCGCGGGCGAAATCGTAGGTGACCCGGGCGCGCAGGTCCGGGTTGTCGATGGTCACGGCGACCTCGAGGGCGCGCTCGAAGTGGCGGTGCGCCGCGTCCCGGCGGTCGAGGGCGTGGGCGACTCGTCCCGCCGCGCGGTGGACGGCCACCACCGCCAGAGGATCGTTCGCGCGGGCCAACAGTTCGATCGCCTCGTCGATAAGATCGCTGGCCCGCCCCAATTCTTTGCGCTCCAGAGCGGACTCAGCCATGCCGGCGACCAGATGCGGGAGAAGCTCGCGCTCGTCGATACGGCGCAGCTGCTGGGCGCCTTCGGTGAACAGTCGCTCGGCCTCGACGGCCCGCCCCTGCTGCAGCAGCATGTCCCCCATGTTCAGGCGCAGCTGCCCGGTCATGCGCACGTCGCGGAGCGTCTCGAAGATGCGCAGTCCCTTCTGGGCATAGGACAGGGCCCGAGCGTACTGGCCGGTCTGGCGCAGCGACAAGGCCAGCCCTTCGTAGATTCCGGCCAGCGCCGCCATGTCGAGCACCTGCTCGGCGGCGGTCATCGCCGATTCGTATGCGCTGATCGCCTCGATCGGCTGGCCGGCGACGTAATGAAGATTCGCGCGGTGGCCGAGGATCCGAGCCTTGAGGGCCGGATCTTGAAGGCCAGCGGACTCGTAGCACTCGAAGGCTCGATCGAACCATTGGCCGGCGGCGTGCGGCCGCCGCTGCAGGTAATGAACGCTGCCCATGCGGTCATACAGCTCCGCCAGCAGCTGATGGGCCTTCGATCGCTCCGCGGCGGTGATCGCCTCCTCCAGCAGCGGCCTGGCATCCTCCGGCCGGCCCAACTTCAACTGCGCCGTCGCCAGTGTCAGCTGCCCCCGAGTCCGCAGGTCGAGGGGCAGCGGGCGAGCCAGGAGTCGCGTCATCAGCGACTCGGTCCGGGTCGGCTCGCCACGGTGAAGGCCGAGCTCCGCTTCCGCCAGCGTCAGCTCGAGCGCGGCCGTCGAGTCGCCCGGGTCTTCCAGGAAATA
>VBJI01000145.1 GCA_005880875.1 Chloroflexota bacterium
GGGCGCGATCTGGTCGAACATCCGCCGGATCTGCCCGGCCCGCGCGTCCTGCCCCACGCCCACGATTATCGGGTGCGAGGTTGCCGGCGGTCATCTCGGGTGGGACCCCGATGGTCCGCCCTGGATGACAGGAGTACGGTGATAGCGGCATGCCGGATCTCGCGCGCCGGGTCGGGCTGGGGCTCGCCGCCCGCGGCGACGTCAAGGACGCCGCTGAATGGGCGCGCCGGGCCGAGGACCTCGGTCTCGACTCGGTATGGGTTCACGACAGCTATTTCGAGCGAGACCCGATCACCTATCTGACGGCGATGGGACAGGTGACCCGCCATATCGGGTTGGGCGCGGGCGCCCTGAATCCGTACACCCGGCACCCGGTCGTGCTCGCCATGACGATGTCGGCGCTCGACGACCTGGCCCCCCGCCGCTGCACCCTGGCGCTGGGAAGCGGGCTGCCGCTGCGCCTCTCGCAGATGGCCATTCCCTACGACGACACCGTGGGGCGCGTGTCTGAGGCGATCGACCAGATCCGCCAGCTGTGGCGCGGCGAACCACTGCGACTGAATGACAAGGTTCCGCCACTGCAACCGATGTTTCAGCCACCGCATCGGATCCCGATCTACATCGCCGCCTATCGCACGCCCTTCCTCGACCTCTGCGGTCAGAAGGCCGACGGTTACCTCGGCCGGCCCGCCGAATCCTTACCCGCGTACCAGAAGATGCGCGCTCGCGTCCTCGAAACCGCGGCGGCCCGCGGACGGGCGGCCGGCGACATCGATTTCCGCGGCTACCTGCTGTGCCTGATCGATGACAGCCGGCGCGAGGCGGTCAACCGCGCCAAGCGCGAGCCGTTCGTGATCTACATGATCTCGGTGCTGAGCGACATCTCGATGAAACGCGCCGGATTCGATCCACAGCTGCGCACCCAGGTCGCCAGCGCCTGGCGCGCCGAGGACTATCACAAGGCCGGTGCGCTGATCCCGGACGAGCTGCTCGACGCCTTCATCCTGTGCGGCACGGTTCCCGAAGTCGCCAGGCGCGCGGCCGCCTATCACGACGAAGCGGGCATGGATGTTCCCTTACTCCAGCCCGTCCTGCAGGAAGAGTCGCAGGTCAACGCGGTGCTCGATGCCGCGGTCCTCTACGGAACAGCACGGACGGGGGCCGTCATGCCGGCCGGCGCTCCGGTCCCTCGCCCGGCTGCGGCGGAGGGTAAGGTCGGGGCACTGACCCGAAGGGCTCGCGGTGCCTGGGAGGTGGTGCGACCGTTCAGCTTTACGGCCTCGCTGCTCCCGGTCGCGGTCGGCGGCGCGATCGCGTTGGGCCAGGGGCGGATGCACTGGTCGCTATTCCTCGCCGCGCTCTTCGGGGGGCTCGGCCTGCACGTCGGCACCAACGTGATCAACGAGATCTACGACGTCCGGCACGGCATCGATTCCATCACCTCGCCGCGGATGTCGATGGCGATCCTCAAGGGCCGGATCAGCGAACGCGATGCCTTCGTCGTCGCCTGGTCGGGATTCCTCCTCGCTCTCCTCCTCGGCCTCTATCTCACGCTCAATCGCGGCTGGCCGATCTTGCTGCTGGGCCTGATCGGGTTCATCGGCGGCTACTTCTATACTGCGCCGCCCTTCCAGTACAAGTACCGGGCGCTGGGCCTGCCGTTGGTCTTTACCCTGATGGGCCCACTGATGGTGATCGGCTCTTATTTCGCGGTGACCGGCGGGTTCGATCCGAGCCTGATCGTCGTATCGATTCCGGTGGGGCTGCTGGTGACGGCCATCCTCCATGGCAATGAATGGCGCGACGTGGCCGAAGACACGCGGCACGGGTTTACCACGCTTTCGGCCCAGGTTGGCCGCGAGGCGGCGCACTGGATCTACGTGATGCTGGTGCTGGGCGCCTATGTCGCGGTCGGCCTGGCGGTGATGGTCGGAGCGATACCGAAGCTCGCCCTGCTCACGCTGCTGAGCCTGCCGCTGATGGCCTGGATCCTGCGCGACGCCGAGCGCGGTGCCGAGGGCCACCTGCGGGCGATCGCGATGATCGACCTGATGACCGCCCGCCTCCACGGCGCCTTCGGCGCTCTGCTCCTGGTGGGGCTGGTCGCGGGATCCGCGCTCCGCTGAAGCGCGTCATCGCCGGCCTTGGCCTGGCCGCCGCCGTCTGGACGGCCGCCTTTCGCGGCCCACGCTCGCGCTTCTGGATCCGGATGACGCTGGGCGTTGGTGGCCTCGGCGCCTACGCGCTGCGGGTCGAGCCGGTGTTGCGACGCGAGCGACCTCGGCTGCGCGACATTGCCGGAGGATTAGGTTCCGCCGCCGCCCTCTATGGAATCTTCCTGGTGGGCGATGGGCTGGCGAGGCGGATCATGCCGGCCGGAGAGCGCGAGATCGGCAGCATCTATGAGCTGCGCACGGCGGCGCCGCGCCCGGCGATCGCCACGGCGCTCGCGCTTGTGATCGGTCCGGGCGAAGAACTCTTCTGGCGCGGCCTGGTGCAACGCAATTTGCAGCGCCGATTCGGCCGCCTGCGGGGCTGGCTGCTGGCCTCGTCCATGTATGGCGCGGTTCACCTGGTGTCCGAGAACCTCACCCTGACCGGGGCGGCGACAACGGCCGGGCTTTTCTGGGGCGCGCTCTATGCCCGCGATCAGCGCCTCACACCCCTGATTGTCAGCCATGTGAGCTGGGACATCTGGATCTTCCTGGTCGCGCCTACCGGGTAGACTTCATGCATTCTTACGACTGACTTGAAGCTGGGGCGGGAGTTGGTCAGCGCTGACGCCATCCAGCGCCGCGTCCGCGAGATGGCCGCCGAGATCTCGCGCGACTACGCCCGGGTCGACCAGCCACTGATCCTGCTGCCGGTGCTCAAAGGCTCGGTCTGCTTTGCCACCGACCTGAGCCGCCACCTCGAGGTCCCGGTGAATTTCGATTACGTGGCGGTCAGCAGCTACGGCTCGGGCACCGAATCATCCGGGCACGTGCAACTGCTCAAGGATCTGACGATGGACGTCGCCGGACGCGATGTCCTGATGGTCGAAGACATCATCGACACCGGTTTGACGACCGCGTTCCTGTTCGAGCACGTGCAGCGGCATCGGCCGGCGTCGTTGAAGCTCAGCGTCCTCTTGAACAAAGAGGAGCGCCGGATCAAGCCGGTGCCGATCGCCTACAAGGGGTTCGATATCCCGAATCAGTTCGTCGTCGGCTATGGGCTCGACTACAACGAGCTCTACCGAAACCTGACCGCCGTCCACGTGCTGGAACCGTAGCCAGCCGCTCTCGCCGACTACTGGTTGGCGCCGCTCTGCATCTGTTTGGCGGTGTTGATCGGGATGGCAAAACCTACGCCCACGTTGCCGGCGATCGGGCTCTCGATCGAGTCATTGATCCCGATCACCTGCCCCTGCGCGTTGAGCAGCGGGCCGCCCGAATTGCCGGGGTTGATCGGCGCATCGGTCTGGATCAATCCCGTCAGGCCGGTCGCGCTGTCAGTCCGGTTGAGACCGGACACGATGCCCTCGGTCATTGACTCGGCCAGTCCGAAGGGCGCGCCGATCGCATAGGCGGTGTCGCCCACCCGAACGGTGTCCGAGTTTCCCAGCGCCAATGGATGAAGGCTCGATCCCGCGATCGACACTCGCAGCACCGCCAGGTCGGCACTCGCGTTGGAGCTGGTGACGCTGGCCGGCACGGTCTGGCCATCGTTGAACGTCACCCGAACTTGGGTCGCCCCCGAGACGACGTGGGCGTTGGTCAGGATGTCGCCGTTATTGTTCAGCACGATGCCGGAGCCGGTTCCCTCGCCAACGCGCCCGAAGCGGCCGGCGACGGTGGAAATGGTCACCACGCCCGGAGCGGCCTGGCGGTAGACCGCCGAAGCGGAGGTCGGCGGCGCCGCGGCGCCGCGGCTGGTCGTCGAGGCGGAGGTTCTGGCTGCAACCGGTGCCGGTTGTGGCCGGTTGAGCATCACCTCCGCGCCAATGGCGCCGCCGGCGACGCCAGCGATCACGAAGAGCGCCACCATGGCGGTCCGGCGGCGGCCCGGGCCGCGATCATTCGGCGGGGGCGATGCCATCGGGGTGATCGGCTCCGGAGAGCCGAACGTCATGGGTTCCATGACCATGCGTCCATGATGGTCCGTCAGGCTAACGAAACGATGACGCCGGCCTAAGAGGGCGCTAAGACTTTTGCCGGCGGCTTGCAGGCGCTCCGCCTCCTGGATCAACTGCGGATTGTCGTCTTCAGTGAAGACGACGACGAGCTGGTCGCGGGTGGCCTCGTCCTCCCTGAGCGCGGCCAGCAGTTGCAGGCCATCGAGTTGCGGCACATGAATATCGAGCAGAACGACATCCGGCTTGAGGGCGCGAGCCAACTCCAACCCGGCCACACCATTGGACGCTACCGCAACCCGGTACCCTTCCAGCTGGAGCTTGAACTGATAAAGCTCGGCGAGATCCGGATGATCCTCGACCATCAAAACGCGGGGCTGAGGTGCCATGCTGTCCCTCGCGGGGCACCAGCGTAGCTCCGAATCAGACTCGGGTCAAGCCACGACTTCAGGGAACAAACGCACTACGGCAGATGTCACGTTTTTCCGCTAGCCGTGATGGAATCGGGCGACGCGGGGTGGGGTTAGTGGCTACAGCCGCGCGCGGTGCCGGCGTCACTGCCGGTGTCGAATGAGCTTCCGCAGGAGCAGCTCGAGACGGCGTTGGGGTTGTGGACCGTGAACCCACCGCCCATGAGGCTGTCCACGAAGTCGATCTCCGCGCCCTGGATGTAGCGCGCGCTCACCGAGTCGACGAACAGACGCACGCCGCCCACCTCGGTGACGGCATCGCCCTCTTCCGGCTGATCCTCGAAGCCCATGCCGTACGACATGCCGGAGCATCCGCCCGGCTGGACGAAGACGCGCAGGCCCATCTCGGCACGCCCCTGCTTTTGTAGCAGGTCGCGCAGCTGGGTCAACGCCGAGTCGCTAATCGAGATCAGCTGGGTATCGCGTTCGATCATTTCTTGAGCCATGTGCGTCCATTATACGGCCGGCTTTCTCGAGTTCGGCCACTTTCGAGTTGTAACGGGGTAATGACGCCTAGGGGAACTGTTGCTTGGCCAGCGGGCGGACAGCGTGGGTATGCCCCATCGGCCGCCACCGCAGCGCCACCACCGCGTCCTGGACGACCGCCAGGGTCCCCTCGGGCGACCGACCGGCCATCAGTCCCAGCGGCTCCCGGGTGCGCGGCCGAACCTGCCGGACGCCGTCGACGAAGCGCCGCCGGCCGCGATCGGTGAAAAAGGGCGGCTGATCGGGGTGGCCGGCTCGCACGAGACGTTCGATCCGCTGGAAGGGTTGATCCCAGTCAAGCGTGGTCTGGCGCACCGGCGGATCGTAGCTCGAGTCGATGTCGTTCGTGATCGCCCGACTGCCCCCACTCACCCCCACCAGCGTCTCGTCCACAGCCGGCAGGCCTTCCGCCACCAGCCGCCTGGCGAGCGTCCCGGCGGTGTCGTCAGCCGATACCGCCACGCGGCGCTGGGACAGGATCGGGCCGGCGTCGATTCGCGGCACCGTCAGGTGCACCGTGATCCCCGCTTCCCGGTCGCCGTTGGCGATCGTCCAGTAAATCGGTTCCGGCCCGCGATGCCGGGGGAGCAGGGAGGGATGGATGTTGAGCCATCCACGCTTGGGGACGGCCAGGGTTTCCGCCGTGAGGATCTGGTCGAAACTCGCCATCACCACGACATCAGGCTCGTAGGCCGCCAGGCACCGATTAAACGCTTGCGCATTCGCGTTGGCGGTCACCTCCACCGGCCGCCCGAGGTGACCCGCGATGCGCGCGATCAGGTCCGACTTCGGATGCGTCCGCTGCCAGCGCGTGCTGCAGACCGCCGCCACCAGGTTGGTGCGCTTCTCGACCAGGTGGAGCAGGAAGGCGGTCCCATAGTCAGAGGGAATGCCAAAGAAAACGACGCGCGGTCCCTGTTCGTCCAGCGGCGGCCCGCTGTAGGGAGCGCGCGGGACCTCGTCGACATCGATGGGGATCATGGAAAACTCGGGCTTGGACCAGATTCGGTCGGAGAGCTCATCCAGCCAGGGGTCATCGAGCGAATGGCGGCGCGCGACGGCGGCCGCGGTCACGCCATCGCCCTGAGGACGAGCGGAGGTCGCTGGGTCTCATCGCCGTAGGCCCAGCCGAGCAGGTCCATGACGTGGACCACCGGCACATCGTGTCCGGCGCGCTGCAGTCCCATGCTGATCTGCAGAATGCAGCCGGGGTTGGCTGAGGCGATCACCTGGGCTCCCGAGTCGACGATGTGTCGGACCTTCCAGCCGAGCGCCTGCTCGGCGATTTCCGGATGGGTCAGGTTATAAACGCCGGCCGAGCCGCAGCACCAGTCGGACTCCGTCATCTCCACCAGCTCGATCCCGGGAATCATCTTGAGGGCCTGCCGAGGTTGCCGGAGGATCTTCTGGCCATGCACCAGGTGGCAGGGGTCCTGGTAGGCCACCCGCAGCTGGATTCGACGCGTCGGTGCCCGCATCCCGCCGTCGATCAGGAACTCGGACGCGTCCCTGACGGTTCGGGAGAAGGCGGCGCCGGCCTCTCGCCGTTGCTGGTCGTTGCGCAGCTGCAGGTCGTACTCCTTCATGTTCGAGCCACAGCCGGCGGCATTGACGATCACGACGTCGAGCCCCGTGAAGGTGTCCATCGTCCGCGCCGCCAACCGCGCAGCGGTGTTCGATTCGCCCGCATGGGAGGGCAGTGCGCCGCAGCAGACCGAGTCGGACGGAACCACGACGTCGTAGCCGTTGGACGTAAGCGCCAGCGCGGTCCGTCGATTCGTGCCACGAAACATCTCGTCCTGGATGCAGCCAGCGAGTAGGCCGACCCGGCCCCGCCGCGGTTCGAGTCCTTTCGTCAACGCCGGCAACGCCGGTCGGCCCGGCGCCATGTCGCCGACCGGCGGGAAGGCGGCGAATTTGCCCAGCGGGAGAACCTTCCAGGCACGAGTGCGGCGCAGCAATCCGGGTATCCGGGCCGCGCGCGCCAGGCGGTACAGCCAACCGGCGATCTGCAACCGTCGCGGATGCGGCAACAGGCCGTTGAGGAGCAGAGCGCGTACGGTTCGGTCGCGTCGGTTTTGCGGGGGTGTCCGCGCGCGGGCCATCTCCATCACGGCCCCGAACTGGACGCCGGAGGGGCAGGCGGTCTCGCAAGCGCGGCAGTTGAAGCACTGGTAGATGTGCGCCTGAAAGCGAGGATCATCGAAGCCGACCAGGCCAAGCGAGGCTTCCTTGATCTGCCACATCCGGCCGCGAGGGCTATCGCCCTCATGGTGTAGGGCGCGGAAGGTGGGACACTTCGGTAAGCAGAGCCCGCAGTGGATGCAATCACGCACCAGGTCCATGTCGATCCCGGCGGCCGGCGTCGGCACGCCGTCGCGTTCGAGCTGTCGGTTGAAATCCAGGATCGCCGGCTGGGGCATCTTCGCTAGATCCCGCCGACGAACCGGCCAGGATTCAGGATGCCGCTTGGGTCGAGGGCTTGCTTCAGCGCCCGCATGATGGGAAAACCGGGCGGGGGTGGTCCCCAGACGTCGAGCGCCGGCTTGACCGAGCCGGGCGCGGACATCACCACCACCTGACCCTCCCCGCCGGCCGCGCCGCGGAGTCGCTCGAGCGCGAGGCGTTCCAGAAGGCGGCCGGGATGTCCTGTCCTTCCACCCGCCCTCCCGCCTCGCGCACGGAGCGGACCGCCAGCTCGCGTGCCGCGTCGACTTCGCGGGCGTAGCCTTCGAGCTTGAGCGCGAGCGTCCAGCGCCAGTCGGCCGTCAAGCCGCAGGCCCAGAGCACGTGACGGTCGAGCAGGATCGCCGCGGACGGCGCCAGGTACTGGTGCGCCAGCCCGGTTGCGACGCCGATCGCGGGCAGCGCCGCGTCGAAGTGGCCGAGCACGGTTGCCTGGGCTTCGGGACGGGCCTGGACCTTGAAGTTCACCTCGGCAACGACGCCGAGTGTGCCCAGCGCTCCGATGTGCAGCTTCATCAGGTCGTAGCCCGCGACATTCTTGACCACCTTGCCGCCGGCGCGCGCCACCTTTCCCGACGGGTACGCCACCGCGATGCCGATCACCCAGTCACGAACCGTCCCGTAACGCGCCCGGCCGAGTCCGTTCGCATTGGCCGCGATCATGCCGCCCACAGTCGCGCGCTGCGGATGCGGCGGGTCGAGCGGAAGACGCTGACCCTGCGCTGCGAGCGTTGCCTCCAGATCAGTGAGCCGCATCCCGGCCTCGACCCGGCAGGTGAGGTCGGCGGGCTCATACTCCAGCAACCGGGCCATGCCCTCGGTCGAGAAGGCGATGTCGTAGCGCCCTGGGACCGATCCCAGTCGGATTTGCGTGCCGCCGCCCCACACGATCACGGCGGCCGGCACCAGGTCGCAGAGACGAAGGCCCTCCGCCGCTTCGTCGGCATCCTGGGGCCGCATGACCCTTGATGGCAGAAGGCCGTCGACACGCATCAACTGCTGCTGCTGGACGCTGATTTGGTGGCCGGGCAAGGCCTTGACCCGCGCCTCTATACCCACACGTCGTCTCCCGCCCCAACCGCGGCCGCCCGGCGCCGCGGATTGCTCGTTGGCTGTTCGAGCCCCGCTGCCTCCAGACGCTCAGCCGGAAAGACCTTTCCCGGGTTCATCAGGCGATTCGGATCGAACACGCGACGGACGCGGTCCATCACCTCCAGGTCCTCGTCGGAGAAAACGTAGCGGATGTTCTCCCGCTTCTCCAGACCGATGCCGTGCTCCCCGGTCACCGAACCGCCGGCGTCGGCACAGAGCTTCAAGATCTCATCGCCGATGCGAAGCACATCCTCATACTGGCCGGCCTTGAACGCGTCGAATAGCACGAGCGGATGCAGGTTCCCATCTCCGGCATGGAAGACGTTGCAGATCTTGTATCCGGTGCGGGCGCTGATGGCGTCGATC
>VBJI01000006.1 GCA_005880875.1 Chloroflexota bacterium
CTATAATCGGGATTCCGCTGCGTCCCCGTAGCTCAGCCCGGATAGAGCACCGGCCTCCGGAGCCGGGTGCACAGGTTCAAATCCTGTCGGGGACACCACCCATTCCAGGTGTCGAGACCCCATTGGAACCAAACGCATGACTGAGGTCTTCGTACCAGTGCGGATCGACGTGAAGACGCTGGGCGAGGCGTGGATGGCGATTGCGGCGGCGATTCTGACAGGTGGCGTCGTCGGGAGCTGGGAAGGACTTCCGATCGTCGAGGTGTTCCGCGCGACGCTCGACGTGGAGTCACCGAGGGCGGACGACCCAATCATTGCCCAGCACGGCGATCCCGAACGCCTGGCCTGGATGCACGCCAACTTTACCGACCACTCCCGAGTGGCAGAAGTAGGTGACGCCGACAGCTACGCGACGCGCCTGTACGACTACGCCCACGCAGGCCGCGACCAGATCCGCTGGGTGATCGACCGACTGGCCGCCAATCCATGGACGCGCGACGCGACGGTCACGACGTTCCAGCCACTAACCGACACCAGCTACATCCCATGCGTTAGCCTGCTGGACTTCTGGCTCGTCAAGGGTGAGCTGCAGCTCGCCGTCTACGCTAACGCCATCGACTTCGGTACGAAGGGGTATGCGAATCTCGTCGAGCTCGCAGCGCTACAGACTCGCGTTGCGAGCGACCTCGGCGTCGGGGTCGGCCAGCTGACGATGACGGTGAAATCGGCCCACATTTATCGGACCGAGCTTGGCCAGATGCGACGCCTGATCGCGGGGACAAAGGGTTAACGACCCGAAACGCGAATTCCAGGGCGGATCTAGCGGCTTGACTTTGTGACGCAAAGCCGCATAGACTTTGCGGTGCAAACCAACTGTGAGAGGGTGAAATGAACGAGGAACGCCGCTGCTATCGCTGATCCAGGCCGCGGCACTTCTGGCCGCGTACGGCGCGATCTGGCTGTCGGTGCGGGGGCAGAATCCCTATAGCGGCCCGAGTGGTACGGCTCTGCTGGAGCTGTACGCATTCGTGGGCGTGGCGGCGGTCGCTGTCGGTTTGGACGGCCGGCGCGCAAGGGCCGGCGTCAGCGGGCGCTCATCGCAACAGGGATGGATGCGGGCCATCCCTTTCATGGCGGCCTTTCTGGTTGTGTACGTGCTCATGGGGGCGCTCCGGTTTGACGGATTCAGCACTGCGATCGTCTACGGCATCATTCCGGCTGCGGGGCCGCTGATCACCGTCGGCGCGGCGGCGGCGGGCTACGCAGCCGCGCGGAACGACTGGCAAATGCTCGGCTTCGCGATCGCCGTGGTCGCCGTCGGCGCCGGGAGCGCCTTCGCGGGGCCTTCCGGGGTGTGGGGGGTCGCCGGCGTGTGCTTGTGCGCCTTGGTCGTCTGCTCCGCCATCGCTAAGGTCTGGCTGCGCCGGGCGTGACGGTGCAGGCATGACCGCCGACCTGCTCGACCCGCTGATCCACGTCCCGGCGCGGCTGCGCATCGTCGCGACGCTGGCGGCGTTGCCCGACGGCGACGCGCTCTCGTTCACCCGGCTGCAGAAGCTGATCGGGCTGACGCCCGGGAACCTGATCACGCACCTGCGCAAACTCGAACATGCCGGCTACCTCAGCACCGAAAAGAACGGCAGCGGGGTCGCCTCGCACACCTCGGTCGCGCTCAGCAACCGCGGCCGCGCAGCACTCGATGCCTATACAGCAGCGTTGCGCGACCTGATTGCGGGGTTGTAGGACACATTCCTCACGCCTTCACGCGGTTCCCTGATGCCGCGGACCTCTCGATGGCGGCGATGACCTCGTGGCGCCGGACGGCGTCGGCGAAGTCCGGCACGGTGTGACTCCCGCTGTCGATGTCTGCCGCGAACGCGGCATAGGCACGCCCGACGTTATAAGCGGGCGCTCCTTCCAGACTTGCAAGCCCAGGCCATCTCTGTGTTAGCGCCGTAGGGACAGCAAGCTCGGCGGGCTCGTTCCGTCCCTGTGCTCCCGCCACGGTCAGGGGAAAGATTCCGGGGACTGCGGCGGCAGCGGTAATCCGGAGCGTTCCGTTGGTTCCATTGATTTCCCACAGGAACCCGATCCCGCCGGCCACGGCCTCACGGATATGGAGGCTGGCCGTCGCCCCCGACCTGAGGGTGCCGATCACTGCGATCTGGTCGGCCGCCGTTTTCACGATCCGCTCCCCGGTCTCTTCGATCGTGATCAGCGGCCGGCGAAGATCCGACATGGCTGATAGGTCGGCGAACTCACCCAGCACGTAATTCAGGAGGTCCAGGCTGTGGCCAAGGGGGACCGTGAGCAGGTTCGCCCCCTTTGTCTGGTCGAGCATGTACGCGTTGGCCTGGACCACGACGTCGCCCGGGATCGACAGTCCGACCATGGTCGTTGACAGGACCTCGCCGACGTATCCATCGCGGAGCAGCTGTTGGACGAACTCGACCGCCGGGGCCTGGCGGGCCTGCAACCCGACGACCGTGCGCACCCCCTGCTTGGCGGCGAGCGCGGCCATCGCTCGCGCGTCGTCGAGGTCCCGGCCGAGCGGCCACTCGCAGTAGACGGCCTTGCCGGCGGCAAGTGCGGCGGAGACGAGCTCTCGATGGTGCGGGACCTTGACCGTCACGGCGACCACGTCGATGTCTGGTCGGGTCATTAGCTGCTCGTGGTCTGAGAAAACCGCGTTGACCCCGAACGCTTCGCCTGCGGCGCGCGCGGACTCCGCGTTGTGGGCGCTGAGGGCCCGGATCTCGTAGTTCGGCAGCGCGCGCAGTGCCGGGATGTGGGCGGTGGTGGCCCAGCCCCGGACGGGGCTGACTCCGACGATGCCGACGCCCAGCGTCGATTTAGGGATTGTCAGGGCTGATGCGGTCTCACGCGCTTCTGTCCGGGGCATTTAAAAACCAAGCACCTCGTCGACCAACACCACGGTGATCCGCCCGGGGGTGATCTCCCGGTTGATAATGAGAACCTTGTTCACCGCGCTCCGTACGCCATACGCAGCCTGGGCGCGGGCGTCTTCGAGCCGATACGCGTACTCGTTGATGCGGAGCAGACCGTCCTCGAGATCCGGCACGATCTTCTGCGTCCCGACGACGAGAATGACCCGTCCGGCGCCGCTGGCATAAGGCCCGAGCTGACTGCCGCTCATGGAAGCCACGAGCAGCGACCCGGTCTCAGTGACCGCATGGACGCTGCCGAGCATGACATCCGGCGCCGCACCTAGTCGGCGAATCTCGTGGGCCTCGGTCTCGCGATCCATGCTCCAGATCCTCGGGCGGAGCGCCGCGTAGCGACCGGACTTTTCGATCTCGTCCGTGATACCCAGCACGTCGAGGGTTTGCGAAGCCCCCTGGTGCACCGGGGAGGCGTCAGGGATGAGGTCCAGGACAATCCGCTTTGCCGCGGCGGCGTCCGACGCCCGGAGGGCCGTGATTCCATTCGCCTCGAGGGCGGCCACGGTTCGTTTCACTTGGGCGTCGTCGGCCCTCGTGCCCCACCGCTGGGTCAACAGCCTGTCCGGGTCGACGTCGACTTCTTTGATCATCGCAATCTCCTTCCGGCCAATCGATATAATTGCAAATACAAGTATCGTATTCTAGAGCAAAGTGATTGTATATGCAAGTACCATCGAAAAAGGACGCCGCTGCTCATTTCGATCGGATCCTGGCGAGGGAGGTACCGGGTAGGCACGGCTTGCAGGCGTGGGACGCGCTGCTCCGGGCACACGCCACGCTTTTGCGTCAGCTTGAGACCGATCTCGAAAGCAAGACCGGTTTGGCCCTGGCGGACTTCGACGTGCTGGCTCAGCTGGCCATCGCTGGAGGTTCGCTGCGGATGACAGAACTGGCGGACCACGCCCTCATCTCGCGCTCCGGCATGACCCGGCGCGTCACCCGGCTCGTTCACGAAGGTCTGGTGCGCCGTGCCCACGCCGATGCCGACGGGCGCGGGGTCGTGGTCCAGTTGACAAAGTCCGGATTGCACCGTCTGACCGTCGCAGCTCCGGTCCACATGCGCGGAGTTTCCGATCTATTCCTCAGGAAGCTGGACGACCAGGAGCTCGCCGTTCTCGAGAGCGCCCTCGCCAAGGTCACCGTCGACTGCACCTTTGGCTAAGGCTCGCGAAGGGGCCGCGCTCGATCATTAGTTGCGTCGCGATCCGATAATATGTAATGCTGGAGTTACATGTATGCCGTCTCGCAGCGTCGGGCCACGCATCGGCAGCCTCGAGATCCGGACCGCGCCCGTGTGGCGGGCTCTGGCCGACCCGACGCGGCGCAAAGTGCTCGACTTGCTGCTCGACGGGCCGCGCATCACGGGGGACATCTCCTCACACTTCCGCATCTCGCGAATCGCGGTCATGCGACACCTCGAGGTGCTTTCGGACGCCGGACTGGTGGTGAGCCGAAAGCGCGGCCGCGAACGGCGTCACTACCTGAATGCGATTCCGCTGCAGGACATCTATCGGCGGTGGTTCGATCCCCAAGCGGCAGGCTGGGCTGCCGGAATGCTTCGGCTTCGGTCCAGTGTCGAGGGTAAGGGAACGAGCGAGGAATCGACCAAGCCGTCCGTCGATATTGCGCTCGACGTCCGCATCGGCGGACAGCCTGATGTCGTCTTCAAAGCTTTAACGGTGGACCCCGACGGCTGGTGGGGTCATCCGATGCTTCGTCCCCAGGCGACGGGGCTGACCCTCGAACCGCGGCTGGGAGGACTCTTCATCGAGCACTGGGGACACGACGGCGCGGTGTTAGCCGTGGTTACTCAATGGGCAACGGACCGTCACCTCGAGTTGACGGGTCCATTCCACCTCGGCCTGGGCATTGGGGTTGCGAGCTTCGACCTGGTGGCGGTCGGCGAGGGAACGCGCCTGCAGTTCTCGTTTCGCGCCTTCGGTCCAATCGATCCGGATCGCGCGATCCAGTTTTCGAAAGGATGGACCGAGCTCGTCACCCGCCGGTTAAAAGCACTCGTCGAGCACGGGACCCGCCTGGGCATTGCCCCGGAAACCCAGGCGCCCATCAAGCCGGGAAAGAGGAGGAGAAGCGATGTCTGATTCGAAGCACGTCTACGAAGACCAGTGGGGCGAAATCATCGACCGCCCATCGATCGGCCTGGTCGAGCTGCGCTGGTTCGATACCACGGCGCCGATGTCCAAAGAGCAATTTCAAAAATGGCTGAGCACATTTGCGGATCAGGTGGCCAGGGCGCACCGCCAACGCGTTCTGATCGATGCCACCAGCTTCCGCATGAATCCAGCCTTCATGGACGGCACCTGGCGGGACGCCAATATTATTCCCCGCTACAACGCCGCCGGCGTGACAAGGTTCGCGTTCCAGATGCCCGCTGGCATGCCGATGGTTGGTAAGCCGCCCGCCCCAGAAGGCCCCGGACGGTTCCCAACTGGGTACTTCGCCAGCCGTCAGGAGGCGCTCGGATGGCTCATGAGCGACCAACGCGCGGAACCCTCATAGCGCGCCGTCTTTATCGGTACTGAGATCATTTCGGCGCATACATGAGGATGACGACGCCATTGCTGAACGTTGTCATGCCGACCATGTTGAGTTGCGGAGCGGAGTCGATGGCCTCGAAGAGATGCTGGCCCTTGCCGACAGCCACGGGTGTGAGGAGGAGGTGGAATTCGTCGATCAGGCCGTGCTCCATAAGCGTGGCATCGAGCGGTCCGTTGCCGTATTTCAGGATGTTTCCGCCGGGCTCGGACTTCAGCGACGCCACGAAAGTGGCGACGTCCCCCTCGATGACCGTGGCATTCCACGTTGTCTCGCGCAGGGTCTTGGACGCTACGTACTTCGGGATACTGTTCATTCTCTGTATGAAGTCATTCGGGACACCCGTCGTCTCGTTAGCCATCTGGATGTAGGCGGCTGACAACCCTTCGTATGTTCGTCGGCCGAGGAGAAGGGCATCAGCCGAGAACAAGAGCTTCCTGGCATATTCGTGGTGCTCGTCGCTGAGATATGGAAGGGCCCACGCCTGTGGCGAGCCGATCTCGCCACCGAGTGATACATGCGTTGATTCGATCAGTTTTCTCACGTTCGAAATTCCACCCGCAACTCTAACTTCTCGAGCGCGTCAAGGAGCACGTCCAGGCGTTCCAACGACTTAGGCCAATTTCGTCAGGGTGACCCAAACGCCAATGCCGAAGCCCACCCATCCGAGAACGAGTCCGGCGGCGACGGTTGTCTCGCTGAAGCCTGCGATCGCCCACGTTAGGAGTGCGACTGACCACAGGATCAGGACCGAACCGTTGATCCGCCATCGCCGACTGCTCCATGTCCGGGAGGTTGGCGGGCGGTTGCGCGGCAACAGGGTCCACGCCAAAAGCCCAGGCAACCGGGCTCCGCGGAGAGCTTCGTACAGGCCGGCTCCGAGGAAGACCAGGCCGATGAGCCCTGAGATGATCCGGATAGTGATCAGCAGCAAATGGGAATCACCTAATAACGCAGTATCCCGAACCGCCCGCAAGCTCCCGCGCGCCACGATCGCTGCCGGCCAAAAGCCGGTATCTCTGGATGGTTTCGTTATGTATCGGGAAGCTGAATAGGCCGATGGCAAACTTGTTGAACAGGATCCTGGGTTCGATCCGATCGAAATGGGAGCCATTCGTCATCCTGTTAGTCGTCCTAACCGTGGTTGTGGTCGCTGCAATCATTCTTGGTCCGCATATGGACAGCGCGGGCAACAACATTATCCCGAGCGGCGGTGAATAGTCCGGGGAGGCAGCCATGTGGGCCGACAACAGCCGGCACTTCTGCCGGCTGCGGTCAACCGACTCTGCAGCTGGCCCTTCAGGGATCACCAGCCACGCTGAGCTTGCCCTCATCGATCCCGAGCGTGGTCAGGTCCGGGCGGTTGCGAGCTTTTCGGGGGTAAAGAGCCCGTCCGTGCTCGCCTTTTGAGAGCTACTCGCCTGCAGCTTCACATCGGATCGTGCGGTTGTTGTATTTAGCGAGCAGCAGGCTCTGCATGACGTGCGCGTGCTCGAGCTATCGACTGGTCGCACGCTCTACGCACGCGACGACCTTGCCCCAGGAGCGGTCTGCGGATGCGCAGTCGCCAACATGTATGTCACTCCAGATGCGGAGCTTGCCATGGAGAACCTTGTCGGAGCGAGCGTTCAGAAGCGAAGTCTGTCGACCGCAGCTACGGCTGGCTCGCCCGTAGGCGCGGCCGGACCGGGCGAGGTACTTGGCCTGTCCTGGCGGGGTCGCCTGGCACTTTTCTCGAAAGGCATCATCGAGGTTTCCAGCGGTCGACTGATCTGGCGGGTACCGCCCGGTGCGTCAGTCGGTCTCATCGGAAGCCGGCCCGGGAGCGACGATCTCCTGGTCTTCGTTGCCGGGAACAACGGTGCGGCAGCGACAGAGGTCATCGTCCAGGCCAATGGGAGGTCCATTCCAATACCGGTCGACTAATGCATCCTCTCGAACTCAGTTACGTTCGCCTATGGTCGGCGGGTTGCTTCTAGCTGAAAGGGCTCGCGACCGACACCTTCTGACCGCCACAGGATGGACACGCATGCAGGGTCACCACGGTGGCCGCGATCAGGCTGACGGCGTGCTCGGTCAGGGGCCGGACCATCTCCTGGCATCCCTCGCAGCGAACCAACTCGGCTTCGGGCTTCTCCTCAGTCATGCGCCAGGGCCTCCAACTGACCCTAGACCAGTTCGGGAACGACGTCAAGGCGACCCAATGGATTTGCGATCATTGGACCACCAGGCGATGGCCCCTCTTGACGGAAAAACGCGCGCCCGGTTGGCGGATAGCGCCTTCGCGTACATCGATTCACACGGTATTCGGCGGCTGCCGATCAACGACGAGGCTCACGTCCGCAATGCGCTGGCCCGCTTCAACCAGACCCGCTTCGAGAACGAAGGCGCTCGGGATCGAGCTCGTGCGAGGCTGCTGAAGGCCGCCAAGAAGTACGGCATCGTCCCGGTCGGCTTCATGACCGGCCAGCTGCAGTCGCAGAGCCGGCAGGCAGCGGCCGGAAAGGCGGTGATCGAGCTGGGTGGACTGGGCACTCCGGACCAGTTGCAGGACCGGTTGCGAACGGTGCTTGGTGACCCGACCCTGTCCGTCCTCTACTGGTCCGACTCGGTGGCGGCCTATCTGGACGGCAAAGGGCAGGCCGCGATGCTGCCTAGCGATGGCGACGATCGTGCGGTCACGTTGCTCGGTCGGGGCGGTCATCCGATGGCCGCGCTCGTGCACGATCGGAGCGCGCTCAGGGATCCAGACGTAGCCGGGTCCGTGACGGCCGCCGTTCGGCTCGCTCTCGAAAACGCATGGATGCACACCGAGATCCAGGCGCGTGCGACCGAGGCCCGCACCCTGCCGACCGGCTTTGTGACCTTTCTGTTCACCGATATCGAGGACTCGACCGGCCTCGTCCGGCAGCTTGGCGATCGCTACGACGGGCTGCTCGCCGACGTTCGACGGCTGCTGCGCGCGGCTATCCGCGCTGCAGACGGCCGGGAGGTCGAAACCCGGGCCGATGAGATGTTCGCGGTCTTCGAGCACGCGCCGGCCGGGCTCGAGGCCGCGCTTGCCATTCAGCGGGCGGTTCGCGACCGGGCCTGGCCGGACGGCCTGCGGATCCGAGTGCGGATTGGCCTGCACGCCGGCCAGCCGACGCTGACCGACACCGGCTACATGGGACTTCCGGTGCACCTCGCCTCGCGCATTTGCTTTGCGAGCCATGGCGGCCAGATTCTTCTGTCCCGCGCGGTTCGGGATGCCGTCACGGGATCCGAGCCTGAAGGCGTGAGCTTCAAAGACCTCGGTCTGCATCAGTTTCATGGGCTGCCGCAGCCGGAGGAGATTTTCCAGGTGGCGGCTGCGGACCTGCCAGCCAGCTTCCCGCCACCGAGAACGCTGGCCGCCTCCCCCGGGCGGATGGTTTAATCGGCACGGAGGGCTGGCTGCATCGCGACAAGAAAGGAGGAGCGAAGGTGCGCAGATTCTTTTCCCGGCTGATGGTTGGCATTGTGCTTGCCGGCGGAGTCTCCACCGCCAGTTTCTCGCCGGTGGCCCTCGCGGCCACAAACCCGCGGACGGCCTCGGGCCAGCCGGACTTCGGCCCGAACGTCTACGTCTTCACGCCGAGCACGCCGCAGAGCGAGATTCAGGCGACCGTCAACGCCGTCGCCATCCAGCAGGTCTCCAACCAGTTCGGCCAACAGCGCTACGCGCTCCTGTTCGAGCCCGGGACCTACGGCTCCGCGACCAATCCGCTCAACTTCCAGGTCGGCTACTACACGGCAGTCGCCGGGCTCGGCCTTTCACCGAACGATGTCGTGATCAACGGTTCGATCGACGTCTACAACCAGTGCTTCGGTCCGGGCAACTGCATCGCGCTCGATAACTTCTGGCGCTCGATGTCCAACCTGACCATCAACGTGACGACGCCGAACTTCGGTTGCAAGACGGGCGAATTCTGGGCGGTCTCGCAGGCCGCGCCGATGCGGCGGGTCCACGTCAACGGGTTCACCACCCTGATGGACTATTGCAGCGGCCCCTCGTTTGCCAGTGGAGGCTTCATCGCCGATACCGAGTTCGACGGCAGCACCGTGGTCAACGGCTCACAGCAGCAGTGGATCACGAGGAACAGCAACCTCGACGGCTGGACCAACGGGGTCTGGAACCAGGTCTTCTCCGGCGTCCTGGGCGCGCCGGCGCAATGCTTCCCCGGCACGAAGTCGTGCGGGCCGTACACCACGCTGCCGAGCAGCCCGGTGACCAGGGAGGCGCCATACCTGTACCGCGACGCCGCGGGGAACGACAACGTTTTCGTTCCGGCGGTCCAGCACAACTCGGTGGGCACCAGCTGGGCCGGCGGTCCGACGCCCGGCTCCTCGATTCCGATCCAGAAGTTCTTCATCGCCAGGCCTACGGATGCGGCCACCACGATCAATGCGGCACTGGGCTCCGGCAAGGACCTCATCCTGACCCCGGGGGTTTACCACCTTGACCAGAGTCTCGAGGTCAGCCGTCCTGACACGGTGGTCCTGGGTCTCGGTTTCCCGACCCTGGTCCCCAACAATGGGATCGTCGCGATGCAGGTCGCCAATGCGAAGGGCGAGCTGCTTTCAGGGATGCTCTTTGACGCCGGCGTGGCGAACTCTCCCATCTTGCTGCAGGTCGGAAGCGGCCACTCGCGAAGCGATAACGATGCCGCCGACCCGTCGGCGCTGCACGACGTGTTCTTCCGCATCGGTGGAGCGACCCCGGGCAGGGCGACGACCAGCCTGGTGGTGAACAGCAGCAATGTCATCCTCGACGACATCTGGGCCTGGAGGGCCGACCACGGCACCGGCGTCGGCTGGACGAGCAACACGGCCGATACCGGCGTCCTCGTCAACGGTGACAACGTGACCGCCTACGGCCTGTTCGTCGAGCACTACCAGAAATACGAGGTGATCTGGAACGGGAATGGCGGCACCGACATTTTCTTCCAGAACGAGATGCCCTACGATCCGCCGAGCCAGCCGGCATGGACGGAGGCACCGGGCGTCGATGGCTGGGCGGCCTTCAAGGTGGCCGCCGGCGTCACCGGTTTCACCGGCTTTGGCATGGGGAGCTACAGCTTCTTCAATCAGCACGTCAATATCCTTGCGGCGCGCGCTTTCGAGGTGCCCGCGAGTCTCCCCAAAGCCAGCCTCCACGATCTGCTGACCATCTTTCTGGATGCAAAGAATGGATCTGGCGGCATTCTGCACGTGGTCAATGACACCGGTGGGTCATCGACCGCCGCAAATCCCGACACGCCGGTCACCGTGGTCGCGTATCCGTGACCGGCTGACGGCTTCGCCAACCGCCGTCGCTCGGCTCCATGGCCAGATCCTGGCCTGCACGCGTTGCGTCCAGGCCGGCTATCTTCCGGCCGCCGCGCCCGTGCTGAGCGGGCACGGCGACAACCGGATGATGCTGATCGGCCAGGCGCCGGGCGGCGTCGAGGCCGTTGCGCGCCTCCCTTTCCAGGGTCGGTCGCGGCGGGTCCTGTTCGACTGGCTGATGCAGGCCGGCTTTGCCTCCGAAGCGCACGCCCGCCGGAAGGTCTATATGACCTCGATCACGAAGTGTTTTCCGGGTAAGGGGACGGGTGGGGGAGACCGAAGGCCAAGCCAGGCGGAGGTCGATCTGTGCCGGCCGCACCTCGACCGGCAGCTGGCGCTGATCCAGCCGGAGTTGCTGATGCTTGTCGGCGGACTGGCCCACCAGCGATTCCTCCCCGGACGCCGGCTGGACGCGCTGGTGGGGCGGACGTTCGACCTGTCAGGTCGCGAGGTCGGTGGTCGAACCTCGATCCGTCCGCTGCTGCTGCCGCTGCCACATCCCTCCGGTGCCAGCCGATGGCTCAACGATGTCGAGAACCGGGCACTGCTCGACCGGGCTCTGCGGCGACTGAGACCCCTCGTCCGTCAGTTGCTTGACCAGCCAATTGCAGACGCATACACTTCGCGACAACATGCCGGGGGAGCGGGAGCGGGACGCCGTCGAACCTGAAGAGGCGCCTTCGGCGCCGCTGACGGCGCCCGAGGACCTGCCAGCCGGCGGCAAGTCGGCCGAAGACATCCTGGCCTCGATCTTCGCTCCGGTTCCCGAAGCCAGCCCGCTGGAACAGCTCGAACAGACGCTTCGCCATCCCAAGAAGCTGATCTATATCGCGATGTCGAATCGCAACTTCTACTGGCGGATGCACGTCTCCAAGATGGTGCTGGACGAGGGCTACGTGCCGATCAATCCGTTCATGCTCTTTGATTACTACCTGCTGCACACCGTGCCCAAGCAGCTCGTCCGGGAGGCGATCAACAACCTGCTCTCGCGTTGCGACGAGGTGTGGTTGTTCGGCACCATGAGCCTGGGCGTCAAGGTCCAGCTCGGCATCGCCAAGCGGCTGAAGAAACCCCTGCGCTTCTATGACATCGCGGACCTGCCCGAGCAGATCTACCGCATTTCCGAGAAGCTGGCCCAGGAAGAGGGCAGGGACTGACATGCGGGAAATCCCGCAACCCTGACGATCTAGACCCTGGTGATCAGATCGCGCTCCAGGCTTCCCCGCGCCTGGAGCACCAGCCGACGCAGCGAGGGCCGGTCGGACACCGCCCACTCGATCTGCCGCAAGGCGCTGTAGAGGCCCTTCAACGCCTTGACGGCGTCGCCCAGCTCGACGTCGATGGGCGCCTGCATCTCGGTCAGCGGCCGGCCACTGCACCAGTCATAGGTGAAGTTCACGTAGTCGGTGGAGAGGGGCCGCAGATTCTCCTCGCCTCGCTCCTTCTCCCGGGCGGAGAAACGGTAATAGATGATGCGTAAGCGCTTCTGCGCCAGGGCGACGGCGCTGGTGGGGAAGCGACGGCGCTCGCGGGGACGGTCGCGATTGCGGTCTTCGGCAGTGACCATCACCAGCGACGCGGCCAGTTCCGCCGGCGTGAGCTCCTCCAGCCAGCCGTCCGCGATCGCCTGGGTGACGATCAGGCTGTTTTCGCCGTAGATCCGAGAGGCGAGCAGGCCCTTGTCGGTGGGGATCGCCCCCTCCAGGAAGCCGAGTTCCTCGAGGACCGCCCGCAGGGCGTGCATTCGCCGGCGGTATTCACCCTGGCTGCGTTCGGCGTCGTGCCCGGAGGTTCGCAGGCGGGCCTGCAGCTCTCGAACTTCGGCGTGATGCGCCCGATGCTCCGCCAGGAACGGGCACTTGCGGCAGGGCAACTGGTTCAGCTTGTGCTGCCACCCCTGGACTTCCTCCTTCATCTCGGCGAGCGTCTGGCCGCCGGCGTCGCGGCCGGGGGCGCCACGCCGACGGCGCCCGCGGCCATGCCAGTGCTCGCGCCGGACCCGCCGCATCTGGACCCGGAGCGAGGCGATCTCCTCCTCGGCCCGAATAAACGAGGCGAAGGTTCGCTCGGTACAGCAGGGTTCGCCCTGGGCATGAAAACGG
>VBJI01000146.1 GCA_005880875.1 Chloroflexota bacterium
GCGACCGCCCGAACCCAGCAGTTCCACGATGGCCCGTCGGTTGCCATCGCCCAGGGCGTCGAAGGGATCGCCGGACGCCGGCAGGGAGCCCACGATTTCCGAATCGTAACAAAAATGCTACCGTTATCGACAACGAAATTGGAGGGAAACGCGTGAAAGCATACGAAGCGAGCTCGACGATTGCGGCCAAACCCGACGCCATCTGGGCCATCCTGACCGACGGGGCGAATTACCCCTCATGGGATTCGGGAGTCGAACGCGTCGAAGGACGCATCGCGCCGGGCGAGACCATCAAGGTCTACGTCAAGGTCAATCCAGGCCGCGCTTTTCCGATCAAGGTGACCGAATTCCAGCCCGGCCAGCGGATGGTCTGGTCAGGTGGCATGCCGCTCGGGACTGAAGCAGCGCGCCGAAACCGGCCGGTAACCAGCGGCACGCCCCATTAGCTCGCCAGCGCCGCAACGACAATCCCCGCGACCCTGATACCAACCACCACGATGCCGGCGGCGACCACGCCGGCTGCGACGACGCCGGTCGACACGATGCCAACCACCACCAATCCGAGGGCTACAAGGCCCAGGGCGACAGGTGCGACCACTACGCCACCGACCCCGATCAGGCCGACTGCGACCAGGCCAATCGCCGTGTCCCCCACCGCAATCAGGCCGATGGCCCGGCGCGGCCGGTAGCGGCCGCCCTCCCAGGATCCGAACGCCACGTGCACCAGCGGAATCCCGTGCCAGCCTTCAACCGAGCGGTACTCGAATCCTCGCATCGCCCACTCCTTTGTCTCGAAAAATGCAACGACTGCCGCGACCATATCGCCAGGTCACGGCAGTCGCCATTCATCGAGGTCAGCAGTTTGCGATGACGCGTGTCATGTGACGTCGCGAGCGCGAACGACGAGCGCCGACGCGGCGGCGAACACTGCGGTGTAGACCGCCAGGACGAGGACGGCTTCACCGGCGGAGACGAGCGGTGGCGCGGCCCCGGGCGCCGGAAACGCGCGCCCGAACGACCCAAGCAGTGCTGTTGCGTTCTGTCCGGCGAAGAATTTTTCCACCGTCGACACCCAGGAGGCGTCGAACCCGTTGAGCACCCGGAACAGGATACCTTCGATCACGAACAGGTAGGCGAGGCCGATGCCGATCGCCATGGCCGATTGGCGGAACAAGTAGCCGAACGCCATCCCAAGGAGCGACCAGCAGCTGAAGATCAGCCAGCTCGCGCCCACGGCCTTGAGGATGTCGATCGCGGCCGGCCAGCTGGCGGCCTGGCCGTCAATGGTGGCGATGATCCAGCTGCAGAGGGCGGCGACGGCGAAGAACGCGACGCTGTAGCTGGCGGTGATCACGCCGATCACGCCGAGCTGGCCGGCGAGCGCCTGGATCCGGCTGGGCCGCTGCGTGTACACGGTTTTGACGGTCCCCCATCCGAACCTCGCTGCCGACCGCGAGCGCCCCCAGGATCAGGGCCAGCGCGCCGCCCAGAATGCCGACGCCCTGGAGTGAGTTCTTGACGAAGTTCACCGGATAAAGCGCGACTTTGAGCTGCGCCGGCGTCAGGCCGAGCTCGTTGTGGAAATTCTTCGCGGGGAACGTAACCTGGACCCACTGGAACGCATAGCCGACAAGACGAGGGCCACCAGCAGGATTGCGCCGAGGATCCATACCGCCGGCCGCTGCCGAAGCTTGCGCCATTCCGCTTGAATGCGTTGATCATGCTGCTTCTCCTGTGAGGCTGAGAAAGACCTCCTCGAGTCGCGCCAGGCCGAGATCCTTCCACTCATCGCGGCTGGCCTGTCCGACAAGCAAATCGCGAATCGACTGCGACTCTCTCCTCGCACGGTCCGGTCGCATCTCGAGAAACTCTTCCATCAGCACGGCATCAGGAGCCGCGCCGCCGCCGTTGGTGAGTGGCTACGGATGCAGGGCGAGGTCGATCATCGGCCTCTGCTCGACGCGTGCCCTTTTCAAAACCGTCGCGCGGGGATTTCGAGACCTGTCCGGCCTATCGGGCGATGGACGTCGTCACCTTCGATCCGTCGTACGAGCCGCTGGCCTGGTTCAAAGCCTGCCGTCACCTGGAACTCAAGGCAACGACGCCGATCGAGAACCGATGGTACGGCGCATGTGCCATCGGCGATGCGGCCGCGCGTGATCGGTGGACGCAAAGCATCGGCGCGTGAAGCCTATTGGCCGGGGCGGCGTGCCAGCTTGAGGGCTAACACCGGACAGGCATCGACCGCCTGCTGGGCGTGCTCCGTCAAACGGGCCGGGATGAGGCCGGTTTTGACAATCGGAAAGCCCCAATCGTCGAGCGTGACCATCTCCGGCAGCAGCTCGGCGCACAGGCCGTGTCCGTCGCAGCGGATACGGTCGACCTGAAGCTGCTCGGCCATCACGCCACCGCCGCCAGCTGACCGACCGCTGCCGGGTGGGCTGTCGACCTCCGCACACAGCGCCGGCCCTGATGGGCCACGAAGTCGTCGGCGAAAACGGTGAGTGCGCTGTGCAACAAGCCGGCCGCCCCATCCGGATGCTTGCAGCCGCCCCGGCCCGCGAGCTGGCCAGTCCAGCGCTTCAGCCGGTCCAGGTCCGAGGCATGCGCGCATCGAGCCGCCAGCCGCCCGATGCACTCCCCGATCGCATGAAGGCCAAAGACACAGGGCCCGCACTGCCGGGCACTCTGCGACGCGAGGTACCGCACGATCCGGGCAGTGGCGTCGACGCCGCACGCGTCCTCGGCAAGGAGATGGACCACGCCGCAGCCAAAGGTCAGCCCCCGAGCCCGCAGCGACTGAGGCTCCACCGGCAGTGCCCAGACCTCGTCGATCGGGGCCCATGCGCCAAAGTAGCCACCGAGGAGGACCGCTTGAGCCGGACGGGACAGTCCGCCGGCACGGGCGGCAACATCGCCGAGCGTCCAGCCGAGGTCGATCTCCTGGACGCCCGATTTCCGGATCGCCCCCGAGACGGTCACCAGGCCGGTGCGGGTTTCGACACCGCGAGCGATCAGCGCCGCCATCGCCAGGCTCTCGACGTTCTGGACCAGTGTCGGCCGGCCGTCGGCGCCCCGTTCGTAGACGCGCGGTGCCGCAACGCGGCCTGGGCGGCGCGATGCTCGGCCCCGACATAGAAGATGATGTCCGGCGCGCCTACCGCATCGGCGGCGAGCACCGCCCCATCGATGACGAGATCCGGCCGGGTCGTCATCAGGGCCCGGTCCTTCACGCTCAAGGGCTCCCCCTCGGCGCCGTTCGCCAGGACGACCGCCCGGCCGTTAGCCCGCTCGGCGACCGCCCGCCACTTGCGGCCGACGGGAAAGCCGGCGCCGCCGCGACCGAGCAGGTTGGCCGCCTCCAGCCGGTGGATCAGATGACCGTCGGTTGGCATTGGCAGGGGGTCGACGGATCCACTGAGCAGGTTAGCCATTTGCGGGTACCTGACGCCACGACGTCGGCGGTACGCGGCTCCAGCGCCAGGCGAGCGCCGCCAGCACGCTGCCCACGCAGGCCGCATCGATGCCGAGCATCCAGGCGAAGCCGCGGTCGGTTCCGGTTCCGAAACCGTGGATCACGGCAATCGGCCACATCGCATAGGTCAGCCAGTGCACGACACGCCAGCTCCTAACGCCGAAGATCGGGCGGAGCAGGCTCGTGACCATAACGGCGACGAGCAGGTACATCGCGACCACGCCGAGCCCGAGCCAGAGCGTCCGGTAATGGGATGAGAACGGAATGAGGGCGGCGTTCCAACCGAGGGCGGTAAAGGGATCCACCACGGCGGTGACGATATGAATGGCGAGGAAGACCAGCGTCGTCAGGGCGAGGTTGCGATGGAAGCCGATGGTGAGGAAGCGCGGCCAGCTCGCGGTCTGCCAGCGGACCGCGGCCGTGAGCCCGAGCAGGACGACCGCGGTCAGCAGCACGAGTGACACAACGCCCGCCGCGCGGGTGGTGTACCAGAGGATCGTGGTGCTCATGCCGCCACCCGATCCGGATCCGGCCAGGGGCCGATGTAGTGGATGGTGCCATCGTTTTCGACCAGCCGCGCCGGCAGGTGACGGGCTTGCAGCCAGGCCACGGCGGCCTCACCCTGAACGATTGCGGCGGTGGCGGCGATGTTCGCATCGACGCAGGTCCTCGCCACCACCGTCACCGTTCGCCACGGCCCGCTGCTTGGGAGTCCGGTTTTCGGATCGATGATGTGGTGCAGGACCGTGCCGCCGCGCGTCCATCGCCGCACCGTCGTGCTGGAGGTTGCCACTCCACCGCTGCCGACGCAGATCACCTGCCCATCGCTGTCCGGCGGCACGGCACTGTCTTCGGCAACGAGCACGCGCCACCCGCCTTCCGGTGAATCGCCGGCAACGGCGATGTCGCCGCCCAGACTGACCAGCACCCCACCGCTCTTCATGGCCGTGTGGGCGGCGTGGGCCGCCAGGTCGGCGGCCAGCGCTTTGCCGGTCGAGCCGAGGTCGAGCTCGACGCCTTCCGGCAGGTGAACGGTCTTTGCGGCGCTATCCACGCGGACCACCTGCCAGCCCGGAACCGTGGCGGCACGGAGGGCAATGGGCCCGCGATCCCCGGCGATCCGGGCAAAGTCGTCGTCGTAACCGGCGATCCGGATCGCTCGGCCAATGGTGGGATCGACCACGCCATGGGTCGCGCTCGCCGCCGTCAGGGCGGTGCTGATCGCCGTCGCCAGTAACGGGCTGACGTTGACCGTCCGGCCGCCGCGAGCGTTCAGCCGGCTGAGCTCGCTATCCGCGCGGAAGCGGCTGTAAGCGGCATCCACATCGTCGAGGATCTCTCTGACGGCCATCTCGGCGGCCGGCAGCTGCTGCGGGTCGGTGGCCAGGACGTGCACCGACGTGCCGAGCGCCTTCCAGGTCTTGCTTGCAACGGCCATCACGAACCTCCGCTGGTTACCGTGCCGCTGCCGCTGTTCCCGGTGGTAGCGGTTGGCGCCGCGGTGGCGCTCGCCGTCGCGTTCTCTGTCGCCGAGCTGCTCGAGCTGGTGGTGGCGCTCGACGTCGAGGTGTTGAGCGCGGTGGTCGATGCGGTCGAGGCTTTGCCGGCATACGATGCAGCGGCGACGTAGCTGATGCCGAGCAGCGCCATGGTTGCGCCGGTCACCGCCCCGAAGGTCAGCCGTCGCAGCCGACGAAGGCCGCGGTCTCGGTCGGTCGCTGTGAAAGATTTCATAACGACATGGTGCGCGAGCCCACCTTGCAAATCCGTGATACGGATTTAAGGGCGGCTTAATCTTTCAGGCGTCGAGGGAGGCGAGCGGCGGGCTCTCCGGCGAGACCGCGCGGGTGGCGACGCCATGAGCCAGCATCCGGGGCCAGCTGACCGCCATGCTGGCGCCGCCCGCAGCCGAGGTGCCGACGTCCCAACGCCCGTTCGTGGCTCGGACGACGGCGTCGGCGATCGCCAGCCCGAGGCCCGCGCCGCCGGGCTGGTCGGTGACGCGACGGAACCGGTCGAAGATCTCTCCCCTTCGGTCTTGCGGAATGCCGGGGCCCGAGTCGTCGACGACCAGCGCCACCCGGTTGCCCTCGACCGTCACGCGCACGTCGATCGATCCGCCGTCAGGCGTGTACTTGCACGCGTTATCGAGCAGGACCCCGATCAGATGATCCAGCCATTCCGGTGAAGCTGCAATCACGAGAGAATCGCCGCTCAGGCCGACGCTCAACCGCTGCTGCCGCGCTTCCGCCACCGCGGCGAACCGGTCCACCGCCTGTTGCGCCATCACGCCAACATCGACGGGTTCGGCCTTGTTCGATCGTGGCATGGCTTCGAAGCGCGCCAGCCAGAGGAGATCATCGACGAGATGGCGCATTCGCTGGCTTTCACGGTTGACCTGCTCGAAGGCCCGCCGGTACCAGTCGGTATTTCTCGGTGACGCCAGCGCCAGCGACGTTTGGGCCTGGATGACGGCCAGCGGGGTGCGGAGCTCGTGTGAGGCGTTGGCGGTGAAATCCATCTGCCGCTGACGCGCCTGTTCGATCGGCGAGGCCACCCGCCGGCCGATGGCCAGGGCGCCCAAAAACACGACCAGCAGCAGCACCGGGCCGATCAGCAGCTCGGCCTGGATCAAGTTCGACCGGGGCTGCTCGACGCTGGTCAGCGATTGAGCGACGACCGCCCAGTCATCCCCGACGTGGCCACCCTCGACCCGGAAGTCAACGCCTGACACGGTGATGGTCTGCGCACTGGTGATGCTCGTTGGCGGAACCGGCAACTTGACCGACTGCGCTTCGGTACTGCTATCACTGAAATTGCCGTCCGGATGCCACATCCACCAGAGGACCGGCGCGTCACCGAGTCGCGGTCCGCCGGGCCCCCGGTTAGGTCCCGGGAAGCCCCTGGTCACGGTCTGCCGATCCGCGGCCATCGAGGTCAGCCACCTGGACAGCGTTCCATCGACGTTGGAGGTGAGGTTGTGGGACACGATCAGCACCACAGCCACCGCGATCAGGACATACAGGGCGGCGACGATCCCGGTCGCGGCAAGTGCAACCCGCTGGGCGCCAGCCCGAACCAGGTCGACCCGTGCCATGCTCAACGTCCTTTCACCCGGTACTTATGCTGCCACCAAATTCCTTTCGAATTCATGACGGTTCACGGATAGTGTGCGCCGTAGCCGCTGCGCGTAAACCACCACCCAGGCCGAGCCGGCGAGCAAGGCCAGCCGCTCGAGGAGGCCGGGTGAAGCGACGCTGGGCGCGAGCAGGCTGGCGGTGAAGAGGGTGACCACTACGAAACCGGTGGCGAGGCAGTAGCTCGCCATGGCCGGATTCCGGCCGAGTTGACGGAGGTCGCGCCAGGCCAATAGCGCCGCCAGCCCAAGGGAGCCGGCGATCACAAACGACGCGACGTAGTGCAGTTCGCCGTGCAGGGTAAGGCGAGCGGTAGTCGGGTCGATCTGGAACGCACCAGCGGCAATCAAGCCGAAGCCCATCACCCCGAACACCACGGGTGCCCAGGCTGGCGCCGCGCGCGTCTCGGCGAGTTGGCAGAGGGCAGCCGAAAAACCCAGCAGCAGCCAGCCGCAGATGATGAAGCTCGCCACCTGCAT
>VBJI01000007.1 GCA_005880875.1 Chloroflexota bacterium
CGGCCGCCTACTACTGGCTGCCGAAGATGACGGGGAAGATGCTGAGCCCGACCATCGGGCGGATCCACTTCTGGTGGATGTTCATCGCCTTCAATTCCACCTTCTTCCCATTGTTCATCGTCGGCTTGCTGAACATGCCACGCCGCGTCTCCTCGTATGATCCCGCCCTGGTGGGGCTCAACCGCTGGGTCACGGTTTCCGCCTACTTTCTGTTCGGCTCGATGGTGCTGTTCGCCGCCAACCTGATCTACTCCTGGTTCTTTGTCGCCCGTCCGGCGCTCGCCAATCCGTGGCATGCGCGATCCCTCGAGTGGCAGGTGCCGACGCCGGTGCCGGCGCGGAATTTCGAGCGGGTCCCCCTGGTGGTTGCGGGGCCCTACGACTACGGGATCCCGAACGCGCGGCCGGTGGCCGATCTGGGTGGCATGGTGGGAGCGACCGGTGGCGGTTAGGACGCGCGCCTACGAGGCCGATGCCGCCGCGGAGGCGGCGCTCGATACGCGGCTGGTTGGGATCGGCACCTGGCTGGCCCTGGCGGCCGACATCTTTTTCTTCGCGGCCTGGTGGTTCGCGTTCTTCTATTTGCGGGCGCTGAACAACAACCAGGGCTGGAAAGCGCAGGGAGTCGGACCGCCGAGCAAGGGTTACGGCGCGGTCGTCCTGGTGCTGGCGCTGGCCACCGCGGTCGCCTACTTTCTCGGCTCGCGCCCGGCGAGCGGGACGTTCCTCTTTCGTCTGCTCACGCCGGTCGCGCTCGTCCTCGGCCTCGCCACCTGTCTGTTTCAGGGTGACGAGTTGTGGCACCTCGGTTTCGGGCTGACCGATGGGGGTTACCCGAGCGTCTTTGCCGGCTTGAGCAGCGCCTGGGTCATCCAGTTCGGGCTCGCCACGGCGTGGCTGGCCAGCATCGTCACGCAGGCCGGGCCGGCGGGTGACACCATCGCGCGCCGGCGGCCGGCGTCATCCTTCGCGTGGATCCTCCTGTTCCTCGCCGCGACCGGGATCGTCAACTACTTCCTGCTGTACTTCGTCGCCTAGGCCGGCGCCAATGACCGTCAGCTGGTTGAATCCGCTGACCTGGCCCATCGAACCGTGGGTGCTGCTCGGCGTAGAGGTGACCGCGATCCTTTATCTCTGGGGCGCTCCCTGGAAACCCACCTCCTCCTGGACTTCCTCGCGTTGGCGCGCGGTCGCATTCTGGTGCGGGCTCGGCGTTATCGTACTGGCCCTCGATAGCCCCCTCGAGTCGCTGGCGCGCCAGCTCTTCTGGGCCCACATGACCCAGCATCTGTTGCTGATCCTGGTGGCGGCGCCGCTGCTGGTCGCCGGCGCGCCATGGATGCAGATCTGGCGCGGCCTGCCGCTATCGATCCGCCGGCCAGTGGCGAAAACCATCGTCAGGCACCCGGCGCTCGCCGCGCCGCGGCGCGTTTTGGCGTTGGTCGCAAGCCCGCTGGCCGCCTGGGTCCTTTCGAGCGTCAACCTCTGGGTCTGGCACTGGCCGCCAGCCTACGACCTCACCCTGCGTAACCATTTGGTCCACCACCTGGAGCACGGTCTGTTTCTCGGGCTTGGCATCCTCTTCTGGGCGCAGGTCATCGACCAGCATCCGTTCCGGGCGCGGTTGTCGCCGTTCAAGCGGGTGGCCTACGTCTTCACCGCCACCATCCAGGCGTGGGTCCTGGCCGCCGTGCTCGCTTTCGCGACCGCGCCTTTCTATGCCTATCCATTGCTGCCGTGGCGACCGGGCGGCATTTCTGCCCTGACCGATCAGCAATTTGGCGCCGGCATCATGTGGGTCCCAGGTTCGATCACGTATTCGATCGTCTTCATCACGTGCCTCTATCTATGGTTTAACGAGGAAGACGCGCGTGCCCGGTCATTCGCCCAACCGACAATCGAGATGCTGCGATGATTGCCGAAGCGTACGACGTCGCTCTCTCGAAGTCTCTTTCGTGGCGGATCGCAGCGCGTGGGGTGCTGGCTGATTACCTCAGCCTGACCAAACCGCGCATCCTGCTGCTCCTGCTGATCACCGAGTTCGGCGCGATGATCGCCGCCGCCCGAGGATGGCCAGGCATGTCGCTCACGCTGGCTGCCCTCGCCGGCGGCGCTCTCTCGGCGGGCGGCGCCGCGGCTGTCAACTGCTGGTTCGACCGCGACATCGACGCCGTCATGGCCCGCACCTGCACCCGGCCGGTTCCATCGGGCCGAATCGCCCCCGCGAATGCCCTGTTCTTCGGCATCGGGCTGGGGCTTGCCGGCTTCCTGCTGCTCGCCGTGGCGACCAATCTGCTCGCCGCCACGCTGGCGCTCATGGGCGGATTGTTCTACGTCCTGATCTACACCATGTGGCTGAAGCGGTCCACCAGCCAAAACATCGTGGTGGGCGGCGCCGCGGGCGCCTTTCCGCCACTCGTCGGTTGGGCGGTGGTGACTGGTTCCATCACCCTGCCCGCGCTCGCCCTATTTGCGGTGATCTTTTTCTGGACGCCCCCGCACTTCTGGTCGCTCGCCCTGCTGCTTCGCCTCCAGTATCGCGAAGCCGGCGTGCCCATGCTGCCAGTGGTCGCCAGCGATGCCGAGACCCGCCGGTCGATTCTGGTCTATCTGGTGGTCCTGCTCGCGGTCAGCCTCGCTCCTGGCATCTGGCTGGGACCCGTGTATACCGCGGGGGCGGCGGCACTCGGCGGCGCGTTCATCTGGTTGGCGCTCCGCGGGCTGTCCGCCACCGGGTTGCGCTGGGCGTCGCGCCTCTTCCATTTTTCGTTGGCGTACCTCGCCCTGCTCTTCGGTCTCGCGGCCGTGGGCGGGATTTTGTCACACTGAACGCCACCATCGGCACGCGACCCTATCCCGGACTTCCCTGGTCGTTGCGCCTCAAAGTGTTGGGCAGTTTGCTCCTGGCCGGTGTCCTGATCTTCCTGATCGCGACCCAGTTGGTAGGCCGGCCGGCGCCGATCACCGTGACGGTGCACGGTGGCCGGGCGACCGTCGGCGCGATGGCTCCGGATTTCACCACCCAGACCCTGGACGGCGCTCCGGTGCGGCTCAGCCAGTACCGCGGGAGGCCGGTGCTCCTCAACTTCTGGGCGACCTGGTGCGCGCCGTGCCAGGACGAGATGCCGCTGATCCAGCGCGCCGCTGACATCTACAAAGGGCAGGGACTCGTCGTCCTGGCGGTGAACTACCAGCAGACGAGCACCGGCTCGATGAAGGCGTTTCTGCGCAAAGTCGACGTCCATTTTCCTGGTCTCTACGACCCCGCGGGCCAGATCGCGGCGGCGTATGGTGTAAACGTGGGGTTGCCGGTGAGCGTGTTCATCGACCGGTCCGGCAAGGTCAGCTTTATTCAGCTGGGCCAGATGGCCAACCCGGTCCTCCAGCAGCACCTTCAGCCGATCCTCTAGCGATGACGGTTGTGGTGCTCTGCGCGTTGCTTACGGGCTGCTATTGGTTAGGCGGCCGCCGGCCGCTCCGCCTGATCGATGCCCGGCCGGGTTGGGGTGCGCGCCAGTGGCGGGCCGCCGCATTTCTCGGGGGCCTGACGATCGTCGCCCTCAGCCTGTCCGAGCCCATCGACGCGATCGTGCGCCAGACCTTCTGGATGCGAACGATTCAGCTGATCGTGGTGGTGATGGTCGCGGCACCCCTGCTGGTCCTGGGCGCGCCCACGCCGCGCTTTCAGCGGCTGCTCGGGAATTCGATCCGTGGGCCACAGCGACCATCCCGCCGGGGAGCCCTGCTTGCCTTCGTCCTCTTCAATTCCGCGCTGCCCCTCGCCTACCTCCCGTCGATCTATGCGGCGACGGCCGCCGCGGGCTGGATTCGCCAGCTCGCCCAGCTCGCGATGGCGGGGCTCGGCTTTTTCTTCTGGTCCGAAGTCATCGCCCAGCCACCGCGTCGTTGCGCGCTTTCACACGTCGAGCGAGTCTTCTACCTCTTTCTCTCCTCCGCCCAGATCCGGATCGTCGGCCTGATCCTGGGCTTCGCGTCCACCGCCTTCTACGCCACGCCGCTGGTCGAGCAGCAACTTGCCGCCGGCATCCTGCTGGTCCCCGGCGTCCTGACCGACCTGATTGTGTTGACCGTCTGTCTGTACCTCTGGCTCGGCCAGGACGACGGTCAGCAGTCGAGGCGACAAGTATTAACCGGCCCTTCTTCATTTCTTTCGCGGAATCGCGTATAAAGGAAGGCGGCAGTCCATCGAGCCCACCAAGGGAGGAGGGAAGCTCATGAATCTACCCGTGCGCGTCATCGTGCCTGCCGCGCTTGTGTCGTTGCTGGCGCTCACCACCCTACCGGCCGCGGGATCGGAGTCCGATCAGGGCCAATCGCAGCTTGGCAAGATCAACCACATCGTCGTGATCTACGAGGAGAACCACAGCTTCGACAATCTCTATGGCGGCTGGGAAGGCGTGAACGGCCGCAGCAACGCCCCCGCCGGCAAAACAACGCAGGTCGGACAAGGTGGCACGCCGTACACGTGTTTGCTGCAGAACGACGTGAACCTTACGTCACCGCCGTTGCCGGCAGATTGCCATGACACCACCGTGGTTGGCATGCCATTCAGCAGCCACTTCACGAACGCCCCGTTCTCGATCGAGACCTACATCCCGAAGGATGCCCGCACTTGTCCGCAGCCCGGCGTCTTCGCGGCGCACGGCCTCATGCCGAGCCCGGCTAACTTACCTGGCGGCTGTACGGAAGACATTGTGCACCGCTTCTATCAAGAGCAATACCAGCTCAACAACGGCAACCAGAATCGCTACACGACTGGCAGCGACGCGCTGGGCCTGACGCAGGGGTATTACAACAGCACGGCCCTCCCCATCTACGCCTACCTCCATCAAGGCGGCCATCCACACTACGCGATCGCCGATAACTTTTTCCAGGGCGCCTTCGGCGGCTCGTTTCTCAACCATCAATGGCTGATCGCCGCCGCGACCCCCACCTGGCCAGGGGCGCCGGTGTCCAACAATTCGATCATCGACTCGAATGGAATGCCGAACGGAAAGACGACCAACGCTTCGTATTCTCTGTACACTCCGACCGGTCCGGTTCTCGACCGAGCGCTCACGCAGCTCTGTCCCTCCGCGGTCCCGAACCGCGCGTGCGGAGACTTCGCCGTCAACACCATCCAGCCGGCGTACCAGCCGTTCAAGGGTAGCCCGCAGCTTCCGCCACAGACCGGGAAGACGATTGGCGATGAACTGTCTCAGGCAAGCGTGAGCTGGGCCTGGTACTCAGGCGGCTGGTCGAATGCCGACGGCGACGTCGGCGCTCCCGGTTGGACAAACGGCACGGTCCCGGGCGTGTGCGCGGACCCCAACTCAGCACCAAATCCCGTGTGGCCCTACTGCCCGAACAAAGTGTTCCAGTTCCACCACCAGCCGTTCAACTACTACGCTGCCTACGCGCCCGGTACCGCTGGCCGCACCCACCTCCAGGACGAGCAGGCCTTCATCAGCCTGGCCAAGTCCTCGGAAAAGACGTGCAAGCTCAATGCTGTGAGCTTCGTGAAGCCGGTCGGGCTCGAGAACGAGCATCCTGGCTACACGAGCGAGAGCCGTGGCAGTGGTCACCTCGTTGACTTGCTCACGGATCTTCAGGGCAGCGCCTGCCGCAAGGACACGATGGTCGTGGTGACCTATGACGAGTTCGGCGGGCAGTGGGACCACGTGACCCCGCCCGGCCAGGGCGGCGTCGCTGGTCCGCACGATCAATGGGGCCCCGGCACCCGGATTCCGACATTGATCATCGCCCCGGGGCTGCCCGGCAACTTTGTCGTCGACAGCGCGCAGCACGACACCACCTCGATTCTGGCTACCATCGAGCATCGCTTCGGCCTGAACGCGCTCAGCACCCGAGACGCATCGGTGAACGATCTATCGACGGTTTACCGCGCCCGGCAAGTGCACGGCGGAGGCCGCGACTGACGAGCTAACGCAAACGGGCTCAAAGTAGGGGCCGGCTTCGGCCGGCCCTAAACTCGTGACATGACGGCGAGCGCTCGCTGGTCGGGTCAGGGCTTCCAGTTCGAGCTATCGGATGGGGCCGGTCACACCGCCTCAGCGGATGAGGGTCCGCCGCTCGGCGCCGACCAGGGCATCAGCCCGGCCAACCTGCTGCTCGTCGCGCTCTGTGCCTGTACCGGCATCACGGCGGTCTCGCTGCTGCGAAAGATGAAGCAGCCGCTGCAAGCCCTGACGGTTCGGGCCGAGGGAGACCGGCAACCCGACTGGCCAAAGGCATTCACCGAGATCCGGCTCCTTTACGAAATTTCAGGCGATGGGACTTTTGACGAGGGCCTGGTCCGCAAGGCGACGCGACTGGCTACCCATCGATATTGCGCGGTGGGCGGGACGATCGAGCTGGGCCAGGGCGGCTGCCGCATCCTGTTCGAGCACCGGATCGTCGCCGCGCCGGCGTCCGGCTAGCGGTCGACTGGGCGTTTAGGCCGAGGCGCTGCGAATGCTCACCATGTTGTGCAGCACCTGGACTTCGGGCACCTGGCTGACCAACGTCTCAATCCGGCGGGCCACCGCCCGATCCGGCACTTCACCGCTGATGTCGACCGTGCCGAAGTGGGCGCTGACTTGCAGGCGCGCCGCTGACGTCGCCGGATCGCGGCCGAGGGCTTCGCTGACCGCGCGGGCGAGCCGCTGGTCGGTCACGAGTTCGAGGTCGAGCTCCGCGACTTCCGGCACCGAACGCACCGCCTGGGCGACGCGCTGCGCCTGCGCATCATCCGCCGCATAGCCTCGCATCCGGACGCGCTGATCCTGCACATCGATGCTCAACGCGCGTGTGAGCGCCTGCAACGCCGGATGCGTGCTCAGCCGTTGCAGCACCGATTGCCGGATCTCCCAGTCGGTGGCGAATGGCTGGAGCTTCGTCCACTCCGCCGCCTTCAGGCTGGTCGTGATCCGGTCGGGACCGGCGGCCAGGACTCGATCGATGGGCAGCAGCCGCCGGCTCGGCGTCCCTCGACCCGCCAGGACCAGGCCGGTCACGGTACGGGAGGCCTCGTCGAAGCACACCAGCTGCAGCTTGCCAAGGCGCTTCCCTTCGGCACTGGTCACGGTCGCGTTCTGCCGAAGCGACACGCCCTCAGCCGCAGGAGCATCGACAGGCCGCTCGGGCCAGCTGCCGGCGAGGCGCAGCACCTGTCCGTCGGCGGATTGGATCGCGGTCGCCGGCACCGGGCCGTCCTCCAGGCCGGTCGCCAGGTCGATGTCCTGGAGCTGCCGGTTGTCGGGTCGAAGCTGCACGCCACGGACTCGGCCGCGAAAGTTACCGAAGACCTCCGCCACGCCGCCCAGCAGGATCTCATCGCGGCGGCCGGTCGGCTCGGGGAGGGCGATGGGGGCCACCGCGAAGGGAACGGCCACGCCTCCCGGCCGGAGGATCATCACCAGACCGGCGGCAACGATGGCGACCACCCAGCCGCCCATGATGATGATGGCGGCGAGCGTCAGGTCCATGCCTCAGGAAATTATGACGGAGCGGCGTTCAGGACTTCGCCAAGGTCGCGACGGCGGAGGGCGATCAGCGCCAGGAACTCATGCAACAAGGTGCCGGCGAGGAGCGAGGTGACCTCCCCGTGGTCGTACTGGGGCAGCACCTCAACGAGGTCGAATCCGATGAGGTCGATGCCGCGCAGACCGCGGACGAGGCGCAGCGCGTCGCGGCTGCTTGGCCCGCCAACCTCCGGCGTTCCGGTGCCGGGAGCGAACCCTGGGTCGACGAAGTCGATATCGAACGTCAGGAACACCGGGCCAGTGCCGACCCGTTGGCGCACCTCCGCGAGCACCTCGTCAACGCCACGACGCAGCAACTCCTCGGTAGGAATCAGGTGAAGGCCCAGTGCCCGCGCCGCGCCCCGGTCCTCGGAGCCGTACAGCGACCCGCGGATCCCCAGCTGCACCGCCCGCCGGCTGTCGATCAGCCCTTCTTCGATCGCCCGCTTGCACCAGGTTCCATGGGTATAACGCTCGCCCCAGTAGCTGTCCCAGGTGTCGGTGTGCGAGTCGAAATCGATCAGTCCGACCCGGCCATGCCGCTTCGCCACCGCACGGAGCTCACCCAGCGTGATGCCATGGTCACCTCCAATGGCAAGCGGGACGACGCCGGCCTCGAGAATCGGACGCAGACCCTCGATCATCACCGCGTAGCTCGCCTGGACGTTGCCTGGAACCACGGCAAGATCGCCTGCGTCCACCACCGAGAGGTGATCGAAGATCTCGATCTCGTGCTCGACGTGGTAGGGACGCAGCAGGCGGGACGCTTCCCGGATCGCTGCCGGGCCGAATCGGCCGCCGACCCGGTAGCTGACGCCGGTGTCGAACGGAATGCCAACGATGGCCGCATCGACGCCATCCATGTTGGTCACCTGCGGTAGACGCATGAAGCTGCCGATGCCCGTGAACCGCGGCGCCTTCATGGCGTCGACCGGCCGGTAGCGCACCTCAGGCACGGGCCAGCTCGCTCTCGACCGCCTTGAGGCTCTCCTCGTGGATGATGCCAACTACCTGATTGCGCAATTCCGCGAATTGCGGGCTCCCCACCATCTCGAAGGTCCGCGGTCGGGGCAGGTCGACCCGCAACGTGGTCCGGATCCGGCCGGGCCGGTTCGTCATCACGTAAATCACGTCGCCCAGGAAGATCGCCTCCTCGATGTCATGGGTGACGAACAGAACGGTCTTGCGATACCGCTGCCAGAGGTCGGTCAGCAGCTCCTGCATGATCTGGCGCGTCTGCGCATCCAGCGCCCCGAAGGGCTCGTCCATCAGCAACACCTGCGGGTCGTTGGCGAGGGCTCGCGCGATGGCGGCTCGCTGCTTCATCCCGCCGGAGAGCGCCTTGGGATAGGCCTCGGCAAAACCGTCGAGCTTCATCAAATGGATGAGCTCGCTCGAGCGCTGCCGCCGCTGCGTCCTGGGTATCCGCTTGATCTCCAGACCGAACTCGATATTCCGCCGCACCGAAAGCCAGGGATAGAGCGAGTACGACTGGAACACCATGCCACGATCGGCGCCCGGCTCGCTGGCCGGCTTGCCGTCCACCAGCACGTCACCTTCGCTGGGCTCGGTCAGGCCGGCCGCGACCATCAGTAACGTGGATTTCCCGCAGCCCGAGGGCCCGACGATACAGGCAAACTGGCCATCGGGCACCGTCAGCGAGATCCGCTCGAGCGCCTGGACCTGCCGCCTCCCGGTTGTGAACCGCATCGCTACCTCGATCAGGCGGATCTCGCTCACCCGTGAACCTTTTCCACGTAGGGGAATGCCCAGCGGTGATAGGTGGCGAAGAGGAAGTCGGTGATCAACCCGAGCACGCCGATGGTAATGATGGCGGCGATGATCCGGTCGGCCCGGAAATAACGCTGAGCGATCAAAATGAAGTTCCCGATACCGGCCTGGGCTGCCACCAGCTCGGCCACGATGAGGTAGGTCCAGGCCCAGCCCATGGTGATCCGCAGCGCGTCCACCACCTCGGGAAATGTGGCCGGGAGGAACACCTTGCGGAAGACCGTCCACCGTGAGGCGCCGAGCGTATAGGCGACGTTGAGCATCTCGGTGGGCACCCGGTGCGCGATGTCCATCACCATCAACACCAGCTGAAAGAAGACGCCAATCCAGATGACGGTCAGCTTTTCCGTCTCGCCCAGCCCCTGGAGAAGGATCAGGAGCGGGATGAAGGCCGAGGCCGGCATGTAGCGGATGGCGTTGATGGGTGGTTGGAAGAACGCGCGAACGATCTCGAAGGAGCCCATCAGCAGACCCAGCGGCACGGCGATCAACGCGGCCAGCGCGAACCCGGCCACGATCCGGAAGGTGCTCCAGCCGACGTCGGCGAGGAATCCCAGGTGCGCGACCATGTCAATCCAGGCCACGACCACGACATCGGGACGGGGGACCAGCTGCACCTCGGCGGGCACATCCTTGTTGTAGGTGAGGATGGCGACGACCGTCCAGACGGCAATGATCACGACAAAACCGACGACGCCGAGGATGGCGATGGTGCGCCGCGGAATACCGCGCTTCGGTGTGAGGTAGGTACTGACAAACGAACGGCGTCTCCGCCGCGCCGTCGCCGGAGACGCCGTCACCGAACGGGTCGCAGGGACCCGCTCACTCATCTACAAGCTGTTGATGAACGAGGGGTTCACCGCGTTGTCGGGATTTACCTCGCTGGAGATGGCCCCCTGTTGTTTCCAGAAATCGGCAGCCGCTTTCACGTTGGCGTAGATCTTGCCGTGGTTGCTGGCCGTCCCCATGATCTGTTTCGCGGCGCTCAGGTCGAAGATCGTCATGGTGCTCAGGTCAGCCTGGACGTCGGTTGGCGCTTCTTTCACGGCCGTGCCGATCACCGTGTTGGCCGCGTCGGCATTCGACTTCATCCAGTTGTAGGCGTCGTAGTAGGCGCTGATGAAATCTTTGACCGTGCCCGGGTACTTGTCGATGAAGTCTTTGCGAAACGCGAACGAGTCCATGATCAGGTCCGGGTATTGCTTGGACGACACCAGGATGTGTCCGAAGTTCGTCTTGGCGGCGCGGGAGAGCCACGGTTCCCAGGTCACGGCGACGTCGACCCGACCCGCGACGAAGGTCGAACCGGCAACTCCCGAGGTCATGTTCTGTTCCTTGATGTCGGACAGGGACATGCCGTTCTTCTTCAGTACCTGGCCGAGAAACCACTCGGAGACCGAACCCTGGTTCACCGCGATCGTCTTGCCCCTCAGGTCCTGGACGGTCTGGATGTTGTTCTTGGCGAGGATGCCGTCGCCGCCGACCGAGGCGTCGATCGGAAAGACCTCAACTGCGGACACGCCCTGCGATTGCGCCCGGGCGAAGGCGTCAACCGTCGACGCCATGCCCTGCAGCTGGCCGGCGTTCAACGCGTTGAGCCGCAGCACCGGGTCTTCGACGTCGGCGAAGTCCACGGTCAGCCCGTGATTTTTCCAGACATTCCTCGAGGTCGCGATGTAGAGCGGCGCGTAGCCCGTCCAGGTGGACGAGGCGATATGGATGGTGCCGGTGAATTTGGCCGCGGATCCGGTCCCGGATGTTTGGGACCCACAGGCCGCGAGGACGAGGGCGATCAGGATGAATAGAGGCAGAAACGATCGTTTCCCCAACATGAATTCCCCTCCCAGGGCAGAGTAGCGAGCCCTATGCTAGTCGATGATGCATCCGCTTCGTATCGGGTTGAAGAACTCGGGACAGGCGACCTCCATCCAGGCGCTCCGAGACGTCTGGCGGATCGCGGACGATGCCGGCTTCGACCATGTGTGGGACTTCGACCACCTTGCCTCCATCGGCGCGGACGGCACCGAACGACCGGTGTACGAGGGGTGGACGCTGCTGGCGGCGATCGCGGCCTCCACCCGCCGGGTGCGATTCGGTTGCATGGTCACCGGCAATACCTATCGTCACCCGGCCTTGCTCGCCAAGATGGCCGTCACCGTCGACCACCTGTCGGGCGGCCGGTTGGAGTTCGGGATCGGCGCCGCCTGGGCGGAGGCCGAACACCGGATGTACGGGATCGAGGGCCTCGAGCATCGGGTCGGCCGGCTCCGCGAGTCGCTCCAGGTGATGACCTCGCTGTGGACCCAGGAGCGAACCACCTTCGATGGTCGTTACTACCACGTCAAAGACGCTCTTGCCAATCCCAAGCCGATCCAGAAGCCGCACCCACCGATCTGGATCGGGGCCGGCGGTGACCAGATGCTTCAGGTTGTCGCCCGTTACGCGGACGTCTGGAACGTCTCGGGCGCGGACAGCCCGGGCGCGGCAGCCGGACTGAGCGAGAAGCTGGACGAGGCATGTAGGAAGGTGAGTCGCGACCCCGGCCAGGTTCGCCGGTCGGTCCAGCACGTCTGGGATGGTCGCGAGCGCACCGCGCTGGTCGACCGCATTCTCCGCTATGCGGAGGCCGGTTTCACCGAGCACATCATCAATTGCCAGGCGCCCGATCACGCGCGGGTCGCCGCCGCCGCGGCCGAGGCCTTGCCCGACCTGCGCAAGACGGTCGTCCCGCTGGCGCGCTGACGCCCTGGCGATTCGCGGCGGCCGGCGATCGGGCGGTACTCGTCACGATCGGGACCGTTATCGATCCCGCACTGCTGGGCCAGGTTCTCGCGCTCGATCGAGCGCTGAACAACCGTCGTCCGGCTGGACTGCTGAGCTCGGTGCCCGCCTATGCATCGCTGCTCTGCCACTTTGATCCCGCCGTCACCGACGTTGACCGGCTGGGCGACGTGATCCGCCGCTTCGACCGGCAGCTGGACGCATCGATCCCCGCCGGGACGCTCGTGGACATCCCCACCAGCTACGACGGGGCGGACCTGGCAGAGGTCGCCCGCAAGACCAACATGACGCCGGGC
>VBJI01000047.1 GCA_005880875.1 Chloroflexota bacterium
TAGCACCCGTTCGACTTGCATGTGTCAGGCACGCCGCCAGCGTTAATCCTGAGCCAGGATCAAACTCTCCGTTAAAACGCCTCGACCCAACAGGGCTGAGGCTTCAGAATCGAATCAGGGTCCCCACGACATTTCGAAGGGCCTTCTCGGAGAAGTCCGTTCCACTCTTCAATTGTTAAGGTGCTCGCCGGCCTTGAGAAGCGCGCAGGATAACCTCCCGCCTCTCGGGCAGCTTGAGAATGATACCGTATCCGGCTCTCAAATTGTCAAGGACGACAAACGGCCTCACTAGCTTACCCGCCGCGGGCCCGGCCAAACCTTCCCCGAGCTCAACCGTTGGGGTTGGGCTCCAACCTCTACCGGTAGTCCGGCAGCTGCTCGAGCTCTTCCGCCGCCAGGTCGGTATAGACCCGCCGGGTCGTAATTTTCGGAATTCGATCCGCCCGCACTTCCACCTTTCGGCCACCGGCGGCCAGCTTGAGCACGATCCCATGGAAGATATCGTCCTCCTTGTCGCCCAGCAGCCCTTCGACCCGGCCGATCTCCTCGCCGGCCTCGCCCATCACCGGCGCCTTCTCGGGCAAGGCCAGCCAGGCCACCTCCCGCTCGTCATCCGCGGCGGCCATCTACACAGCCCTCCGGCCTGAGAACGCCCGAGCCAGTGTCAGCTCATCGGCGTATTCCAGCTCCCCGCCCACCGGCAGGCCGTGGGCCAGCCGCGACGTCCGAATCCCGAGCGGTGCCAGCTGCTCGGCCAGGTAGGCGGCGGTCGCCTCCCCTTCCATGTCCGGATCGGTGGCCAGAATCACCTCGGCGAGCGGCTCCCGGCGCAACCGCGACAGCAGCTCGTTGATCTTCAATTCGGCCGGCCCTACCCCATCGATCGGCGATAGGGCTCCGTGCAGGACGTGATAAAGGCCGTGATATTCACCGGTCCGCTCGATCGCCAGCACATCCAGCGGCTCTTCGACCACGCACAGCACCGACCGATCGCGCCGTGCCGAGAGACAGATCGCGCACCGTTCGCCTTCGGCAATGAAGAAGCACTCGTTGCAAAATCGGATGCGGGCCTTGACCTCGACGAGGGCCGCCGCCAGCCGATCGACCGACTCGCGCGGCGTGCGCAATATATAGAAGGATAGGCGCTGCGCGGTCTTCGGCCCGATCCCGGGCAGCCGGCCGAGCTCTTCCATCACTCGGGTGAGCGCCGCAGGAACATCAGGCACGGTCCCGGACCTCAACCAAAACGAGCCGCCTCTACCCCATCAAACCCGGCGGCAGGCCCATCCCCGCGGTGACCGCGCCCATCTCTTTGCTGGCCAACTCGCGCGCTTTCTCCATCGCGTCGTTGACCGCCGCCAGCACCAGGTCCTGCAGCATCTCGACATCGCCCGGGTCGACCACCTCGGGCTTGACACTGACCGACAGCACCTTCTGGTGCCCGTTGGCGACCACCTCGACCATGCCGCCGCCGGCCGTCCCGGTGACCGTCTTCTCCCCCAGCTCTTCCTGAATCTTCGCCATCCGGGCCTGCATCTGCTGCAGCTGCTTGAGCATCTTGAACTGCTGACCCACCTATCCTCTCCCTCGCGGGGTCACCCGCACATTCGTGGCATCGAACCGGTTCATCGCCTCTTTGACCAGCGGGTCATCGGCAATCGATGCCGCCGCGCGCGGCGGTGCGGCGATGGTGGACGAGCCCGGTGGCTTCTCCGCCGTCACTAACTCCAGCCGAGCCTCCGCGCCGAAGACCTCGCGCGCCGCGGCGAGGAGCGCGTCGCGATTATTGGGCTTCTGCATTAGCTCCGCGTGCGCGGGATAGCGAAACTCGACCCGGACCAATGCGTCCCGTACGGTAGCCAGGCGAGCATCCATCAACAGGCTCGCGATCGGCTTCGGCAGCCGGTTCTTGAGGGCCTCCCATCGCGCATCCGGCCCCAGGACCGCCGGCTCCGGCGCCATCGGCGCTTCGATCACCCGCTCCACACCAACCGCCTCCACACTCGCCGCCGCCGGCGCCACCGTAACCGGCACCGGTTGGCTCATATTCGACAGCAAGGTGACCTCCAGGAGCAGGCGCGCATCCGCGCCCTTGCGAAGTTCGGGCTCCATCTCCATCAGGCCCTTCCACAAGGCCAGCAGCGTGTTCCGCCCCGCCGCCCGTCCCAGCTTCTCGAGCCCGGCCGATGCCGCACCGCCCAGGCCCTCCGCATCCTGGTAGCCAACCGACCGCAAAGCGGCCTCACGAATGGCGCCCAACAACCCGCGCACCAGCTGCCGGACATCACCGCCGGCGTCGTAAAACGTCTGCAGCTCGCCCAGCGTTCGTGCGCCGTCGCCCTCGACCACGTAACCCAGCAGCCGGACGAGGGCATCGGGGTCGGCGAGCCCGAGCAACTCGTGAGTCCTCTGCACCGTCAACTCCTCACCGGCTTGCGAGATCAGCTGATCGAGCAGGGTGATGCCATCACGCATGCTGCCACGCGCGAGTCGGGCGAGCAGTGCAAGGCTCTGCGGGTCCACCTTCACCGCCTCACGCTCGACGATCATGGCCAGCCGGGCGGCGATCGCTCCGGTCTCGATCCGGCGGAAATCGAATCGCTGGCAACGTGAAGCCACGGTCAGCGGAATCTTGTGCGGCTCCGTGGTCGCCAGCACGAACACCACGTGCGCCGGTGGCTCCTCCAGCGTCTTCAGCAAGGCGTTGAAGGCCTCCGTAGTGAGCATGTGCGCTTCGTCAATGATGTAGACCTTGACCTTGAGCACCGCCGGCAGGTATTTCACGCGCTCGCGCAAGTCGCGGATTTCGTCGATGCCACGGTTGGAGGCTGCGTCGATCTCGATCAGGTCGACCGCCGCGCCCGTCCCGATTTCGACACAGTTAGCACAGACACCGCACGGCTCCGCACCCTTGCGGTCCAAACAGTTGATCGCTTTGGCCAGGATCCGGGCGGTCGACGTCTTGCCGGTCCCGCGCACACCCGAGAACAGGTAGGCGTGCGCGACGCGCCCCTGCTCGACGGCATTCTTGAGGGTCTGCGCGATCGCATCCTGCCCGACCAGCTCGCCGAATTTCTGGGATCGGTACTTGAGGTAAAGGGTCTGGTACGCCATCAGGTGCCTGACAATTCTACGGGCCCGCGCTGACCGCCGCAGCCACCTCAGTCGCGACCGGTTCGCTCAACGACCGGCGTGCCAGTCTACTGGCCAGGCATCCCTCGTGGATGGCGGCCGCGACCCGCCGCTCCGCACCTCGGCGCACATCGCCGGCCGCGAAAACGCGCGGCAGGCTGGTCTGCAGGCCCAGTCCGGTGACGAGATAGCCGTCATCGTCGCGTTGCAGCGATGCCTTCAGCCAATCCGTGTTCGGGTCGGCGCCCATCATGACGAACAGCGCTCGGGTCCGTGCCGCCTCCATCGTGCCACTGACACGGTGTCGAAGCTTGACACCCTCGAGGCGTCCCTCGCCAAACGCTTCGACGACCTGGGTATTGGTCCGCACCCGAATATTTCGAGTGCGCTCGATCCGCGTGGTCAGCGTATCCGAGATCCCAGCCTCGAGCGAAGCGGCCCGCACCACCATCGTCACATGGCTCGCGTACTTTGCGAGTTGAAGCGCGGCCACCCCAGCCGCGGCAGTCGCGCCGATGATAAAGACCTCCTCGCCCGTGAGCATCGCGGGGTCCGAGATCGAGTCGGCGTACCAGACCCCAGCTCCGCTGAGCGCCTCCAGGCTCGCGATCCCCAACCGGCGGGGCGTCACGCCGGTCGCGATGACGACCGTGTGAGCCGAAATCGTCCGCCCGTCGCCAAGCGTCAGTTGCGGCTCCTCGGCACTCGACGACAAGCCCACCGCCCGCGCGGTCAACAAGAAGGTCGCCCCCAGCGTTGCGGCCTGTTCGTAGATCCGACCGGTCAGCTCGGCGCCGCTGACGCCCCGCGGAAAGCCGGGATAATCCCGAATGACCCGGCTCGCCAGCGCGTGTCCACCGGGAGTTTGGGCGTCGATCACGATGGTCTTGAGACCGTCCGCCGCGGCGGATACGGCGGCGCCTAACCCCGCCGGGCCTGCGCCAATCACGGCGACGTCGTAGAGCTCAGGCCCAGTCACGACCGCCCCAGTCTACGCAATCATGACTGCCTCTACGAT
>VBJI01000048.1 GCA_005880875.1 Chloroflexota bacterium
GACCTCGTTGGACAGCCGCGCTGCCAGGTACAGCCGCGACAGGTGCTCCTGCCTTTCGCGGGTGTCCACATATGACGCGAGCACAAACGAGGTCAGGGCCACGAAGACGTTGAAAATCTGCAGGGTCACCATCTTCTGAAGCAGGCTCTCGGTTGCAAACGGTCCGCCACCTGCCACCGCAACGGTCACCGCCACGCCAGACGCGATCAGCGCAGCGGGCGCCGCGCCGCGCAGGCGAAACCGAAACGCCGCCAGCATGATCAGCGGAAAGACGACGTACTCGAGACGCAGCCGGTTCTGGAAGACGATGAAGGTCACGACACCGACGGCCACGAGCAAAGCGACGAGCTCGGCGCCGCGGCGCAACGTCAGCGGAGCCGCCTCCGCGCGCGGCCAGAAGCTCAACAGGAATGGTGCGACGAGCAGGACGCCCATCGCGTCCCCGGTCCACCACACTGCCCACGTCTGGGCGAGGTTGCCCGCGGACACGGATCCGGAGAGCCACAGCACCAGGCTTCCTACCGAAGCGCTGATCGCCATCCCCGCAAGCGCGCCGATGATGATGATCGAAGCCGCGTCGCGCAGCCGGTCGAGCTCGAGCCGGAAGCCGGTCGCCCTCATCAGGTAGGCGGCGCTGAGCGGGGCAAGCGTGTTCCCGAGCGCGATGACTCCAGCTCCGAGAGGGTTAGGGCCGAGGGGCAGATTGACAGCAAGGGCGGCCACCGTGATGGCGGGCCAGACGCGCGGGCCGAGCACGAGGATGGAGACGAGCGCGATCCCCGTGGGCGGCCAGACCGGCGTGACCTGGCCTCGGACCAGGGCGAGCTGGAGGCTGAGGCGCGCGGCGATGTAGTACGCCAGGGCAACCACCGCGAGTCTCAGGAGGTCCCTGGCGGGCCCGGGCAGCCTCCGAAGGGCCTCCGCCATCCGGCAAACTATCCGCGCCGGTACCGGGCTGGTCAAGCCGTAAACGGCGAAAGTTAGTTAACCGAACTAGAGGCGGTTGGCCTGCTCCCAATCCGCCTGACAGCGCACGCAGCGGGTGGCGTTGGGTATGGCTTCCAGCCTCTCTTGGCCGATCGAGCCGCCGCAGCCTTCACAGATGCCGTAGCCGCCATGAGCGCGCACCTCGGCCGCGTGCGAGGCTTGCTCGCGGTCGGCCTCAAGGATCTCCTTGATCGTCTCCGTAGTCATCTGCTCGCTCAGCTCCTGGGTGGCGTCGGCGTTCCTGAACCCCTTGCTCATGACTCCAGCTTAGGATGGGTAGCGTGGCGGCGGGCATCAAGACCTGGCTGCGGGACCTCTACCGGCGGCTGCTGCTCCGGGAGGCAGAGATCGAGGAATCGCGCGGAGTCGTCGGCAAAGACGCCTTCCTGTCCAACTTCGGCGACGGCTGGTACTTCCACGGTGGCGTCCGCCGCACCATCAAGCGGCGCCGGGACTGACCGAAGGGTCGCTTGGACGCCACATTGAAAGCAGCAGGGATCGAAATCGCTCGGCCGCCGGCGACAGCGGAATGTCCCGAGCGCTGACCACCGAAAGCTGACGGCGTACGTGCCACCTCGGAACATCGAGGATAACCACCGAGCCGGTCTGCAACTCGAGGGCAAGAGCAAACTTGCTGATCGCGGCCACCCCCGCACCATGTGCTACGGCGAGCTTGATTGCCTCCCATGAGGGAAGCGCGAGCCGGCGTCGAATGTTGAGCGCCATCTCGTAGCGGGCAGATTCAAGCAGCTCTCTGGTCGCCGAGCCTTCCTCTCTCGAGATCCAGGTCACCTGCTCCAGATCCTTCCTGCTCATACGCTTGCCGCGGAAGGCGGGAGGGCCGATCAAGACAATTTCATCCTCTACGAAGGGCTCCCCTTCAAGTTCGGTAGCTGGAACGAGTCCCCCCACGATTCCGAGCTCGACTTTGTGGGCCCGCACCAGCTCGAGAACTCCACCGGAGGTTGCCAGATCGAAGTTGATGTCGACCGAAGGCAGCTCTTCTCGGTACCGAGCAATCACGGTCGGGACGACGTACGTGCCCGGGATTCCGGATGCGGCGATCGCCAGCGTACCCGCCGTGCCGCCGGCCACCGAACCGACGTGTCGTCTTCCGTTGGCGAGCAGCGCCTCGGCCCTGAGGACGTAATCGGCCAGCACCTCGCCGGCAGGCGTCATCGCTACGTGGTGATGATCGCGCGCCACGAGCTTGGTCTTCAGCTCTCGCTCGAGGGATGACACGTGCTTGGAGACGGCGGGCTGACTGATCAGCAACTCATCAGCCGCCCGCGTGAAAGAACCGTGCCGAGCGAGGGCGGCAAAGGCACGCAAGCGCGGTTCGACACGCATGACTAAATATTATGACCAGGCCCACAATTATGTATTGGACTTAGGCAAGATCGCCTCATAGGCTGGCCTCCATCTCACCCAGGAGGTAGACCTATGACTCGCTCAACACGTCGCCGACGGCTTGCGGCCGGCGCCCTTGCGCTCGGCCTTCTTGTGGGCGGCGCAACCGCGGCCTATGCGGCAGTGATTTCGGATGGAGTCATCCAAGCGTGCTACTCGAACGTGGCTGTCAATGGCAGTCACGCGCTGTTCCTCACCGACAGCACCTGCCCCAGGGGCAGCACCGCGATCAGCTGGAACCAGCAGGGTCCCAAGGGCGAAGCCGGCGCGACCGGTGCTCAGGGCCCGAAAGGTGACCCAGGTGCAACAGGACCGCAAGGCGATCCCGGAGCACCAGGCTCCGCAGGTCCTCCAGGGCCCAAAGGGGATCCCGGAATCCAGGGACCGCCAGGAGCCGGCGTCGTGCCGATCAACACCCAGGCGATCGGCACACTACAGATCCCCGGCGTCAACGGTGGCGGCTCGTTTCCGATTCGCGGATGGGCAGCCACGCTTCCCCCCGCGTGCTCTCAATCTGGCTGCGCGGCGGCAAAGGCACCAGTCGAGGTTGTGCGCAGCATCAACGGCCTGTCTCCGAAGATCATGGATCTGGCTGCAACAACGCAGTCGCTGGGTTCAGTGTTTGTCGGACTCTATATCCCCGGCACAACCCTTCAATACCTGACCTACGAGCTGGCCGGAGCGGCGATCGTCTCCTACTCCCAGCGCACGCAAGGCAGCGACGTGGCTCTCGAGACGATCGCTTTTATCTACCAATCCATGACCGAAGTCTGGTTTCCTTCTAATGGCCAGCCAAGCGCGCCCTTAGCCGCGGTGTCCGGTGATTTCATCTTTCCCGGGCAGAGCTCTCGGACCATCGTTGGGAATAGCTGGTCGTTCACGATCCCTCGTGACCAGGCTACGGGACAGTCGACGGGCAAAACTGAGTTCAAGTTCTTGAATCTGACCCACACAGTGGACTCACTGTCGCCATCCATCCTTCAGGATGCGATCAACCACTCGGCCCTGGGCACCGTCACTGTCGACATCGATCAGCCCGGAGGAAACTCGAATTCCACGATCACACTTTCAAATGCTGTGGTCGTCGGGGTCAGCGATACAGCCGATGGCGCCGCGGGCTCGCTGCCATTGGAGACAATCCAGTTGGCCTTTTCCAAAATCGAGGTTGTCACCAGCACCAACACGTTCTGCGCCTCAGCCACCACGACCCCTTGCTAGGACGCATTGGAGGGCGGCCGTCCCATGGCGGCCGCCCTGCTGCGCTTCCCTGGTGGCACCATTGAGCCCGATCCATGGCCAAGTCGACATTGCCCGACAGCTCCGCGAAGGACACTGCCTTGGTGACCGTTGATGTCGTCATCGATCCCAATGTCTTTTCCATTCGTCCGAGCAGCCACCAGCTGTTGATCGCGGCGGGGCTACCCACCGTCTTCCTCCTTCTCGGCGCCTCGTTCTACATTGTCGGCGGGGCCTTCAGGCACCCTGGGCTCTCGATCGCCCTCGCCATTGGGGCTGCGTGCTTCCTGGCTTTGGTCGGAGCGTATGTCGTTGCTTATGTACGAAACACGCGATTGTTCTCGTTCAGCTCGACGTTTGGCAGGC
>VBJI01000008.1:0-4285 GCA_005880875.1 Chloroflexota bacterium
CACGCATGAAGAGCTGGGTGAGTGGGCCATCACGATCAATCCCTTTGACGTGGACGCGACCGCCGATGCGCTGCACAAGGCGCTGCTGATGGACCCGGTCGAGCGGCACGCCCGCGCCGAGAAAATGCGGGCAGTGGTGCAACAGAACGACGTGGCGCGCTGGATCTCGGCGCAACTGCAGGACATTCGCGACTTGATCGAACCGCTGGCGGCCCGGCAGCCAGAGGTCAGCCGCGAGGAAGCGCTCGTGGCCGGCGAGGGGACGATCTAAGCCGGAAAGAGGCGCGGCTCGCGCCCAGCGAGGCTAGGCCCAGAGATGGCGGGCGCCGGCGAGCTCGGGAAACTCGGTCTCCGGAATCTGCAGTCGACTCTGTACGGCGGCTTCCATCAGCGCGAAGATGACCTTGACGCCGGCGAGATTGATGCCGTGCACGGTGGTCAGCTCCCGGATCAGGCGGATCCGCTCGATATCGCGCCGCGAGTAGCGGCGCCGTTGGGTCGGCGTCCGCTCCGGTGCGATCAAGTTTTCGCTTTCGTAGACAAAGAGGGTGCGCGGCTCGATGTCGAACATGTCGGAGACTTCGCTGGACTTATGCGGCATTGCCAAGTGCTATCCTCCGCGCTCGAGAGTTGTAAACAATTATACCCAACATATCAAGATTTGTGACAAACGGCGAAAGCGCGCGACGTTTGCATCAATTGTGGCGCGACTGCGCGCAGCGTGACAGCGCGGAAAAGGTCACCCATTGCGTATAGGGGGGCGTATCACCTTAGCCGTGGGACCTCGCGCTTGAACGGGGTTCGAGTTGCCGTTAGTCTCACGGCCGAACGGCGGCTGTGCCGTCCTTTCGAGCATGTCGCGCATCTTACGGCAAGTCACCGCATTAGGAGGAAGGGTCGTGCTGGGTGTGATGTTGTTCGCACTCCTCACGCCCCCCTTTGGGCTCCGCGCCTATCTGGAGGCGCGCGCTCAGGAGCAGGCGCAGGCGGCGCAGGTATTGATGAGCTTCGGGCGGCCCGCTGCGGCGCTCGTCAAAGTGCCGGTCACCGCCCGGCCTTTTGCCCAGGTCCCCCGCACGCCGCTGGACGGCATCCGGGGCAAGGGCTCGTGGCTGATGATGTTCGACGGCGATTGGAACGACCCCGATCCGGACCGCGCCGCGGCCATCGTCGATGCCGCAGTGCGCGCCGATCTTAGCCACCTCTACGTCCGAATCGCGGATTCGTACCACCATTTCTACGGCGCCTCCGCGCTGCAGGATCTGCTGCCGATCGCTCACACGCATGGGCTCAGCGTCATCGGCTGGATCGAGCCGATGCTCGATGATCCCACGGCCGACGCCGCCGACGCGCTGGCCGCGGCCCAATTCGAGGAGCAGGGGCAGCGGCTGGATGGCCTGGCGCTGACCATCGAGGGCGACAGCACCTCCGATCCGAACGTCGGCCAATATCTGTCCGGCATCCGCAGCGGCATCCAGGGCCTGAACGGGCTCGGCAACCGCTATCTCTTGATCGCCAGCACGCTGCCGACTCCGTACGATCATCCGGGTTACGCCTACGCGACCCTGTCCCGCTTTTGCCAGGTGTTCGCCCCGATGGTCTACTGGCGCGCCACCGGCCTGCCGCAGTACAGCGGGCCGGATGGCACCCGCGCCTACGTTGACCAGGTCTTCCAGCAGTTTCGGGATCCCGGTGTCAATCCCTTCAAGCGGCCGCTGACGATCACCGCCCAGGCGTACGACGCCGCCCCGGAGTACGGTACCCCGGGCGCCCCGCCGGGTGGCGAACTCACGATCTCCATGGATGAGACGCGCGCCCAGGGCGGCATCAGCTGGTCGTACTACCGGCTGGCCAATGCCGACAATGGCGTGACCGGTGAAGAGCAGCAGGCCATCACCGCCTATCCGTTCTGGCAACGCAATCCGCCGGGCGGCATCGCGAACAAGGCACTGATCGCATTACCTGATCAGCCAGTGGCGTACTAAGCAGAGGGGTTGAGGAACCAATGAAAGCTTTCTTCCGTCGTCTCCGGGTCCCGTCGGGACTGCGTCGCAAATGGGTTGTCGTTCCCGCCGTCGCCGTGCTGGCCGTGTGCCTGCTCGGGGGCCTCTGGTTCCTCGGTCATAGCGGCAGCAACTCGGTCTGGAATCAGCCGTCGGTGCCGATCAGCGACATCTTCAACCGCGTCGACAATGGCCAGATCGCGAGTGCCAGCATCACCGGTCAGCGCATCCTGATCATCGATACCGCGGGTCACCAATCCTGGACGATCGAGAAGGAATCGACGATGGGATCGACCGAGCAGTACCTGCGTGCGCATAACGTCAAGGTGGCGGTCGAGTCGACCGACGAGACGTCATTCACCGCGATGCTGCCGAACCTTCTTGGCTTGCTGGTCCTGCTGGCCCTGCTGTTCATCTTGTTGCGCCGCTCCAACCTGCTCGGTAATCCGATGGGTGCCATGACCAAACACCTCGCCGAAGCCCGCGTGGGTGACACGGACCAGGTGACGTTTGCCCAGGTGGTGGGCGTCGACGAGGCCAAGCACGAGCTGGAAGAGGTGGTCGAATTCTTGAAGGCGCCCGGGAGTTTCAGCCAGCTGGGCGCGCGGATGCCGCGCGGCATCCTGCTGGTCGGACCGCCCGGTACCGGAAAGACGCTGCTTTCGCGCGCGGTGGCGGGCGAGGCCAGGGTTCCGTACTTTTCCCTGAGCGGCTCGGACTTCGTCGAGATGTTCGTCGGCGTGGGCGCGGCCCGCGTCCGCGATCTGTTCCGGCACGCGAAGAAGAGCGCGCCCTGCATCGTGTTCCTCGATGAGATCGACGCCCTCGGTCGCCGGCGTGGCGGGGCCCAGATCCGGACCAACGAAGAGCGAGAGCAGACCCTCAACCAGCTGCTGGTTGAAATGGATGGCTTCAACACGGATTGCGCGGTGGTGGTGATCGCGGCCACCAACCGGCCGGACGTGCTCGACCCGGCCCTGCTTCGCTCCGGTCGATTCGATCGGCGGGTGTCGATCGATGCCCCGGATCTCAACGGCCGGCGGGCCATCCTCAACCTGTACGCGGCCCAGAAGCCGCTGGCCGACAGCATCGATCTCGACGTCGTGGCGCGCCAGACGCCCGGCTTCACCGGCGCCGACCTGGCGAACCTGCTGAACGAGGCCGCCATCCTGGCGGCGCGCAACAAGAAACTGGCGATCGGGACCCAGGAGCTGGAAGAGGCGAGCCTGCGGGTGATGGCGGGGCCGGAAAAGCGCAGCCGGATGATCACGCCCGAAGAGAAAGCGATCATCGCCTATCACGAGGTGGGCCACGCGCTGGTGATGAAGTCGATCGCCAAAAGTGATCCGGTGCACAAGGTCTCTGTGGTCTCCCGCGGCCAGGCCCTGGGCGTCACCATCCAGCTGCCCCTCAAGGACCGCTACCTGACGTCGAAGTCGGAGCTGATGTCGCGGATGGCCGCCGCCATGGGCGGCCGCGCCGCTGAGGAGATCGTTTTCGGCGATGTCACCACCGGCGCCAAGCAGGACATCGAGCAGGCCACCAGCATCGCGCGCCAGATGGTGTGCGAGTTCGGCATGAGCGAGCGGCTCGGGCTCGTGACCCTGCATCGGAAGGGCGACGGCGACAGCCAGTTCTTCTCTGAGCTGACCGCGGCTGACGTCGATGCCGAAGTCAAGGCGCTCACCGACGTCGCCTATCGGCAGGCGTACGACATCTGCCAGTCGCGCCGGGCCACCCTGGTGCGGATCGCTGAACACCTGCAGGTCGTTGAAACCATCGATGGCGACGAGCTGGAGCGGCTGTTGGTGGCGGTGGAATCGTCTGTCGTCCCCAGCCTTGCCGAGGTCAAAGAGTCGGGGGTCGCGGCGCGCATCGCCGCCGCCGCCGCGCGCGATTGGGAAGATCCTTCGGCGGGTTCCGCGCGCGAGAGCGACCCGGGGCCGCCAATCGCCGCGAGTTAGATAATCTCCTCGTAGAGGTCGTAGACCTGCTTGAGGTCATCGGGCGGTTTGACCCCGCCATTCTTCAGCGCCTCCAGCAGCATCAAGATGAACTTCACACCGGCGAGATTGACGCCCTTCTCGCGCGTTAGTTGCTGGATGACTTGCAGCTTTCGCACGTTTCGTTGCGAGTAGCGGCGCCGATTGGTGGCGGTCCGGTACGGCTCGATGAGTCCGAGATCCTCGTACATCATGAGCGTGCGCGGATGCGTCTCCAGGATCTCCGATGCCACGCTGATGGTGTAGAGGGGCTTATCGAGGTCGAAGGCGCCGCCGATC
>VBJI01000008.1:4325-16882 GCA_005880875.1 Chloroflexota bacterium
TAGTTGGAAAGGATGATGACCGGGATGTTCTTCGTCACGCCGTCGGAGCGCAGGTTTTCCAGCACGGCAAAGCCATCCATCTTGGGAAGCCGGATGTCGAGGAACACGATGTCGGGCACCATGTTCTTGGCATGATCGAGGCCTTCCTCGCCAGACTTGGCCACCGTGACTCGGTAGCCGTCGAGCTCTAGCTTCAACTTGTACATCTCGGCGACCGCCGGGTCGTCTTCGATGAAGAGGACGTTTACGTCCTCGTCGACCACTTCACTCATGTCCCCTCCTTACCCGCGACGCAATCTCGACATCGACTCTGTCACCTTTCCCCCCCTTCCACCGGTGGTAAGTATAACCCAAGGTCACCCAAAATCCCGAATATTCCGAATACGGAAACCGCGTCTAGAGGCGGAAAGACAGTGGTACGATGGGCTCGAGCGTCGGCGGGTCGGGCTTGACCGGGAGGAGTTTTTTCCGATGAGGTACATACGGGGTCTCACGCATGGCGCGCTCGCGGGCGCGGTCCTGGGCTTGCTCTACGCTCCCGAGTCCGGCGCGAGCATGCGCCGGAGGGTGTCGCGCTTGCTGGGCCAGGCGGAAGCGATGATGGCCGCCGAAAACAGCGAGGCGCCGGCCGCTGCGGCCCCGCCGCGGCGGCGGTCCGTTGGTGGGACAGAAAGCCGGGCCAGGCGCCCATAGGAGGAAGCGATGGATCAGACGGTAGATAAGACGGTAGACAAGACAATCGACCGGTTGAGCGAGCTGCTCGAACGGGCGACCAAGGCGGCGCAGGACCTCGAGGTCAAGGACCGGCTGACGGACGCGGTCGCGGCGCTGCGGCGCACGCGGATCACCCAGGACGAGGATGCCGGCGTCGAGCGGTTCGTGACCGGCCTGTTGATCGGGGTGGCGGCCGGCTTCGGGTTGGCGCTGCTGCTCGCGCCGAAATCAGGCGAGCAGCTGCGGGACGACTTGATGCAGCGGGGCATCGAGCTGCGCGATCGGGCTGGCGAGCTGGCCTCGCGGATGCCGTTCGGCGACGGCGAGCAGGGTCACGCCGAAAAGGCGCCGAGCGACCAGCCGGGAATCGCCTGAGCTAGACCTGGCTCTCGTCTGACGAGATCACCCGTTGCCGGGTGGTTTGCACTTCTCCGGCTGCCCTGGCGGGCAGATCAGTGGGCTGGGTGATGGGCTGGCGGTCGCGGCCGGCGCGGGCGGTGGCTTGGGGGCGTTGATGATGCAGTAGATGCCGTCGACCGTGATCTGCGAATAGGTCAGAGTGTAGGGGTTGTAATTTCCCGGCAGCTTGCACTGCGGCCACGGCTGGGCCAGGGTCCTGGGAAGGTTCTCGGTGCCGGTCAGGTAGTAGTCCTGGCCGATCTGGTGGATCCCGGTGGGAACCGTGTTGTACCACTCGTCCGGGGTCCCGGCGAGCGCCTGCACCATGAACTTGTGCCAGATGGGCGCGGCACCGACGATCCCGGTCGAGTTGTGGCTGAGTGGCTTGTTGTCGGGGTTGCCGACCCAGACCGCCGTGGCCAGGCTCGGGGTAAAACCGATCGTCCAGTTGTCCTTGAAGTCGTTCGTCGTCCCGGTCTTCGCCGCAACGTGACGACCGGGAAGGGTCAGGTCGCCGTGGCAACCGAACTCCAGGCAACGGTTCCGGTCATCGGACATGATTGACCCGATGATGTAGGCAACACTCGGATCGACGGCCCGGAACTCGGCCTTTTTGGCGTCGTACGTGAAGACGTCACGACCGAGGCCATCCTTGATGTTGAGGATTGGCGCCTCGCGGTGACGCACCCCCAGCGTGGCCAGCGTCGAAGCCGACGTCGCCATGTCCGCGAGCCGCACCGGGTAGGCGCCCAACGTCAGGCTCATGCCGTAGTCTTCGGGCTTCTGATCGACACAGGGCAGCGGGCCGAGGCACGTCAACCCGAGGCGGTGTGCCATGTCGACCACCGCCGGGATGCCGGTCCGTAACTCCACCTTCAGCGCCGGAATGTTCAGCGAGTTGCCCATCGCGAGCTTCAGCGGCAATGTGCCGTGGAAGCGACGGTCGTAATTCTGGGGAATGTACTTGCCCAACCCGGCGGGATCGCCGAAGGTGGGGAAGACGAGCGGCTCGTCGAGGATCGGGCTCTCCATGTTGACCCGGCGGCTTTCGATGGCGGCGGTGTAGGTGAAAATCTTGAAGCTCGATCCGGGGGCGCGCGGGACGTCGTAGGCGAAGTTGTACTGCCCGCCCGGGCGGTTGTAGTCCACGCCGCCGACCATCGCCAGCACCTCACCCGTTTTCGGATCCATGCTGACCAGCGCCGCGTCGTGGAAGTTGTAGAAGTTGCCTTTTTGCGCGACCTGATCGGTGACAACCTGCTCTGCCATGTGCTGCAGATTGAGGTCGAGGCTGGTGTAGACGCGGTAGCCCTTGTGGTTGTCGGACGTGATGTTGTAGGGCGCCTTGGCGAGGGTTTTTAGCACGTAGTCCACGAAGTACGGCGCCTGGAACTTCGTGGTCGGCGCCGTCACCTGCAGATTCACCGCGTAGGCCGCCTGAGCCTGGGCCGCGGTGATGTACTTCTCACCGACCATCCCGGCCAGCACCTGCGCCTGCCGCCGCTTCGCCGAGGCGAAGTTCACCACCGGGTTGTATTGCGTGGGTGCTTGCGGAAGGCCGGCCAGCATGGCCGCCTGCGCCAGTGAGAGGTCGTGCGCATTGGTCTGGAAGTAGCTCCGTGCGGCGGCCTCGATCCCGTAGGTCTGGCTCCCGTAGAAGATGGTGTTGAGGTACATCTCGAGGATCTGGTTCTTGCTGTACTGACGGTTCAGTTCGATCGCCAGGATGGCTTCCTTCAGCTTGCGCTGGATATCGGTCGGCGCGTTCGCGCCGATGTAGACCTGTTTGACCAGTTGCTGACTGATGGTGCTGCCGCCCTGTTGAATGCGGTGGTGCTGATAGTTCGCGATCGCCGCCCGCACGATCCCGCCGACATCGATCCCACTGTTGGAGTAGAAGGTCCGATCCTCGGTGGCGAGGGTGGCCTTGGCGACCCACGGAGAGATGTAGTTGAGCGGCACGACGATCCGGTGATTGCCTTGCTTGCCGACGTCGGCCAGCAAGGTCCCGTGGCGGTCGTAGATCAGGGTGTCCTGGTCCATCTTGTTCGAGGCCAGGCCACTCACGGCCGGCAACGGACCCACGGCCTGCGCGGTGACCGCGGGGATGCCCATCAACGGCACCAGCAGCACCACGATCAGCCCGAGGATGATCGTGCGCCGGAAGTCGGCGCGGGCACGCTTGCGCCACCGGTCGACGTTTCGGTGGGAGCGCCGGCGGGCCGCTAGGCGGTCAGAAACCCGAAGATCCCGGAAAGCAGGAGCCACAGAGAGAGGAGGATAACCGCTCCCCACCCCGCCCCGCTGGCCAGCGCCCGAATCGCCGACCGGCGTTGCCGCCGGATCTGGCGCCGGCGCTCGGCGAGCGATGAGAGGCCGTTGGCGGTCATGGGTTGGGTGGCGTGGCGAATGCTGATCACTTCAGGCCCCTAAAATCGTACTGTCGTTGCTCCCGGAAATCTGATGTGGCCATTATAACCTAACCGGAGCTCCTTTGTGCGATGTAGGCCGGACGCATCCCCAAGATGCCGGTGAAACGGAGGCCCGACGGCTTTGGTTACGATGCCCGGTCGATTCCCTTCGACCGCAATTGCGACCGTATAATGGGGCGACTTTGGCGAGTTCTCAGCTGCCGGACGGGGGCGACACGGCGTTCTGCCGCGAGTGCGGTAAACCCATCGAGGCGGACGCTCGATTCTGCCGGTTTTGCGGCAAGTCGCAGGCGGATCCTGCGCCTGGCACCACGTCTTCCCGCGGCGCGCCGGCCGCCCCGGGTCGCCCGGCCAGGAGTTCGGGAGCGTCGCTCGAAAGCCGGCTTCGCCAGCTGTTTCCTCGCCACCACCTCCAGGATGACTTCATGCACATCGGTACCCTCGCCGCCTTCTTCATGGCGGTGATCGGCTTCATCCTCGGGTTTTTCACCCCGGCGCTCGGCGGGAACTGGCTGAGCACGAACTTCTTGCTCGCCGCCGTCGCTCTCCTGCTGTTCCTGATCCTCCGCGAGTCGACGCTCAGTCACATTAGAGGTGGCGGCGGCGCCGGTGCGTCATCGAGCCCGGAAGGTCGGTACCACGCCGCTCGACGCACCACCACCGGTTCCGACGCTCCGGCGGAAGCGGCGACCGCGGATTCGTCGCCGCCCTCCGCCCGCCGGCCCCCGGCGACCCCCAAATAAAAAAGCCGGCCTGTTCGAAAGGCCGGCTGATCGCGGGTCAGGTCAGAGGTTCTTGTCGCCTTCGATTGGCTCGCCCGCCGGCGCTTCGCCCTCCCGCAGCTTGCGGCCGGCGCCCTCGAGGTCGCCCTTGGCTTTCTGCCCTTTGCCTTCCCACTCCGTCTTCTTGTCGCCCGTTATCTTGCCGCCGGTATCCTTGACCTCGCCTTCGACCTTGTCGCGCAACTCGCCCACGGTGCACCTCCGTACAGGTTTGGCGCGATAGCGCGCCTGTTAGGAAACATTATAGCTCATCACTACCATTCGGGCTACTTCGTGATGCTCGGGGTGGGCCTTTGAATGAGTTCACATCTATTTACGAATCCTGCCTTGAGGCCGCTCACGTTGCCACCTATACTCAGCAACGTCTCGCCGGTCGCGCGGGTCAGGCGGCGTCGTCAGGATTCAAGACCGGGCAATGGAAACACAACTTGGAGGGTCGAATGGCAACCGCCGTCAAGCGTGAAACCCGCCGCGATACGAATATCTCCCTCGACAAGCCGATCTATACCATCAGCGTGGCATCGGAGATCCTCGAAACCCATCCGCGGACGCTGATGATGTACGAACATCTCGGGCTGGTGGTACCCAAGCGGACCTCGACCAACCGGCGGCGCTTTTCGCAGCGTGACGTGATGAAGCTGCAGACGATTCAGAAGCTCACCCGGCAGCACTCGGTCAACCTGGCCGGCGTCCGCTACATCATGAAGCTGCTCAAGACGCTTCACGAGCACGAGCTGCCGGCGCCGGTCGAACTTCGCGACATCGACGTCTCGCTGCTGGACGTTTAGCCCGTCCCCGATTTTTGGCGAATGCCTAGGCGTGGGGGCTGCCGTTTTACCGACAGTCGTTTAGTGCAATATCTGATGCCGCCTTTGTTGACAAGACTGCCTCGCCTCTTTATAATCCGGATCAGTTCCTTTGCCCCCCTCTTCGGGCCCTCCCTTCGGAGGGCCTTAACTTTTCCAGGGACCTTCGCGAGATTCGCCAACTTCGTCTATACTGCTTCGCGCCAAGGGGAGTGTTATGGAAAATAAGACGCGCCGTGCCGCCGGCGCGAACCGAGCCACCCAGGTCGATGAAGATCTGGTCGACGTCCTCCTGGTGGAGGACGATCCCTCTGTTCTGGAGATGTATCGGTTAAAGCTTGAACTGGACGGTTATCGCGTCAACACCGCGCTCGACGGCGAAGAGGGTCTCAAGAAAGCGGGCGACCTCTCGCCGGACATCATCTTTCTCGACATCCGCCTCCCGAAGATGGACGGGCTCGAGGTGTTGAGGAAATTGCGCGCTCAGGAGAAGACCCGCAATATTCCGGTTATCATCCTCTCTAACTACGATGAAGAGGACCTTGTGGCCCGTGGGCTGCGGCTCGGCGCACACGAATACCTCATCAAGGCTCGGACCACTCCCGCCAGCCTGTCAGAAGGAATTGAGGATTGGCTAAAGGAGTAACGCGCCGGGCGCCGACTGACACCAGTCTCTCCCTGGATAAGCCGATCTATACGATCAGTGTGGCCTCGGAGATCCTGCAGACCCATCCGCGGACGCTGATGATGTACGAGCATCTGGGGCTGGTCGTTCCGAAGCGGACGTCTACTAACCGCCGCCGCTTCTCCCAGCGCGATATCCGCAAACTGCAGGCCATCCAGACGCTGACCCGGCAGCATGGCGTCAACCTGAATGGCGCGCGCTACGTGCTGCGGCTGCTCCGAATCCTGGTTGACAACGGTCTCCAGGCCCCGCCCGAGCTGCGCGACCTCGACGTCAAAGAGCTCGACGTCTAGCGGCCGGTAGCCAACCGGATCGGTCACGGGGGCGCAACGGGTGTGGCGCGAATCGATGGCCGAAATGTTGTCTCCGATCGGCGTCGATACCTTATGAGCACGTATGAGCTTTCGGCCGGATAGCCCGCTGAACCGGCTCGTCATCCTCTGGCCGGGCGTCCCGATCGCCGCCTGCGCACTGGGTTTCGTGCTGGCAGTGGTCGAAATCTCCGAAACCCACAGCGGCGCCTTCGCGGCGCTGGCGATCGCCATGGGCTGTGGACTGGCCTTCAGCGTCGGGCTGCTCTTCCATAGCTTCTTCATCGAGTGGATCGAAGTCACCGTCACCCGCGAGGGGATCGCGCTTCGGCCCGTGGCTCATGCCTGGCTCAATCGCCAGCCGCGCCTCGTCCCCTGGGATCGGGTGCAGGGGATGAACCAGGTCATCACCCGCGAGGGCGGGCATCTGGAGATTGCGGCGGGGAGCCAGGTGCTGCGGCTCGACCGGGCGCTGTTCCGAGCCGACACCTTCGCGAATCTGTGCGCCGCCGTCGCCCAGCGGACTCGTCAGTGGGGCGCCGCCGCCTACGACGACGAACTCGCCGCTGCCTGATCCGGGGTCAGCCGCTCAGTTTCGGTAGTAGATCTGCGCCGAGTGCACGGCTTGGGCATAGGCCCCGTAGCGCGCCTGCAGCGTGCTGCGATCGCCGAACCAGGGATCGTTGATCAGCAGGGTGTGACCGCTGTGGCCGGTGATCACGACGAAGTGCATCCCGCCGTAGAGCCGCACTTCGGCGACCACCAGGCGACCGGCGTCGAGCTGGGCCTCGACCATGGACTGAGGCGGTAGGTCTTCGATGTCCTGATCGTCGGTGCGCAACTGCGACGCCATCCCGGGGACGTGCAGCCACTGCCAGCGCACGGCGCCCTGGGTGACCGCGGTCGCCTGCCGCCAGAGAAGGAGGTCGTTCTGGATGTAGCCGCCATGGGCGGCGAGCCAGCGGTTCAGCAGCTGCGGGTTCGTCGAATAACCGTAGGCATTGGTCACCATCGTGACCGCGGTCAGGGCGCAGCCGGACGAGCCGATCGTGTCGACCGGATCGCTGCCGAGCGCGTCGCGCGACCACTGGTGAGCGCGTTGGCTCATGGTCGGCACCGGCGCGCTGGCGAGCGCGCCGACGGCCCCCGAGCCCCACAGACTGGCAGCAAGAAGGCTCGCCGCCAGGGAGCGGTGCCATCCCCTCTTCACGGCGTCATCTTACGGTCGAGGTTGGGTCAAGTCCAGCGTCGTCGCTGTCGCCTTTGTATCAAGAGCCGCGGGAGTTCCCGTGTGACTTGTTACCGGTATGTAACGGGCAGCCTCAGCGAAGCAGGCTGGCGAGATCTCCTTCGTAGCGGGCCAGCGCCAAACGGGCATCCAGCACCTCGTCAGTGTTGATCGGTGCGCCGAGATCATCGCTCGGCTGGTCCCGAATGTCGATCACCGGAGCCCCCGCGTCGGTTTCGGTCGCAAAGGCCACCGCGATCAGCCGGGTATCTTTGCAGTTCGCGCACGTGACTTTGACCAGCGACTGGTCGTCATGGTGCGCGACCATCTCGAGCTCGCAATCGGCCAGGCTCTGTCCACACTTCGGGCACTGAAAGCGACCGGCCTGTCGGCGAAGAATATCCAAAACGTCCACGAATTTTTCCTACCCCGAAGCCGCCGGCGCCAACCAGCAAAGCTGATAGCGGCGCCCCGGCCAAAGCGCCTATCGGCTGAGCCTCAGTTACTACCAGAACAATCGTTTGCGGGTGACGCGACGCCCGACGATACTCGGCCGGCATGCGTCTTGCCGTCTTGCTGGGGACCGTGGCAATGACGAGCGGCATGCTGCTTCTCGGCGGCCTGGTGGCAGCTGAAATCAATCCGGTACCGGTGGTCAATGTCGACGCCATGGAGTTGGACGGTGCGTCGGTGCTGGCCGCCCCCGTGCCGCAGGTCTCGCGCCGCCCCCAACTGATGGTCAAGGTGAGCCGGCCGCTCAATCCCGGTGACTGGCACCTGACGATGGATGGCCGCAGCGTCGACATTGCCATTCGCTCGAGTGGCGCCGTTCTGCGGGTGACCCTTCCCGGCCCGCTGGCGCTGGCCAGCCATCACACCGTGGAGCTGGTCGCCGGCGCCATGCGCGTGCGGGCGGCGTTCCAGGTGGTACCGCCGCTGAGCGCCGACGTTTCGCTGCATCTCTATCACCTCCAGATCGATGCCCAACCCAGCGTTGCCGCGACGATTCAGTTCTCGCGGGCAGTGGCCAGCCGAGCGCAGGCGCAGGCGCACGTGACGGTCAGTGGGCATCCGGCCTTCACCTGGCGCGATGCGCGCACCCTCGATATCGTCTCGACGGGCTTTCGTCTATCGGACCGTGCGACGGTCACCATCGATCCGGGCGTCGAAGCGGCTGACGGGACCATGAGTCGTAGCGTTCAGCGTGCCGAAGTGTCGATCCCCGCGACGCTCACTCAGGTCGTACCCGGACGCATGGTGCAGATGTATTACGTCAATACCGACGACGGCCACGCCTCGCTGTTCGCGCATCTGAACCAAATCGACGTGCTCAGTCCCGCCTGGTACGACGCGAATGCGGACGGCAGCATCACGGGGTACGCCCGTCGCGATGTGATCGACGCGGCCCACGCCAGCGGCGTCGCTATCGTTCCGTTGATCGTCAACAAAGGTGTCGATCCCGGCGTCGGTCATGCCATCCTCGCGGACCCGGGGCGGAGGGCCACCTTAGCCCGAAACCTGGTCAACGAAGCGAAGACCTATGGCTATGCCGGCTTCCAGCTGGATTTCGAGCAGATCCTCTGGACCGATCGCGACTTGCTGACCGCGCTGGTGCAGGACTGCGCCGCTGCCTTCCATCCCGCCGGGCTTAACCTGTCGATTGCTGTCATCCCCCGCTTGCCGGGCGACGATACCGCGGGCGGCGCGCTGCTCGACTATTTCCATCAGTGGTCGGGTGCCTACGACTTCGCCGGCTTGGCGAAGGCGGCCGACTTCCTCTCGTTCATGACGTACGACGAGCACAACGGCGTGACACCACCCGGCGCCGTCTCCGGGACGCCCTGGATGCGCCGCGCCCTCGAGTTCTCGATGGAGGGCGTGCCGCCAGAGAAGGCGACTCTGGGGCTGCCCACCTACTATCACGATTGGACTGGCGTCGGGTACCTGACGTCGAGCTCCTATGCCGACGCCGTGACCCTGGCGCAAATGCATAGCGCCACGCCGGTCTTTGATACGACCGAGGAAGAGATGCACTTCGGCTACGACGCCTACGGCGTCCACCACGAGCTCTGGATCCAGAGCACCGATACGCTGCGCCGCAAGCTGCCCCTGATGTATGAGTACGGCCTCAAGGGCATCAGTGTCTGGCGGCTCGGTTTCGAAGACCCGTCGTTTTGGAGCCTGATTCCCGCCCGGCGATAGGGGTTGCGCGCTCGGGCTGGTCGAGCGGCGGAAACAGGACGTCGTACAGGTGTTGCTGCCGCTCACGTGCCCGTTCATAGATAGCATGCACGCGGCGACGCGGTCGATAGCTGCGACCGCGGGCTGGAGTGGATGACCAGAGGCGTGGCAGATATCCCAGCGCGTTGAGGGCCAGCAGCGCCGCGCCCCGGCTGGAGGCCTCCGCCTCGGGCGAGACCATCACGCGAAGGTTGAGGGCGTCGGCCAGCATCTGTGACCACACGGGTGAATGCACCAGCTGGCCACCCGTCGCGACCACCGAGCGGGGTCGGGCCACGAGCTGGCGCATCGCAGAGGCGACGGCGACGAACTGGTACGTAATCGCCTCCATCGCCGCCCGCAGCATCTCCGGCGGCTGGGTGCTCAGCGAGAGGCCCGCGATCACGCCGCGCGCGTCGCCGCGCCAGTTGGGGCTGCGCTCACCGGCCCAGAAGGGGAGGACGGTAAGCCCGTGGCTATCGGGTGAGATCTCGGCCGCCGCCCGCTCGAGCTTCTTCTTGGGCTTCATGCCAAGCCCTCGCGTGAACCAGCGCACGACATTGCCGCCCTCGCTGAGCGCGCCCCCCACGACGAACCGGTGGCGATCGAGTCGGTAGACGAAGGCCCCCCAGGGCATCCGAAAGCCGCCTCGATCCAGGATGACGCGCAGCGCGCTTGACGTTCCGATGGTGGCACAGAGCCAGCGGGGGCTGGTGCAGCCGGCACCGACGTTCGCGAGCCCGCCGTCCCCTTGCGGTAGGAACCAGGGGATGTCGCGCAGCTCGGGCCAGCGCCGGGCAAAGGCGGGACGCAACGAGCGGAACGGCTGATCGCGGTCGTCCAGAGGTGAGAGCTCTTCCGGCCCGATGCCGGCCAGCTCGAGCGCCTGCGGATCCCATTGGCACCTCCGGACATCGAGCAGGCCGGTGCCCGACGCGATCGAAATACTTACCCGCGCGTCTCCAAATAGCTGTTGATAGAGGTATTCACCGAGGGAGATCCAGCGGACCGTGCGGCGAACCGCCGAGGGCCGAGTCGACCGAAGCCAGCGCAGCTTCGCCGGCCAGTAACTGGCGTGAAAAAAGCACCCGGTTCGCGCATGGTAGGCGCGTTCGTCGAAGTGAGCGCGTAATCGTTGTGTTTCGGGCGCGCTGCGGGTGTCCGCCCAGGTAAGGAGCTCGGTGGTGGGCCGACCCTGGCGATCGATGCCCATCAAGCTGTGCCAGTAGCAGGAGGCAGCCGTCGCCAGGATGGTCACGTTGTCCTTGCGCGCCGCCTTCAGGGCCTTGTCGATGCTGTTCGCGATGAGGTTGAGGAGATCCTCTGGATCGGACGAAACCTCGCCGGCTTCGGTCGTCCGAACCTTATAGGGCAGGTCGCTCAGCGTTGAATCGAGCATCCGACCACGCGTGTCGTAGACCACCGCCCGCACCGACGAGGTGCCGAGATCGAGCGCGAGGACGCCTTTAACTGAGCTGGCCTTGGGCATGGCGCGGCTCGTAGCCTAACGAAGTGGTGGGTGATAGACTGTGCCAGCCAAAAGCCGTACCGCTGGGGCGTGGCCAAGCTGGTAAGGCGCCTGACTCTGGATCAGGAAATTCCTAGGTTCGAATCCTAGCGCCCCAGCCATCGCCTTCAGCGGTCCGTCAGTGCTCGTAACGGCTTGCCGATCCCGGCCGTTCTTACCGTCGTGAAGCGACTGCTCCTCGTTGGACTGGTGGTCGTTTCGGCCTGTGGCCCAGCCAGTAAAGCTGGGCCGGCCGGAGGTCCATCCAGCCCTTCCTCATTAGCCACTGCCTCGGCCACCGCGGGAAACTCGCCAGGAGGTCTCGCGTGCAGGCTGCCGCTCGCGGATTTCGAGCAATCAGCGGACTATTCGAGTGGGACGCTAAAGGCGGGCTTTGTCACGTTCCCCGGCGGCGCCTTTACACGCGATTCCAATGGTGCTTTCGAGACAGCGGGGGACAACGGCCTAGTCAAGTCGGTGGCCCGGCCATATCTGTACGGCGGTCCGGGGGTTGCCACATTCACACGTCGATACGGCCGTTGGCTACCCGCCAGCGTCGCGGCTGTCTCGCCCGACAGTTCCCACTACGCGTACTCCCAGTCGTATAACGACGCCAGTGGCCCGCGCAGCAGGATTCACGTGGTGGACGTTGCCACCGCGACCGACCGGGTTGTCTACGACCAGGGCTTTTATGCTGTGCTCGACTACGAGCCGGAAGGCATTTACCTGTTTGCCGTTGGTTACGCGGACGCACCAAATTCGGGTCTGTGGCGGCTTGACACCCAAGCTCGATCGCTGCAGCAGATCGTTTCGCAGCAGACCGTTGACTATGTGGGTGGAGGCGCGTCCTGGTACGGGGACCTAGCACCCGGCGACCAACCTCCGGCGAGCCTGAGTAACCCTCTGGGTCGGGCCTTTTTTAAGGACCGTCTGCTGCGGCTTGATCTCAAGACCCATGCCGTGTCGCCCTGGTTTCGGCGATCGGGGAAGGAGGTCCGTGCGATCGGCGTCGACGGCCTCGGGCATCCCATCGTGACCGTGAGTTCGCCAACTGATGCGGGGACGTCAACGTCCGAGGAGCTCTGGCTGGTTACTGGTCCCGAGCTAGGGAACCAGATCTACGCCGGCCCTGGTTCGAATTCTCCTGGTTTTGTCGGGTTTGGTACTCCGCTGGCAGATAGCCAGCGACTCTGGTTTGGGAGCAAGAAAGGAGTGTACTTGTACACGCCCGATAAAAAGTTCCAGATGGTCTCGACCGCGGTCGGTGAGGTAGGCGGCCGCTGTTCGTGAGTCAACAGGTTGTTGCCGTCGGCAGCAATCCGGTCTAGGACCTATGGTCGGGTCCACAGCCGATGCGTCCCGAGAAGGCGATCAAGTCTCAAGGCGATCGCGGGACCAACTTCATGAGCGAGTGTTGCCAGACCTGACCAATTGACCCAGCCACCGCCTTCACGCCAAGGCGATGAACATCCA
>VBJI01000049.1 GCA_005880875.1 Chloroflexota bacterium
AGGATGCGGGCCTTCAAGAGTGGATCGGTCAGTCCGGCCTCTTCATAGCCGGTCATGGCTTTGTCCCACCAGCGTCCGGCCTCGTGCGGGCGACGCAGCTTGTAATAGGCCGTGCCCATGCGGTCGTACAGCTCGACGCTGAGGGCGCGCCAGCCGAAGGCTTCTGAGGTCTTGATCGCCGTCTTGAGGACGTCGATCGCCTCGGGAATCGGTCCCACTTTGAGCAGGGCCTCGGCCAGCACGAGTTGTGCTCGGGTTCGGACTTCGGGGGCAATCTGACGAAGCGCGAGCAGCTCGGTCATCAAGGCCCGGGCTCGCTCGCTATCGCCACGGCGCAGGCGGGTCGCCGCCTCGGCGAGCCGGAACTCGAGCACGGTGGCGGAATTCTCGCCGTCCTGCAGAAAATACTCGACCGGGCGCCTGAGCCGCTCGGCGATGACCTGCAGGGTTCGGGTCGACGGCCGGGCGCGGCCCAACTCGATCTGATTCAGGAACGCTCGGCTGAAGTCCTTCTGGGCCACGCCGGCCAGGCTGAGACCGAGCTCCATCCTGGCCTTTCTAATGCGAGCGCCAAGCTGGTCCGGCGTCTTGGGGCTCCGGACCTGGATCCGCGTCGTCGTCGCCAACTTACTTGCCTTCCTGTTATCTATAGAAATTCGGACGATGGATCGAGCTACCAGTCGAGGTTCTGGCTCACGGCGTCGCTGACCTGGATCAGGTTCGGCCAGATTTCGCCGATGACGAATTCTGGGCCGTTCGGCCAGATTTCGGCGACCTGGCGCACGGCACCTGACGGGAACGTGAGGACGATGGTCGCCACCAGCGACGCAAGGCCGATGGCCAAGCGCCAGCGCATGGTCGTGACAGCTCTTCTCAAATCCCCTCCTCTCGCAACGGCCTTCGAATCATACCTAGTCAAAAAATTCCCCGCAACTCCCATAGCTATCGGCAAGTGAATGCCTGGGCGACCAGTGACGGCGCGCCCGTCGAGAGGAAGACGAGCTGTTCGGTGCCGGTCGAGTTCGGCGTCCAGCTGTCGGGGGCAACCGAATGGCTGGCCGCGTCCCCGGCGGTGATGGTGAGCGGCGGCTCTGACACCACCACCGAGCCACGGTTGTCGGTGCGAATCCACTCATAGGACACCAGGCCGCCGGTCCCGTTGGTCGTGAAGCTGCCGGTCGCCGTCACGGTGCCCTTTCGGCACCGGCCCGGCTTGGGGGATGCCGAGTAGATGACCGCCTCGGTCGCACCGCTCAGCGTGGCCGGTGTCACCGTCGTCGGGGCCGGCGAGCCCGTCGGTGAGGGCGTCGGGGTCGGCGTCGGTGCGGGGGTCGGCGCCGGTGTCGGCGTCGGGGCCGGAGTTGGCGTCGGCGCCGGACTCAGCGGGCCCCAGGTCGGGTACTGGGCCATGTAGTTCTCGAGCATCGAGTAGCTCGGCAGCGGTCCGGTGGGCGGATAAAGGTTCATGCCGTCGGACCCGCTGTCGCTGATCATGTAGATGAACACGCGCTGCATCACCGTCGACACCCTGGAGCTGTCCAGCACGTACTGCAGATACTGAGATTGCTGCGCCAGGCTGACGATCGGCCCGGGCTGGCTGACCGCGCTGATGGTCCAGCCGACCTCGGTGCACCAGACCGGTTTGGCGCCGTCGTTGAAGGCGGCCTGAACGCCCCGAATCGTCTCCCATTCAACGTCGAAGGACGGGATGTCGCCGTTCGTCAGCGACGGGTCGGCTCCCGTGTAGTAAGCGCCGTCGGCGACTGCGCCTTGACGGCCTGGTAGCCCGCCTTGAGCACGGGCCCGTAATAGGTGGCGGCGCGGCACGGCAGGGTGTTGGCCCAGCTCCCACCCCAGTAGCCATCCCATTCCTCGTTCCCGATCTCGAAGCTGTCGATGTACCCGTGGCCATTGTGGCCGTTGTACCGGGCGGCCAGCAGGCCGGCAAACGTGCTCATCTCGCTCGGCCCCGGAAAGAGATTGACCCCGTTGCAAACCTGGGTCTTGCGAAAGCTCGGTGCATCCTGGATCGGGACCGTGGCATGAACACCGGCCGCGTTGGCCGCCGCCACGTCGGCATCGAGGCCGGTGAAGTCGTAGACCCCGGGGGACGTCTCGATCGACGACCAGTCCCGTTGCACGCGCACCCATTTGACCCCCGAGCTCGTAACCCGACCCTGGTAGCCCCAGACGGAGAAGCCGTAGGGGTTGGTATCGTTTTGGGCCGACCCCGGTAGAGCGAGCACGGCCAGCCCCACGCTGGCCGCCATGACGCTGACGATCCCCCTTCGAGTCACTCGATCCCTCCTCGAAACCTTCCGCGAAGGCTCGCGCCCGACTATGGAGGGCGACCGCTACGGCAGCGACGGCGATCCAGCGACGAGCGATGATCGATCCGTAACGGAATTCGTAATGGAGTGACGCCCCGGACTCTGGTGCGAAAAACGAATTCGGCCCGATCGAGAGTCGCATAACCGCCCAGCGGAGGAGTCGCATTAGCAGGGCATGTCAACCGCGTGAAAAATTGGCTACTAGCGCTTTACACCAGAGATGAAATCCGCACGAGGAGCGGACTCAGCAGCACGGATCATCTCGACATCACGATCGACGGCACGGCCCCCCACGCCCGCCAGCCCGCCGGGTTGCTGAGATCGGGCTGGCTTAAAACAGCCGGCTGCCGGCGCTGACCAGCGCGTGATGACGCTGCGCGGTCTTGTCAATCACGAGGACCATGCGCGCCTGGAGTTGGTTTACAAAACCGGCTGTTGCGTAGAGCGAAAATCGGATACAAAGTCGCGAGAATCTTTGACAGGAAAATCACCCTTGGTAACCTTCTGGCTGCGAGCGCGCGGAATCATCATCTGTTCGAGCTGAGCGACAAGAGGAGCGAGGAAGAGGCTGAGGTTGCGCGGTCGAAGCACGCCCACCAGGCCACTTAAAGGGGAACCATACCGTTGGCGACTGTTCTGACGCTCGACCGCGATGCGCTCCAGCTGGCGGTCCTCGCCTCGCTGCTGAAGCACGAAGGCCACCGGGTCCATGCCACCGGGGACCCGGAGGCCGCGTTGGCGATCCTCCAGTCGGCGGTGATCGACCTCGTCATCATCGAGCCGGCCACCCAGCGGCCCGATGGGCTGCGGCTTTGCCAGCAGATCCGGCAGCTCAATCCCTACCGGCCGCTGATGATCGTCTCCGAACGGGCGGACGAGGAGCAGATTTACCGAATGATGATGGTGGCCGCCGATGACTACATGATCAAGCCGCTGTCGCCGCGGCTCTTCGTCGCCCATGTCCACGCCCTGCTGCGCCGGGCCGAGCAGGTGCGTGGCCAGCGCTGGCAGGACCAGAACGTCGCGATCGGCGAGATTTCGCTCAACCTGCAGCAGATGCACGCCGTCGTCAACGGCGAGCGCGTGGCGCTGACGCCACGCGAGCTCTCCCTGCTTCACGCCCTGATGGAGAACGCCAACCGGGTGTTGAGCCGTGATCAGCTGATGCGGGTCGCCTGGGGCGACCGGTTCGTGGGCACCCCCAAGGCGGTCGACGTCTATGTCCAGCGGCTTCGTCGAAAGATCCAGCCGCACCTGACTTCCGGCTTCTACATCCAGGCGCTGCGCGGCTTCGGCTACAAGTTCGAGATGCCCCGGCCGCAGCCGGTGGCCTCGTGAGTCGGTAACAAGACCTTTACCCGCGGGTTCGGACGGGCGCCCGGCATTGCTGAGGTTCGCCCGCCTCGGGTTGTCAACCAGTGAACTTTTTCTTGCCGCCGACAGCGGCAGGCCTTCGCCATCAGCCTTCGGCACGCATTACAGATTGTTACCGGCCGACCCCGCGCCTCCTTACCAGTCTGTTCCCTTATGGCCCTAGCGTCGATACCCGTGTGGAACGTCGTGCAGGTAAACGGCAACCATGAGGCGCAGGTCGCCACCTTTCTGGCGCTGCAGGGCATCGAGGTCTATTCGCCGCGGTTCCCCGCGTCCTCCGGGACCCGGCCGGGCAGCGTTCGCGATCGACGGTCGCGCGTTGTCTTCCCCGGCTACCTCTTTTTCAAGCCGCCGTTCGGCTTCACCCGCTGGGATGTGATCCAGTGGGCGCCCGGCGTGCGGCGGGTGCTGAGTGACGGCGGCTCGCCGTCCGGCCTTCCCCAGGCGGTTGTCGACCGGCTTCGACTCCGGCTGGCGCAGGCGCCCGGCCGGCGTCCCGCCTTCACCCGGGGCCAGCCCGTCCTCATCGAGCGCGGTCCACTGGCCATGGTCGACGCGATCTTCGATCGGGAGCTGAACACGTCCGAGCGTGTCCAGGTCCTCGTCCAGCTGCTCGGCCGGCCGATGACGGTCGTGGTCGACGCGGCGATCCTGCGGCCGGCCGGCTGAATCCGCTTGCCCCAGATCGCCGATTTTCGAATACGACAGGTGTTCGAACCGGCGGAGCTTACCTGTAATCGCACTTCTCGACTGAGGGAGGAAAGCATCCGATGCAAGTGATGGAGCGCCCGGCGACCCTCGCGACCGACCTCGAAGACCATATCCGCGAAGTCCGTTCCGTTCTGGGCCGGATTCCGATCGACGCCATCGAGCGGGTGGTCGGCATCATCCTCGACGCTTACGCGAACGGCGGTCACGTCTACGTCGTCGGCAACGGTGGCAGCGCGACGAACGCCACTCACTTTGCCTGCGACCTCTCCAAGGCGACCATCGTCGAGGGCCGCGCCCGTCTGCGGGTCACCTCCCTCGCCGACAACATCGCCCTGCTGACCGCCTGGGCGAACGACACCTCCTACGAGAAGGTCTTCTCCGAGCAGCTGACCAACCTGTTGAACCCTGGTGACGTCGTGATCGCCATCAGCGCCAGCGGCAACTCGCCGAACGTGGTCTCGGCGATCCGGGCGGCTCGGCTGATGGGCGCCGCCACCGTCGGGCTGGTCGGCTTTGGCGGCGGTCGGGTGCTGGATGGGGTGGACGCGGCGGTCCACGTGCCCAGCCATGACTACGGCGTGGTCGAGGACTGCCACTCCGTGCTCGAACACGCCATCACCGCCTCCACCCGCAAGGCGCTGCTTGCCTGAGACGCCGGCCGTCTTCCTCGACCGCGACGGCGTGATCAACCGCCGCCGGCCGGACCACGTCAAAGGCTGGGACGAGTTCGAGTTCCTGCCCGGCGTGCTGCCGGGACTGGCCGAGTTGAAGTCCATGGGGACTCCCGTCGTCGTCGTCACCAACCAGAGCGCCGTCGGCCGTGGCCTGCTGTCGCCCGAGGCCCTTTATGGCATTCACGCCCGGATGCTGCGCGCCATCGATGCGGCGGGCGGCCACGTGAGCGCGATCTATGCCTGCCTGCACGCGCCCCAGGACGGCTGCGCCTGCCGCAAGCCGCAGCCCACCCTCCTCCAGCGGGCCAGCCTCGAGCTTGGCATCGTCTTATCGCAATCGATCATGGTCGGCGACAGCCCGACCGACGTCCAGGCCGCCCGCGCCGCGGGCTGCCGGCCGGTTTTCGTCAATGACGGCGGATTTCCGCTCGACGCTGACGTGCTCGGCGTCAACGATCTCGGGGAGGCGGTGGCGCTCTGGCGCACCGTCAGTGTTCCCCTGGCCGTCCAGCCATGCTGATCGCGCGCGCCCCGCTCCGCCTGAGCCTGGCCGGCGGCGGTACCGACCTCGAAGCCTATTACGCCAAGTACGGCGGCGCGGTCGTCAGCACCTCGATCGACAAGTACTTCTATGTGATCCTGACCTTCAACGACAGCAACCACATCCAGGTCTCCTCCTCCGACTACCGGACTTTCTATCGCCATCCGCTGGACGGTCCGCC
>VBJI01000009.1 GCA_005880875.1 Chloroflexota bacterium
CACCGTAACTCCCTCCCCCAGCGAGGGGGAGGGCCGGGGTGGGGTCATAGAATGCGCTCATGAAGGACCTGCCGGTTGCAACGATCGAGGACGTCGAGCGGGCGTTGCAGGCCCATCACTACATCGCCGATCGCAGCCTGGCCACCACGCTCTTTCTCTCGCTCACGCTGGACAAGCCGCTGCTGCTCGAAGGCGAGGCGGGGGTGGGGAAGACCGAAGTGGGCAAGGTCCTAGCCGACATCCTCAAGACCCGGCTCATCCGGTTGCAGTGCTACGAGGGGATCGACGTCAACAACGCGGTCTACGAGTGGGCCTACGCCAAGCAGATGCTGCACATTCGTTTGCTCGAATCGTCCGGCTCGAATCGTGAAGAAACCGAGCGAGAGATCTACAGCCACCAGTTCCTCGTCAAGCGCCCGCTGCTGCAGGCGATTGAAAGCGAGGGTGGGACGCCGCCGGTCCTCTTGATCGACGAGATCGACCGCGCGGACGATGAGTTCGAAGCCTTCCTTCTGGAACTGCTCTCCGACTACCAAATCTCGATCCCCGAGATCGGCACCATCAAAGCCGTAAAGCCGCCTGCCGTCATCATCACGTCGAACCGAACCCGCGAGATCCACGACGCGCTCAAGCGCCGCTGCCTCTATTTCTGGATCGATTACCCGTCCGTCGACCGCGAATACGAGATCGTCATCGCCAGAGTTCCCGAGGTCCCCAAGAAGCTCGCCCGGCAGGTGAGCGCCTTTATCGGCGGGGTGCGCCGGCTCGACCTCTATAAGTTGCCGGGCATCGCCGAAACGCTCGACTGGACGCGCTCGCTGATCGCGCTCGGGCAGACCGAGCTCGATGAGGCGGCGGTCCAGGCGACCCTCGGCTCGATCGTCAAATACCAGGAGGACCTCGAACGGCTGCGCGGTGCGGGCTCGCGAGAGCTCCTCGCCCGCGCCGTCAATGCCTGATCCTGGATCGATTCCGACCAGGAACTGGCTGCACTTCGGCCGCATCCTGCGCGGGCTCGGGTTCGACGCCGGGCCAGCGCGGATGCTGCCCTTTCTCACGGCACTGACCGTCATCGACATCGGTCGGGCTAGCGACCTGCGGACGGCGGTCCGTGTCCATTTCGCCCGCCGTCGCACCGATCTCCGGCGGCTCGATCGAGCCCTGGCTGCCTTCCTTGGCGCCCCGAACCTCGACGACGTCGACGGCGCCCAGCTTCCGCCAGCAGACGTCCAGGATCGGGAGCCGGGCGGAGCGGTCACGCTGACCGGCCGGCAGCTAAAGGTGCTGGATGATGTTGACCTGGCCGAGGGCGCCGAGGAGATGGAGGTGGCGAGCTACTCGGCCGCCGAGGTGCTCCGCCAGAAGGACTTCGACACGCTCACCGAGGCGGAGATGGCGGAAGTCCGCCGGCTCATCCGGCTCATGCGGTTACCGGCGGGTCTTACCCGGTCTCGCCGTAACCGTCCGGGAGGTCGGGATCGGCTCGACATGCGGCGACTGCTTCGCCGCAGTCTTCGCTTTGGCGGTGAGCTGCTGGTCTTCAGCTGGAAGAGCCCGACCGAGCGGCCGCGGCCGCTCGTTTTGCTGTGCGACATCAGCGGCTCGATGGAGAGGTATACGCGACTGCTGCTGAATTTCACCTACGCGCTCAAATCCGCCAGCACCCGAGTCGAAGCCTTCGTCTTCGCCACCCGGCTCACCCGGATCAGCCATCTGCTCCGCACGCACGACGTCGATGCGGCGCTCAATCGGGTGATGGCGTCGGTGGACGACTGGTCGGGTGGAACCCGCATCGGCGAGGCGATCGAGACCTTCAACCGCCGCTATGCGCGCCGCGTGCTCAGTCACGGTGCCACGGTCGCGATCATCAGCGACGGATGGGACCGCGGCGACGTCGACCAGATGCGCTTGGCGATCGCTCGGCTGCAACGCTCCTGCCACCGGCTAATCTGGATGAATCCGCTGATGGGCGCACCCGGCTACGAACCACTGACGCTGGGGCTGCAGGCGGCCTTGCCGTTTGTCGACGATTTCCTGCCGGCCCACAACCTGGCCAACCTCGAGGCCCTCGGCGCGCTGCTGCTCGAGACGGCCGGCCGGCGCCCGGTCCGCCGGCAAACGCCGGTCGCAGCGACATCTGGAAATCCGGCCTAGACTCTGAGATATGCGCGACGTCATGCCCGAGGTCAAGGCGTGGCTCGACAGCGGCGACCGGGTTGCGGTCGCCACGGTGATCAGCACCTGGGGGAGCGCACCACGGCCAGCCGGCTCGCGGATGGCGATCAGCCAGTCCGGAAAGATCGCCGGGTCCGTCAGCGGCGGATGCCTCGAGGGCGAGGTCTTCGAGCAGGCGCAGGCTATCTTGCAGGGCAAACCGGCCGGTCTGTTTCACTACGGGGTCAGTGACGACCTAGCCTGGACCGTCGGTTTGAGCTGCGGCGGCGAAGTCGACGTGCTGATCGAGCCGCTGACGGAGGTTCATCGCGACCTGATCGGCGCGCTGGAAGCCGAGCGGCCAGTGGTGTTGACGACGGACGTCGGTGAGGCGCCCGGCGCCCGACAGCTCGTGACCGCGGCTGACGCCGATGTCGCGGAGCTGCTCGAGCAGGAGCATCCCGTGCGACGCGATGGCCTCTTCCTGGAGCCGTTTCCGCGCCCGCCCGAGCTGTTCATCTTCGGCGGTTCGCACGTCGCCATCCCGTTGACGCGCCTCGCGAGCGGCCTTGGGTTTCGCGTCACCGTTGTCGACGCCCGTTCGAAGTTCGCCGAGGCCGAGCGGTTTCCGGAGGCCCGGAAGGTGATCCACGCCTGGCCGGACGAGGTGCTCACGGCCGTCCCGATGGACGGGTCGACGTACATCGTGATCCTGACTCACGATCCAAAGTTCGATGACCCGACCATCACGGCGGCGCTGAAAGGGCGTCCCCGATATATCGGGGCCATCGGCAGCAAGAAGACGCATCGCGAGCGGGTCGCGCGCCTGACGGCGGCCGGGGTCAGCCCGGCCGACCTCGAGCGAGTGCACGCGCCGATCGGTCTCGACCTGGGAGCGCAAACGGCCGAGGAGACCGCGTTGGCGATCCTGTCTCAGATGGTTGCCGTCCGCCACGGCAAGGTCGGCGGCCCGATGCCTGGTTTGGCGGCAGCGGCGCCTTCGGCGGCGTGAAGGCCGAAGCGCTTCGCGGATCGGCTTTGAACGCAGCGGCGATCGACGGCGCCGTGCTGGCGCAAACCCTGATGGTGCCGGATGATCATCACCGGGTGTTGCTGCTCAAGGGTCGAGTTCTGAGCCGGGACGACTGGCCTGTCGTCGCCGGCGCGCGGGTCGATGAGCTCCACGTTGTGCGAATGGAGCCCGGAGACATTCACGAAGATGAAGCGGCGCGCCGGCTGGCGACGCTTGTAGCCGGCCCCGGTGTCGTCGAGCACGGTCCGGTCGAGAGCCAGGTCCGCCTGAGTGCCGCCATCAACGGGATCTTTAACGTGGATGTCCAGCGGCTGGCGGCGCTGAACGCGATCCCGGACATTTCCGTCTTCACCTTGTTCGACGGCCAGCTCGTCTCGAAGGGCAAAACGATTGCCGGCGTCAAGGTGACGCCGTTCGTCGTGCCCGAGGTCCGACTTCGCGAGGTCGAGAAGATCTCGGCCGGCACTGAAGGGGTCGTCCGCGTGCTCGCGTTTCGCCCGATGCGCGTCGCCATCCTGGTGCGGGAACGGCTGGAGCCGGGGCAGCGGGAGAAATTCCAGGCGTCGATCGAGATGAAGGTGGCCTGGTTCGGCTCGACCATCAGCGAAATCCGCTATGTCCCCGACGCGGTCGATGCCGTCCGAGAGGCGGTGGCCGCCCTCGTCCGCGATGCCGACCTCCTCCTCACTGCGGGCGCCAACGCCACCGATCCACTCGATCCCACGCTGCGTGCCCTCGAGCAGCTCGGCGCTCGGATGGAGAAGCAGGGCGCGCCCGCCCATCCCGGCAGCGCCGTCTGGCTCGCCTACCTCGATGACCGACCGATCTTCGGCGTCGCCGCCTGCGGGATGTTTTCCAAGGCAACGGTGCTGGACCTGATCCTGCCGCGGCTCTTTACCGGCGCCCGCGTCACCGCCGCCGACTTCAACAACCTCGGCCACGGCGGGCTTCTCTCCAAAGACATGGCCTTCCGGTTTCCGCCTTACGGCGCATTCGACACGCTCGACACATGATCATCACGACCAGCTTTCAGGTGGATGCGCCGCTCGACATCGTCTGGCGGCACCTCCTAGATGTCCCCGCGATTGCGCCCTGCGTGCCGGGGGCGCAGCTGACGTCGGTTATCGACGACCGGACCTATGCCGGGAAGATCCAGGTCAAGCTCGGGCCGATCGCCGTCGACTACAAGGGGCAGGTCAAGATCGACGCCATCGATGAAGTCGCTCACACCGTCAATCTGAAGGCCGACGGCGTCGAGTCGCGCGGCCGCGGCGGGGCCGCTGCCACTGTGCATAGCGAAATGCACGCGGACGGCGGCCGCACGGTTGTGACGATGCAATCCGACGTCGCCGTCAGCGGACTGGTGGCCCAGTTCGGCCGGTCGGCGATCATGCAGGACGTGTCGCAGCGGCTGGCGCAGCAGTTTGCCAGCTGCCTCGAGCAGCAACTGAAGAGCTCGCCCGCCGGCCAGACTCCTGCCGCGAGCAACCCCGCATCGCCCAGCCTGACCGCGGCCCCTCCAGCGCCGGCGGCTGGGGCGGCCAAGCCGGTGAGCGCTTTTCGACTCGCCTGGGAAGTGATCCGCGCCAGCATCGGCCGGCTGTTTCGCCGGCGCTGACATCGCCCCGGCGCGCGACCGGCTTTTGGCGTTGACATCGCCGGCGACCCAGACTAGGGTGGTAGGACTGTCGGCGGTCGTTGCGGAACCAGGAGGGGTTATCCATGCTGCCAGCGCCGTTCGAGTATCACGCACCCCACACCACGGAGGAAACGCTCGAGCTCCTCGATCAGCTCGGTGATGAGGGGAAGGTGCTGGCCGGCGGCCAGAGCCTGATCCCGCTGCTCAAGCTTCGTTTCGCCAGTCCGGCGCACCTGGTCGACATCAACAAGATCACGGACCTGGACTTTCTGGAGGAGCGTGACGGCACCTTGCGCATCGGCCCGCTGTTCCGCCACAAGTCCGCGGAGCGCTCCAGCCTGCTGGCGTCGCGCTATCACGTCATGGCCGACGCCGCCCCGCAGATCGCCGATCCTATCATTCGCAACCGCGGCACGATCGCGGGATCGGTCGTCCATGCGGACCCGTCCGGTGACTGGGGAACCGTCTTGCTGGCGCTCGACGCCGATCTGGTCTTGCGGTCGAAATCTGGGAGCCGGACGGTCAAGGCTCGCGACTTCTTCAGCGGCCCGTTCAGCACGACCATTGAACCCACGGAAATCCTGAGCGAGATCCGGATCCCGGCAGCCAAGCCGCAATCGGGCGGCGCCTACCTGAAGCTGGAGCGCAAGGTCGGTGACTTCGCCACCGTCGCCGTCGCGGTCCATCTCCAGATGGATGACGGCAAGGTGAGGTCGGCGGGAATCGGCCTGACGGCGGTCGGGCCGCAGAACCTCAAGGCGGAGCGAGCCGAAGCCGCGTTAAAGGGTGCCCGGCTGGATGACGCCACCATCAAGGAGGCGGCCGCCCTGGCGGCGGAAGCCGCCGAGCCGAAGGAAGACCATCGCGGTTCGGTCGAGTACAAACGCAACGTCGTCCGGGTCTTTACCGAGCGTGGATTGAAGCGCGCCTATGAGCGCGCCCGAGGAGGTGGATGAACATGGGCCAGTCGATCACCGTAACGGTTAACGGCGAGAAGAAAACCGCGGAGGTCGAGCCTCGGCTTCTCCTCGTGCACTTCCTGCGCGAAAAGCTGCGACTGACGGGAACCCACATCGGATGCGATACGACCCACTGCGGCGCCTGTACGGTGTTGGTCGACGGCACGCCGGTGAAGTCCTGCACCATGCTCGCCGTCCAGGCCGATGGTCAGCAGGTGACCACGGTGGAGGCCCTGGCCGCGAGCGGCACCCTGCATCCCATCCAGGCGGCATTCAAGCAAGAGCACGGGCTCCAATGCGGCTTCTGCACGCCCGGCATGATGCTGACCAGCGTCGCCCTCCTGCAGGAAAAGCCGGATCCGACCGACGACGAGATCCGCTGGGCGCTGTCAGGAAACATTTGCCGATGCACCGGCTACATGAACATCGTCAAGGCGGTGAAGAGCGCGGCCGCCCAGATGAAGGCGTCAGCCGCGGTGCCCGAGGCGGCCACCGCTTCGGCGAGGAGCTAAGCCATGGCTGTTGAAACTCCGCTCAAGGGAAACATCGGCGAGAGCATCAAGCGCAAGGAAGACGACCGGTTCATCCGGGGCCGGGGCAACTACCTGGACGACATCGTCCTCCCGGGCATGCTGCACATGGCCATCCACCGCAGCCCATTTGCGCACGCCCGGATCAAGTCCATCAACACGGACGCCGCCCAGGCGGTGCCGGGCGTGGTCGCGGTCGTGACCGGAGCGCTGCTGGCCCAGCACAAGCTCGCGTGGATGCCCACGCTCTCCGGCGACACCCAGGCAGTGCTGGCCACCGACAAAGTGCGCTTCCAGGGTCAGGAGGTCGCCTGCGTCATCGCGACGGATCCCTATGTCGCGCGTGATGCCGCGATGCTGGTCGAGGTCGACTACGAGGTGCTCCCGGCCGTCGTCACCCCACAGCAAGCGCTCCAGCCAGACGCGCCCCTGATTCGCGACGAGAAGGAGGGGCAGACATCCAACCACATCTACCACTGGGAAGCGGGCGACAAGGCGAAGACGGACGAGGCCTTTGCGAAGGCCGATCGCGTCGTCAAGCTGGATACGTTTTATCCGCGGTGCCATCCCTCACCACTGGAAACCTGCGGTATCGTCGCCGACGTCAACTCGGCGACCGGCCACGCCACGCTGTACATGACTTCGCAGGCGCCGCATGCCCACCGCACGCTGTTCGCGATCGTCGCGGGGCTGCCGGAGCAGAACATCCGGATCATCTCGCCCGATATTGGAGGCGGTTTCGGCAATAAGGTGCCGATCTATCCCGGCTACGTCGTCGCGACCGCGGCGTCCCTGCTCATCGGCAAACCCGTGAAGTGGGTGGAGGACCGCAGCGAGAACCTGATCTCGACCGGGTTCGCGCGCGACTTTCACATGAGTGGCGAGATGGCGTTGCGCAACGACGGGCGCATCCTCGGGTTGCGCGTCAAGCTACTGAGCGACAACGGGGCTTTCTATGCGGATGCCCAACCGACGAAGTTCAAGGCCGGGCTCTTCCATATCGTCACCGGCTCCTACGATGTCGCGGCGGCCCACGTCGAGGCGGACGGCGCCTATACGAACAAGGCGCCTGGCGGCGTCGCCTATCGCTGCTCCTTCCGGGTGACCGAGGCGTCCTACCTGATCGAGCGCCTGGTCGAGAGTGCCGCGCTGGAAATGAACCTGGATCCGGCGGACATCCGGCTCAAGAACTTCATCCAGCCCGAGCAGTTCCCCTACATGTCGGCCACCGGCTTCGAGTATGACAGTGGCAACTACCCCAAGGCCATGCAGCTCGCGCTCGACAAGCTCGGCTACAAGGAGCTGCGGAAAGAGCAGGCCGAGAAGCGGAAGAAGGGTGAGTTGATGGGAATCGGGGTCGCCAGCTTCACCGAAGTCGTCGGCGCGGGCCCCGGCAAGCACTACGACATCGCCGGGCTCCGGATGTTCGACTCCGCGGAATTGCGCGTGCACCCCACGGGCAAGGCGATCCTCAAGCTTGGCGTCAAGAGCCAGGGCCAGGGGCACGAGACAACCTTCGCGCAGATCGTGACCGAGGAACTCGGCATCCCCGCCGCCGACATCGAGGTCCAGGAGGGCGACACCGACAACACCCCCTACGGGCTGGGCACCTACGCCAGTCGCAGCACTCCCGTGGGCGGGGCAGCCACGGCGATGGTCTCGCGCAAGCTGCGCGACAAGGCGAAGAAGATCGCAGCCCATCTGCTGGAGGCGTCGGAGGCCGACATCGAGTTCGACCACGGCAAGTTCTTCGTCCGCGGCTCGCCCTCGAAGTCCAAGACGATCCAGGATGTCGCGTTTGCCGCGTACACGAACCTTCCCGATGGCATGGAGGCCGGCCTCGAGGGTGTGACCTACTACGATCCGCCCAACATGACCTATCCGTTCGGGACCTATCTCGTCGTGGTCGACATCGACCGTGGCACCGGCCAGGTCAAGGTTCGGCGCATGGTGGCGGTCGACGACTGCGGGGTGCGGATCAACCCGATGGTCGTCGAGGGACAGCTTCACGGCGGTCTCACCGAGGGTTTCGGCATCGCGTTCATGCAGCTGATCACGTTCGACGAGGAAGGCAACTGCCTCGGCTCCAATTTCACCGATTACCTGTTGCCCACCAGCTGGGAAACGCCGAAGTTCGAGATGGGCGAGACGGTCACGCCGTCGCCCCATCACCCGATCGGCGCCAAAGGCGTTGGTGAGTCGGCCACCGTCGGCTCGCCGGCGGCCTTCGTGAATGCCGTGATCGATGCAGTCGGACACCTCGGCATCAGGAACATCGACATGCCCGTAACATCCGACAAAGTGTGGGCGGCCCTGAGCGAAAAGGGCGCGGCCGAGTAAGGATGTCACTCGCGGACGACGTCCTGGACCGAGCGGCGGAGCTGCGGCGGCGCGGGGAGACCTTCGTCGTCGCGACCGTCGTCCGGGTCGAGCCGCCCACCTCGGCGCACGCCGGCGATAAGGCGTTGATCACGGCCGATGGCAACCTCTGGGGCTGGGTGGGTGGGAGCTGCTCCGAAGCCCTGGTGCGGCGCGAGGCGCTGGTCGCGATGGGCGACGCCCAGCCGCGACTGGTGAAGATCGCGCCCGACGAGTCGCTCGATCACTTACCCGGGGTCGTCTCCCACCTGAGCACCTGCCCGAGTGCGGGCAAGCTGGACGTCTTCATCGATCCGCAACTGCCCCGACCGTTGCTGCTCGTCGTCGGCGATACCCCCGCGGCCCATACGCTGATCAAGTTGGGCGTAACGATCGGCTACCGGACCTGCGCGGTGCACCCGGGCGCGCTGGCAGCGGACTTCCTGGAGGCCGACCAGGTCATCGATTCCCTGGATCTCGCGCCCGCCCAGCCCAACGTGACTACCTGGGCCGTGGTTGCCACGATGGGGCATTACGACGAAGATGCCATCGAGGCGCTGTTGCGGTATGACGTCGCCTATATCGGGCTGGTCGCCAGCCGCCGGCGGGCCGCCACGGTCCTCGACGTGCTTCGCGGGCGAGGGGTCAGTGGCCTGGAGCGAGTCCGGCGCGCCGCCGACAACGCCGTCGGTGGCTCGCAGGAGGAGATCGCGCTGGCGACACTGGCCGAGATTGCCGCCGAACGCCAGGCGCATCAGGGCCACTACCCGGTTGCGTTACCTCAGACCGCTATCGATCCCATCTGCGGGATGCGCGTCGACGTGAAGGGAGCGCTGCACCAACTGACGGTGGGCGAGACCACGCACTACTTTTGCGGCGCGGGCTGCCTCGACGCCTTCCGGCAGATCCCCTCCCCAAGCCTCCCCACAAGGGGGAGGGAGTAGGGGTTCTCCCTCCCCGCGAGGGGGAGGGAGGAGCCGGTCGGATTTAGGAGCCGATAATCGGACGGACTTCGATCGAGCCGACACTGGCCGAGGGCACCTTGGCGGCGTAGGCGATCGCCTCGTCCTGGTTGCGCGCCTCGACGACGTAGAAGCCGATGATCTGGTCGCTGCCGGTGGTCGCGGGACCATCCGCCGTCTTGGTCGATCCGTTGCGGACGCGGACGGTGGTTGCCGTCTTTGACGGCTGAACCGGGTCGCCGGCCTTGAACATCCCGCGCCCGGCAAGTTCTTCGTAATAGCGACCGAACGCGGCCTCCTGCTGCTGCATCTGCGGGCTGTCAGCTGCCGGCATCTTCGACTCGTCGGCGTAAAGCAAATACAGGTACTTCGCCATTTTCCTCTCCTTGTTTCAGACAGGCCGTGCCTGAGCGAGCACCTGCTCCCTCGTCACGCCCTCCATGTTGTGGACGGTTTTCGCGTGTTGCTGCACGGCGGTCACCAGCTGTGCCTCATCGTCGGTTTGCTGGGCCCAGCCGCACTCACACTCGACGCGCTTTTGCATTCCGCACCTCCTCGAAAGATTGAACCCGGGTACCTGAGATCATGGCTGGAGAGGTTTGGCGAATGTTTGGCGATCCCATATTGCGGATTTACCTGGCGGGCGAGGTGATGGTCGAGCGAGGCGAACAGCTGCTGCGGGAAGGCGACCTCCCCGGGCGGCAGGGCCGGCTGGCGCTCGTCTACCTGGCGATGGAGCGCGAGCGGGCCGTTCCCCAATCCGAGCTGGCCGAGCTGCTCTGGCCGGAATCCTTGCCCGGCTCGTGGCCGGTTGCCCTGAGCGCGGTGGTCAGCAAGCTGCGCCAGAAGCTGGGCACGCTCGGCCTCGATCGCGACCAGATCATCCCGAACGCCTTTCGCTGCTACCAACTCCGGCCGCCGCCAGGGACGTGGATCGATCTCGAGGCCGCCGCTGATGCCGTCCACCAGGCAGAGGGCGCCGTGCTCGCCCACCAGCCGCAGGCCGCCTACGGTCCATCGCTGATCGGCGCGACGATCGCGCGGCGTCCCTTCCTCGTCGGCGAGGACTCCCCCTGGATCGCCGCGTGCCGCCAGCGCCAGCGCGAGCTGCTGGTGCGAGCGCTGGATTGCCGGGTGGAGGCGCTGCTCTCCAATGGTGAGGTCGTGCTCGCGCTCGACCAGGCTCGAGCCGCTGTCGAGCTCGAACCGTACCGCGAGTCCGGTTACCGCCGGCTGATGCAGGTGCTCGTCAAGCAGGGCGATCGTGGCGAAGCGATCCGCGTCTACAACCAGTGCCGGCGCCTGCTCGCCGACGAACTCGGGGTCAGGCCGTCGAGCGAAACCGAATCCCTCCGGCGGTCGCTCGCCGGCTAACGATGGATCTCGGCGCCGATCTCGTCCTTGGCCAGGTCGCCGTCGCGCGCGGAGCCGTTCGCCGGCAGCGGCGGCGCGATCACCGGTCGAGGCGACACTGGCTTGCTGATGCCGGTGGCGGCATAGATCTCGTCCTGGTCGAGGGTATCCTTCTTGAGCACCGCCTCCGCCAGGCGATCCAGCCGATCCCGGTTCTCGGTCAGCATGTGCACCGATTCGCGGTGGCACTCGTCGACGATCCGCCGGACTTCTTCGTCGAGCAGCTTCGAGGTCTCCTCGCTGAAATGCTGCACCGCGTCGCCGTCGCCGGGCTGGCTCAAGTTGAGCGGCCCCAACTTCGGTGACATGCCGAAGCGGGCCACCATCGAGCGGGCGATCTGGTTGACCTGCTGGAGGTCGCTCTCCGCTCCGGTCGTGACCGCGCCGTAGGCGACCTCCTCAGCCGCCCGTCCACCGAGGGCGAGCGTGATCCGTCCCCGCAGGTAACTCTCCGGGTAGTTGTAGCGGTCGTCGATAGGCTGGCTGTAGGTGGAGCCGAGGGAGAGTCCGCGCGGCACGATCGTCAGCTTTTTCACCGGGTCCGCGCCCGGGACCAGCAAGCCCATCAGCGCGTGGCCCGACTCGTGGTAGGCGATCAGGCGTTTCTCATCAGGCCCGAGCACGATCGGCCGGCGCAGGCCGAGCACCGACCGCTCGATCGCCTCATCGAAGTCGACCTTGGTCACCTGGTCCTCGCCTTTTTGCGCGGCGATCAGCGCCGCCTCGTTGGCGATGTTGCGCAGGTCGGCGCCGACGAAGCCCGCCGTCGCGCCGGCGACGTCGTCGAGGTCGACATCCGGAGCGAGGCGAAGGTTGCGGGTGTGAATCTTCAGGATCGCCTCGCGACCGACCCGGTCGGGCGGAGAGACGGTGACCCGCCGGTCGAATCGGCCGGGACGCAAGAGAGCAGGATCGAGCACTTCTGGGCGGTTGGTGGCGGCGAGCACCACGACATTCTGGTTGGGCGTGAAGCCGTCCATCTCGGTCAGGATCTGGTTGAGCGTTTGCTCGCGTTCGTCGTTGGCGCCGAAAGTCGCCGACGAGGCACGCGAACGACCGATGGCATCCAGTTCGTCGATGAAGATGATGCTCGGGGCGGCGGCCTTGGCTTTGGCGAAGAGGTCGCG
>VBJI01000010.1 GCA_005880875.1 Chloroflexota bacterium
GCCCGACGCCGCCGGCGACACCTTCGCGCCCCGCGCAAACAATCACGATGAAGGCGTATCAGCGCGACAACGCGCTCCGCGGCCTCCCGCTCCTGCTGGGTGCGGCGCTAGCCATGGCAGGGATCGAGCAGCTCCTGATCGAGCTGGACCTCGGGTTCGCTATCGCGATCCCCATCGCGCTGATTCCGATGCTCCTGCTCCCGCTGTTGAAACGATCGCGGCGCCTGGTGGCTCGAGCGACCGTGGCCATCTCGAAGCCTCCGGACGATGTGTTTGCCGCCGTCGCCGATTCGCCTTCGCAGCCCGCGTGGTTTCCCGAGGTGGCCGAGGTGTGGAGCACCTCGACGGGATCGCGCGGCGTGGGGACAACCTACCGCCAACATCAGCGTTTGCGAGACGGCCGGCTGCTGGAAGTGGAGAGCGCCGTGACCGAGTTCATCCCGGGCCAGCGCTATGCCACTCAGGTGGTTAACGGCTGGGATGCGCAGTCCACGCTCTGGACCCTCCAGCCCGTCGCCGAAGGCACTCGGGTGGAGGTCACCGTCAAGCTCGTCATCGGACCGATCCTGGCAATGTCCGGACTCGGATTCCGCCAGGGATGGCAGCTTGCGGCGACGCAGGGCTGGGAGAAGGCGCTTGCCGATCTAAAGCGTTTCGTCGAGGACGGCACCCGGGCCGCCCCGTTCGCCTACTCAGGGCCGGTGTTTGTCAGGTCGCGCCACCGGGTGCTGAGCTGGCTCGAAAAACGATTCAATCTTGGACCTGGTTGGCGGCTGTCGGTCTTGAGCCTGGCCGTCACGACCGGAATCTTCGTTGTCGTCAGCCCATGGTTTGCGCTCGGCTTCGTCGGACTGCTGGTGATCCATGAATTCGCCCATTATTTCCAGACGACGGCCGACGGCCGAGCCCCATGGCCGCCCATCTTCCTCGTCCTCGGCGCCTTCGTGATGCCGCGGCGCCTCCCGACGGACGCGATTGAGGACGCCCGCGGGAAGCTCGTGGGGCCGCTGCTGGCGACGGTTGCCTGTGCCGGCCTGGTGACGCTGTATGCCTTCGTTCCGGATTGGCACCTGCTGACCTGGCTCTGCGCCGGCGCGGCCATCAACCTGATCGGCAGCGTCGCCCCATCGCCGATGATGGACTCAGGGGCCATTGTGGTCGTGATCGGTCGATGGCTGCCTCTGACCGGGTTGGTCATCGGCGCCGGCCTGGCGGCGGGTTCGATCCTGATCGGCGTCCCCAGCCCGGTCCTGATTCCGGCCGCACTCCTCTACACCATCGGTCTGAGCCTGCAGGTCGGCAAGCCGCATGGCGACTACTGGGCGCGGCTGCGAACTCGCGGCCGGCTCGCGTTCGCCGCGGCCTGGACCGTCATGGTCCTCTTCCTGGGCCTCGCCGGCTTGCTCGCTGGTCTCTGGCTCTAACTCCCGACTTGACAGGGCTTGCACCCTTTGTGGTAGGGTCGAACACGGTCAGTCACATTACGGTTTGACTCCTTCTTTGCACTCAGGGTTCTGGACGGCCAGATCAGACGGCGCGCCTGATCCAACTGAGGGAAGGAGGTTGGACCGTGAATCGCACCGTTGGCTCGACGCTGCGCCGAACGGCCGGCGGTGGGGTGATGTTCGCGCTTGGGTTCGGGGCGCTCTCCGGTGGACCGCATCAAATCGAGGCGCTCTCGGCAGCCCCCGCCGTCCTGCCGCAAACGAGTTCGGCGACCGACGACGATCTGATCCTGCCCCGACCGTCGCGGACGACGGTGGTGATCTACACGGAGGCGGTGGCCGAACCGACGCCCACCCCGGCGGCCGCACCGGCCCGACCAGTGGCCGTCGCGCCAAGGGCAACAGCGGCGCGGACTCCTGCCGGTCCGGCCTGGGCGGCCGGCCCGGTGACCGGTGCAAGCAATGGCTTCAGCTACGGCTACTGCACCTGGTGGGTGGCGCACAAGCGCTACGTACCGTGGCGCGGCAACGCGGCGCAGTGGTGGTGGAATGCGCGCTCGTTCGGGTACGCCGAAGGCTCGGCGCCTCGCACTGGCGCGATCATGGTGATGGGGTACAGCGGCAGCTCGCCGCAGGGCCACGTCGCCTACGTCGAGAGCGTCAACCCCAACGGCTCGTTCCTGGTTTCGGAGATGAACTGGTGGGGTGTGCCTGGCGGCGGCTGGGGCCGCGTCGATTACCGAACCGTGTCGTCGATGGCTGGCGTCCTCGGATTCATCTACTGAGCTTGGGGCGTCCCCGGAATTCAGTGCTGGAGAAACTTCCGAAGGGCCTGCTGTGCCCTGGTAACCCAGAGTAGCTCGCCACAGGTAAGTAGCGGTTCGAGGGCCACGCGGGCTTCCTCGATATGGCCTTCCTGTCCCAACTTCATTCCCAGGAAATACGCGGCGGAGACCGCTACCCGCTTAGGGGCCGACCGCGCGAGCTCCCTGATCACGCCTATTGCGGCATCGCGATCGCCTTCCTTGTAGTCGAGCATGGCAATCCGTAATCGACCGCGCGGCGAAGCGACGGGATCCGCGGATTCGACCGCCCTTCCCCACGCGGCTCGAGCGCCGACCCCATCGCCAGCTTGCGAGAGCAGGTGTCCAAGCTCGAGCGCCGCGCGCGGCGCCAGGCGGTGGGTCGACGCGACCGTGATGCGAAGAGCTCGTACCGCTCCATCAGAATCGCCCAGGTCGATACGCATCAGTGCCAATCCAAAGGCGGCAACCGGAACCAGGTCCGGAGATTCGGTAGCGATGGCGTCCCCAAAGGCACGCTCGGCACCCGCGAAATCATGCAGCTTTTCGAGGACGCCACCCAGCAACAACGCCGCCGTACCCTTCTGGAACTCGAACTGCGCCAGTTGGCTGGCCTTCTGGAACGCCGCGCGCGCCGCGTTCAGGCTTCCGGCCGCCTGAAACCGCTTGCCCAGGTCGATCGCGACCATCGCATCCGAGGTCGCTCTGAGTGCGGCGAGATCCTCGTCGACAGTCGAGGCCATGACATGAGAACGGCTGTACGAGCTCCGGCCTGCGGCTAAAGGAATCTCGTCTTAGCCGCTTCGTTTCAGCAAGCCCAAGCGCTTGGCCCGGACCTCTGCGCGGCCGAAACACCAGACCGAGGCCGGCACCAGGACGACGCCCATCAATAGGAGGATGCCGATGTCGGGCAACGCGGCGGCGAGCGTGAGGCCATGCAGCAGCGCCTGGCGAACGCCGTCGAGGGTATAGGTCAGCGGCGACACTATCCCCACCAGCCGGAGCGGCCACGGTAGCACGCTGATCGGGTAATAGACCCCCGAAATCAACAGCAGCACGCCCTGCACGGCGAACGCCATCTGCTCACCCTTCTCCGGCGAGAGCAGCGGCAGGATCGAGGTGAAGATCCCAAGGCCCAGCAATGGCAACGTGGCGGCGGCAAAGAGTACCAGCGCGGTCAGCCAGTTAGCCCTTAAGAGGTCCAGACGGAAGAGGGCGACGACCGCCAGGCCGATGATCGCCGCCCGCAGGACGCCGTAGATCAGCGAGGCGGCGCACATCCCAAGCAGGTGCGTCAGGCGCTTGATCGGCGCCATGAAGGTGTACTCGATGGTCCCCTCCCAGCGCTCCCAGGTGATGGCGAACGACACCTCGAAGAAGACCATCGAGAGATAGGTCCAGAGCAGCGCCCCGATCAGCAGATAGAGCTCCGTCTGCTGCTGCAGGTTGGCCTTCGACCTCTCGATGCCGAGCGTGGAAAGCCCGGCCGCGAGGTAGCCGATGCTGAGCACGGAAACCAGGTTGTAGAGCAGCCACACCGCCTCCCAGGCCCAGTAGCGCCGATAGAGATTCTTCTGCCGCTCGATGAAGCCGACGAAGGCATTCATCTCCCAGCGCAAAACGTTGCCCGTCATTCTTCTTTCTCCTCCTCGTCTTCCTCGAGCCGCTTGCCCGTCAGCCGCATGAAGGCGTCCTCGAGACTGCCGCTCGGCGCCGCGTGGGCGCGGATCAGGTCGCTGGGCGTGCCCTCGGCCAGAACCCGACCCTGGTCGATGACCACCACGCGATCGCAGAGCACCTCGGCCTCCTGCAGATCGTGGGTGCAGAGCAGCACCGTCGCGGCTCGATCGCGGCGGATCGATCGAACGAGTTCCTGGACCTCACGCTTGGAGCGTGGATCGAGGCCGGTGGTCGGCTCGTCCATCAGCAGCAGCGACGGCGACGTCAGAAAGCTGCGCGCGATCGCCACCTTTTGCTGCTGGCCGCGCGAGAGCTGCTTCATCGGCTTGTCGAGGGTGTCCAGCGGCAATCCCAGCCGCTCGAGCATGGCCTCCACCCGGTCGCGGGTCCCGTCGCCACCACTGCCGTACAGCCGCGCGGCGTAGAGCATGTTCTCCCAAGGGCTCATCTCCTTGAAAAATGAAGCCTCCACCGACACCCGGTTGATATGCCGCCGCACCTGCGCGGGATGACGCACCACGTCGGAGCCGAACACGGAGGCCCTGCCGGCGTCGGGCGTCAGTAGCGTGGCCAGGATCCGGATCAGCGTCGATTTGCCGCTTCCGTTCGCCCCCAGGATCCCGGTGATCCTCCCGCTCTCGACATGCATGGATACCTGGTCAAGGGCCAGCTTTGGCTTCTTCGCCTTCCGCCAGGGCATCAGGCGATGCGGTTGGACGGCCTCTCCGAAGCGCTTCGAGATCCCCTCGACTTCGACCGCCGCGCTATTCAGTTCGCTTGCGTGAATCGCCATGATGTCAACTCCTCGATGGATTGCGCTGAACAACAAAAAACCGTGGGCCGATGGGCCTCACGGTCAAGAGCGCTCGAAACGGGGTCTAAATTACCTGGCTTTCAATGCTGTGAGGCCGGTGCGGGGCAGGCTCCGCCCTTGAAGGTCGCGAGCCCGCTAGCGAGAATCCGCCGCCTCATAGCCTCCGTACAGTACCGCCTCGACCGGTGAAAGTCAAACCGCCGGCGAGTCCGAGCCGGTCGACAGCGCCGGCGCCGCTCCTCCATTGACCGACTCGGCGAGATACTGGGCGAGGTCTCTCACCTGGAGCTGATTCTCGGCCCCCTTGGCGGAAATGCCGTCGCGGAACATGGTGAGGCAGAAGGGACAGGCGGTCGCGACCCGAGGCGCCTGGGTGCGAAGCGTTTGCTCCACCCGCTCGTGGTTGATCCGCTTGCCGATCTTCTCTTCCATCCACATCCGGCCGCCCCCGGCGCCGCAGCAGAAACCGCGTTTGCGATGGCGCTCGATCTCCACCAGCTCCGCTCCCGGAATGGCTTCGACCACCGCCCGCGGCGGGTCGTAGATATCGTTCCAGCGGCCGAGGTAGCAGGAGTCGTGATAGGTGAGCTTGCCATCGATCGGCGTGCTGGGTTGCAGCCGGCCGTCCTTGATCAGGCTCGCCAGCAACTGGGTGTGATGGATGACCTCGAAGGTGCCGCCAAACTGAGGGTACTCATTCTTGATGGTGTTGAAGCAGTGGGGGCAGGTGGCGATCACCTTCTTCACCTTGGCCCCATTCATGGCCTCGATGTTCGCCTGCGCCTGCGTCTGGTACAGATACTCATTGCCGATCCGCCGAGCCGGGTCGCCATTGCAGGTCTCGTGAGCGCCGAGGATGGCGAAGTCTACGCCGGCTTTCTGCAGCAGGCCGACAAAGGCGCGGGCGACCGCCCGGTTGGCGTCGTCGTAGGAGGCCGCGCAGCCGACGAAGTACAGGTACTCCGCGTCCGGCTTCTCCTCGATCGTCGTGACGTCGAGGCCCTTGGCCCAGTCGCCGCGCTGCGCCCGCGGCAGGCCGTAGGGGTTGCCCTGGGTTTCGATGCTGCGCAGCGCCCCCTGGGCTTCCTTGGGAAAGCGGCTTTCCTCGAGCACCAGGCTGCGGCGCATATCGACGATCTTCGGGACGTGCTCGATGAGGACCGGGCATTCTTGCTGGCAGGCGCCACAGGTCACGCAGGCCCAGATCTCGTCCTCCTTGATGGCCTCGCCAATGAGCTTCTGGGGCGCGGGCTTATCGCGGCGCTGCTCGGCCGGCGCGTCGCGAACCGTCTTGTACAGGTTCTCCCGCGCGTCGACGATGATCATTTTTGGATTGAGGGGCTTGCCCGTCAGGAAGGCCGGGCATTGCTCCTGGCAGCGACCGCACTCGGTGCAGGAATACAGGTCGAGCAGATTCTTCCACGACCACTGCGTTACGCTGCTCACGCCATAGTGCTCGGCGTGCTCGAGATCGATCGGCGCCAGCTGCGCGCCGGCCCTGGGAGGTAGCTTGCGGAAGAAGATGTTGGGAATGGCAACGATGATGTGCAGGTGCTTCGAGCTGGGGATATAGGCGAGAAACGCCAGCACACCAAGGATATGGATCCAATAGAAGACTTCGTGGGGCACCATGGCGGCGCTCCCCTGCCAACCGAGCCCTTCGAACACCCGGGCGATCGCCGATGAGAACGGCCGCCATGCCATCGAGGGATCGCCACCCTGGGCGATCCGCGCGGCGTTCTGCCCGAGCATGCCGACCATGATGGTCGCGATCAGCCCGAGGATGATAAGGGCATCGACTTCGTTGCTGTCGTGGAACTGGCGCGGCCGGATGATCAGCCGGTTGACCAACGCCATGCCAACCCCGACCAGGACGAGCACGCCGAAGAGGTCCTGCAGGAACGCGATCCAGGCGTCGCCGCCGATCGCCGCCAGGCTGAAGGCCGGAACGATGCCTTGCCCAAAGGCCTGGACGATGGCGGTGAGGAGAACGACGAATCCGTAGAAGATGAAGAAGTGAAGGATCCCAGAATAGAGATTGCGGAACATCCGGGTATGAACGCCGACGTAGCTGAGGACTCCCCGGATACGCTCCGGAATACGATCGATGCGATTTTCATTGGGACCGAGGCGCAACATCCGATAGAGCTGGCGTGCCCGGATGGTGAAATAGGCCACCGCGGCCAGCAAGACCGTAAGGACCGCGATCGACTTGGCCAGCGTCATCTCTGGTAATCGTACGGTCTGGCTGACATGAGAGTCCTGGGTCTCACCGGCGGGATCGGCTCAGGCAAGACGATGGTCGGCACGATGTTTACGGAGCTTGGCGCCGAGCTCATCGACGCGGACCAGCTGGCCCGCGAGGTGGTCGAGCCCGGGCAACCGGCGCTCGAGGAAATCGTCACGAGCTTCGGCCGCGACATCCTGCGTCCCGACGGCCGGCTCGACCGGCGCAAGCTGGCCGGCATCGTCTTTGCGGACGCCTCGGCACGCGCCCGGCTCAACGCCATGACCCATCCCCGCATCCGGGAGCGGATGGACGCGGCGATCGCGGCGCGCCGCGACCGCGCCGGGGTGCTGATCGTCGACATCCCACTGCTCTTCGAGAACGCGCGGACCGGCGTGGTCGAGAAGGTGATCGTGGTCTGGGTCGACCCGCGGACGCAGTTTCGCCGACTGATCGAGCGCGGTGGGCTAACTGAAGAGGAAGCGCGCCGGCGGATCGGGGCGCAGATGCCGCTTGATGAAAAGCGCGGGCTGGCCGATCACGTGATCGACAACCGCGGCACCCCGGCGGAGACTCGGCGCCAGGTCGAGGCGATCTTTCGTCGCTACGCGACCGAAGGCTAGCTCGCCTTGCGCCGGCGTTCCGGAAGCGCCTGCCGCTCGGATGGTTGGCCGGGGTTTCGCAGATCGATCTCGATCGGTTGCCGGACGCGGACCGAGAATCGAGTCAGCCAGACGACCGCCAGTCCGACCACGAAGAGGACGGTTCCGGGGGCCGCATCGGAGAGCTTGCTCTGCACGCCGATGAAGTTCCCGACCCAGCTGCTCGAGCCGACCACGCCGTGCAGAAAGAGCCCAATCCCTCCCAGGATGCAGGTCAGTCCAAAGACCAGTCCAGCCAGCGAGTAGATCAGCTGCAAGCGGGCCAGACGGGCCCAGAACTGTCGCTCTCTGGGATTCGGCGGCAACACCAGCGCGGCTAGCACGAACTGAAACCAGTTCAAATCCCGTGGCATCGACAGCCACTCCTCCGCTTTCAGAGTAGGCGCGCAACGCTACGACGCCAAGGCGGGGCGAGGACCGTCGCCGAATCGTGCCTGCTTTGTCGTGCGCCCGTGGCGCCGCTTGTTAGATCGACGGGTAATAGGCAGCTGGCGTCGCCGCGGGCGATCCACCAGGCGCCGCTCCCGGCGCCGAGCCGGGGAACCCCTTGTGCCCGAAGCGGAAGTTCAAGCCTGCGCCCACTCGGGACAGGATCGTGTCTTCCTGGCCCTGGGTGATGGTGCCTGCCTTGACCGCCTTGTCGAGGACGCCCTTGGCCGCGCTCTTCATCGCGGCCTTGACGGCGCTATCGCTCACCTTCTGCTGGGTCTCGAGGTCAGCCAGCGACTTTCCCGATCGCAGGGCACTCTGAAAGTCCGCCGTGCTCATCTGCAGCGCTGAGGCGGCGGCGTTGAGCTCCGCGGTCATCAGATCTCTCATCACGGCGCCACTGGCTTTAAAGCCGCCACCACGACGGAACCCAAAACCACCGATGGGCCCCAGGCCCTGGCCGGCATTGATCTTGGCCTTGAGGGCATCGGCCTGCTGCTGGGTGATCTGGCCGTCTTTGACCATCTGGTCGACGGTCTGGAGCTCTGCCTGCTTGAGCGCATCCTGGGTCGCGCTCGGCGTCAGGTGCAGGATGGCCGCCAGCTTGTCGACAAAGGTCTGGGCGTAGTTTTTCGATGCGCTCGGCGATGCCGAAGGCGACGGCGCCGCTTCAACGGCGACGACACCGATGACCACGGCGGCCACAAAGGCGGCTGGCAGCGCGTACCAACGATTGAGCTTCATCCCTTCATTGCTCCTTCTAGGGCGTTGATCCTTTCATGATCACCGGCCGACATGAAAAGACCATGAGAGCCCCAACAGGATTCGGTTAATTCAGCGCGCTGCACCGTAACGCGCTCCGGTATAAGCCGATATAGGCGGGGTACATCGACCCTGCAAGGCGATTCAAGGAGGCGAGGCATGGGACCACGCAGGATACTGTCGATTGCGGTCGTGCTGGCGACCGGCATTGGAACCGGTTTGACGACAGTGGGGGCCCAGGCCGGGGTTGCCCGAGGTTCGTACCATCAGACCAACCTGGTCTCGGATCTTCCAGGGGCCAAATTCACCGACCCGCACCTGAAGAATCCGTGGGGCCTGTCATCGAGCCCGAGCAGTCCGATCTGGGTATCGGACAACAACGCGGGCGTGACCACCCTCTATCTCGGCGACGGAACGGCCGTCAAGAAGCAGAACGGCGATCAACTGGCGCCTACCATCCCGGCTCCCGGCGGCGGCCCAGGGGGGACGCCCACCGGCACCGTGTTCAATCCGACCAATGACTTCGTGGTCTCCAAGGCCGGCAAGAGCGGCAAGTCGTTCTTCCTCTTTGCCACCGAGGATGGCGTGATCGCGGGCTGGAACCCGACGGTCGACATCGATAACGCGGTGCTGGCGAAGGACAACTCGACGGCGGTGGATAGCGCCGGCGACGTTGGAGCCGTCTACAAGGGGCTTGCCCTCGGATCGGTCCAGGGCGCGAACTACCTGTACGCGGCAAACTTCCGGTTCGGGACGGTTGACGTTTTCGACAAGACGTTTACGCAGCAACCGCAGGCGGCGTTCCCCTTCAGCGACCCGAATCTTCCGCCGGGATTCGCCCCCTTCGGCATCCAGAACATCGGGGGCCAGCTCTTCGTGACCTACGCACTGCAGAACGCCGAGAAGCACGACGACCTCAAGGGGCCCGGCAACGGCTTCGTCGACGTCTTCAACACGAGCGGGGTCCTGCTGCGACGCTTTGCCACCCGCGGCAGCCTGAACTCACCCTGGGGCCTGGTGCTCGCCCCCTCCACCTTCGGCAACTTCCACAACGACGTGCTGGTTGGCAATTTTGGTGATGGCCGGATCAACGCCTATACCCCGAGCGGAACGTTTCGCGGCCAGTTGAAGAGCGAGACGAACGCACCCATCCAGATCAGCGGGCTCTGGGGCCTGCGATTTGGGAACGGCAGCAACCGCGAGGACGTCAACAGCCTGTTCTTCGCCGCCGGCATCAACGACGAGGCCGACGGCTTGTTCGGCACCCTCCAGAGTGTTGGCGACTAGCTGACGATCCTGCCTGATTAACTGGTTGAGGCGGCCCGAAGGCCGCCTCAGCTCGATTCATCCAACTCGAGAACCGGTTCGACGCAGACGTCCCGACCTGCGAAGCGCCCGGCCCATTCGGCCCGAGACGCGGGCTCGAGGACCCGTTGCACCTCGCCAACCGCCGACGGATCGTATTGGCGCGAAACCAGGTCGGCGCGATCGACCAGCTGGCAGAACGCGGCCCAGAAATCGGCCTCGAGGGCGGCGACCGTCAGGTAGCCGTCGGCCACCCGGTAGACGTGGTAGCAGGGAACCTGCCCGGTCAGCGGCAGGCCGGCGATCCCGGCCCGCCGCGCCGCTCGCGGCAGCAGCGTCCAGCTGCGCATTACCTCGGTCATCGATACCTCGACCCGCGCGCCCCGCCCGGTGCGCCCACGATCGGCCAGCGCCGCGGCAATCAAGAACGCCGCCTGGAGCCCGCCCGCCAGGTCGGCCACCTGCAGGCCCGGGATGGCCGGGCCCCCGGCCGCGTGCGGCATCAACGAGAGGGCGCCGCTGCGCGCCAGGTAATTGAGGTCGTGCCCAGCCCGTCGGGCCAGTGGACCGCTCGAGCCGTACCCGGTAATGGCGCAATAGATCAGCGCCGGATTGATCGCCGAGAGCGAGCCGTACCCGAGCTCCATCCGTTCCATAACGCCGGGCCGGAAGCCCTCGACGAGGACGTCCGCGTCGGCGACGCGCCCGCGCAGCGACGCCCGACCGTCGGCCGTCCGAAGGTCCAGGGTCAGCAGCGGCTGGCCGCGATGCAGCGCGTCGAAGTAGGTCTCTCCTGCCGGCAGCATCCGGATCGGATCCCCGCCGGGCGACTCGACCTTCGTCACGGCCGCGCCCTGCGCCTCCAGCAGCTGCGTGCAGTACGCGCCCGGAAGCAGTCTCGACAGGTCGAGGACGCGGACGCCGGTGAGCGCCATCCCCTGCTAGCGTAGCCAGATGCGGAATGCCGAGGTGGCGGCCATGCTGAACCGGGTGGCCGACCTGCTCGAGATCAAGGGCGAGAACTTCTTCAAGATCCGCGCCTATCGGGAGGCCGTGCGTCAGCTCGACAACCTGACGACCGAAGTGGAAGAGCTGATTCACGAGGGAAAGCTGAAGGACGTTCCCGGGATTGGTCCGGCGATCGAGCAGAAGATCACCGAGTTCGTGACCAGCGGGCAGCTCGAATTCCTGGCTCGCCTGGAGGCGGAGATCCCACCCGCGTTGCTCGAGCTGACCCGCGTCCCCGGGCTCGGACCCCGCACGGCGAGGGACATCTATGACGCGCTCGGCGTCCTGAGCCTTGAAGAGCTGGAGGCCGCGGCGCGCTCCCATCGGCTGCTGAAGGTGCGCGGGATCAAGGCGAAGACCGCCGAGAACATCCTCAAGGGCCTCGCGCAGCTGAAACGGACCGAGGGCCGGATCTATTTTCCGGAGGCCTGGATCCTGGCCGACTCCTTCCTCGCAACCTTGCGCTCACTGCCCGGCGTGCTGCGCGCCGAGATCGCCGGCAGCGTCCGACGCGTCCGAGAAACGGTACGCGATCTCGACCTGCTGGTGGTAAGCGATGAGCCCGAAGCGATGGGCGGCGAGTTCGCCCATCTGCCACAGGTCAACGAGGTGATTAGCCAGGCTTCGTCAACGGCAACCATTCGGGTGCGTTCCGGCATGCAGGTCGATCTGCGGGCGGTCAAGCCGGAGAGTTTCGGCGCCGCCTGGCAGGTCTTCACCGGCTCCCCGGCGCACAACGCCCAGCTGCAGGCCCGGGCGGAAGGGCTGGGCAAGCTGACGATCACCGCCACGGGCGTCTTCAACGCGGATGGGACTCGGATCGCCGGCGCCACCGAGGAGGAGGTTTTCGAAGCCGTCGGGTGCGCCTGGATTCCGCCGGAGCTACGCGAGGGCTGGGGCGAGATCGAGCTGGCGGCGAAGGGAGCGGTACCCACGCTGGTCCAGCAGCGTGATCTGCGCGGCGACCTCCACACCCACAGCAACTGGAGCGACGGCCGCAACGAGATCGCCGTGATGGCCCGGGCAGCCAGGGAGCGCGGCTATGCCTACCTGGCGATGACGGATCACACCCAATCGCTGCAGATCGCCCAGGGCCTGACGCCGGAACGCTTTCGCCAGCGGGTGGGCGAGATTGCGGCAGTCAATGCCGGTGGTGGTGCGGCGCGAGTCTTGAACGGCGCCGAGGTCGATATCCTTCCGGATGGCAGCCTCGACCTTCCGGACGATTGCCTGGCCTCCCTCGATATCGTCGTGGCGTCGGTCCATACCGCGCTCGACCAGCCGAGGGCGGTGATCACCGAGCGAGTGCTCGCCGCACTCCGATCGCTCGAGATCAATAGCAGTCCCTGGCGCCTCGATCTGAATGACAGCTGGGCCCGACGAGCCCGCGAGGCCGGCGCGATCCTCGCCATCGATACCGACGCCCACTATCCGGCGGAGTTCGACTCCGTCCGATACGGCTGTGCCATCGCGCGCCGGGCCGGGCTTTCGCCGGATCGCATCCTCAATACCCGCGATGCGGACGGCTTACTGGCTCATTGCCAGGCGAAAGCTGCAAGACCCGTCGCGAATTTCCGTTGAACGTGTTAACGCCAGTATAATCAAAAGCAGAAGGAGAGTCGGCCGAATGCTTCAGGAGCTCGTCATCAAAGTGCCGGCTCCGTTTGCGGGCCGGACCGACGTCGGGTTCTCGACGCGATACCCGGCGCAGCCGGCGCAGGCGCCACTCAAGGACGTGCCATTCATCATCGAGGGGCCCGCCGGACCGATGCGGTTGCTCCAATCGCGGCTCGAACTCTTTCGCCAGAAGCGCCGCCTGATCCCGGATGCCCCGGAAGAGGCCTACAGCTGGACCGATCTGATCCCCCTCAGCGACGAGCTCTTCATCCTGGCGTTCCGGGACGAGAGCCTGCAAGAGAGTCCGGACGATCCCGGCTCCGAGCACCGCTACATCGTCAACCTCATCCGGCCGCTGGTCTTTCCCTTCCTGAAGGACTGCGTTCGGATCGGCGAGCTGGCGCTGCGGGACAACATCCTGCTCGCGGTGCTTGACGATACTCGGGTGATGGCGGAGCTCGAGCTCCGGCGCGCACAGATCGTGCCGAGAAATGGCTCCATCGTCCTCGGCGACGCCGTCACCGGCTGAGCCGACGGCGGCTCAGGGCGAGGTCGTGGCTTTCGGGCTGGCGCTGGGCGACGCCGATGCGGTCGCCGTCGTCGATGGGCAGGGCGTTGGCGAGGCGCTGGCGACGGCGGTCGCCGCGGGGCTCGTTGACGGGCTGGTCGACGGCTTGGGCGTTGCGGACCCCGACGGTGTCGCGCTGGCGGCGGCCGGGGCGCAGATCCCGCTTGGGATGGCGGTGGGGGCCAGGAGCGTCTGACTGCCGCCAATGGTGGTCTTCCCGCCGCCTTCCAGCAGTAGCGCGGCCGGAACCACCAGCAGTCCGAGGATTACGGTGATCACGAACGCAAGCGCGCCCCATTCATGGAGCCAGAAGGCCCGCGACGAATTACGGATCAGGGCTCGTCGTCCGTTTCGGGCTGAGGCTTGTTGCGCGTATTAAGGATGCGAACGAAGTCCTGCGCCCGGGCCAGCGCCTTCCACCGCTCCGGGAAGAAGTCCTGCGCGACGACCTGCTTCGACGGCAGCTGAAAGACCGTGACGCACCACTTGTTCAGGGTGTGCGACACCTCGACCTCGAAGTCGCCCTCGGTATTGAGATACCGAACGACCCGGTCCTCGTCGGATCTGCGCCTGCCTGAAACTGCCATTTCTGGAACCAACTGTGGGGTAGCTAAAGCCATTCAACGGACCCCTCATTATAGGCTCCGTTTGGCCTGTTCTCCTAGTCAGCGGGCCTCGGCCTGGCGCCATCGAGGCTGGCCATGTAGCTCATCAGCTCCTCCCGCAGGCCCGGCCGCTCCAGTGCGAAGGCGATCGAGGTCTGGGTGGTTTCCAGGATGCCGAAGATCGACGGCTTGAGGATGTATCGCCCCAGGATGGCGAGGTTGGAGGGCGCCTTGTCGGGATCCGGTTTCTCCACCATATCGACGACCTCGTGGACCCGTCCGTCGCTCTTTCCCACCTTGACGATCCCGTAGCGAGAGACCTGGTCGGGCTCGACGCGCTGCAGGGCCAGCACCGATGCCTGGCGAGGGGCGAACACGTCCATCATCTGCTTGATCGCCGGCGTCTGCGCCCGGATGATGTCGTCCGCCAGGAAGACCGCGAAGGGCTCGTTGCCGACCACGTCTTTGGCCATCAGCACCGCGTGCCCGAGGCCGAGGGGCTCTTTCTGATGGATGTAGGTGATGTCGACCAGGTCAGAGATCTTGCGCACCAGCTGGAGTTCACGCGTTTTGCCCCGATCCTTCAGGTAGTGCTCGAGCTCGAACGAGATGTCGAAGTGGTCGACGATGGCGCGTTTATCGCGACCGGTCACGACGATGATCTGGTCGATGCCCGCGGCGACGGCTTCCTCGACGCCGTACTGAATAATCGGCTTGTCGACGACCGGCAACATCTCTTTCGGTTGGGCCTTGGTCGCCGGCAGGAAGCGGGTGCCGAGACCGGCAGCCGGGAACACCGCCTTGCGAATGGGGATCACGAGCTAACTTTACACACGCGGGAAATCCCGCGACCCTGGCGCACGCGGGAAATCCCGCGACCCTCGGTCGCTATTTCTTCTTTCGTTTGGCGCGGTTGCTCAGCGCGATCTGGATCCGCTTCACTCCGGCGTTGTCGACGACCATCTTGGGTGGGCGCGCCTTCCGCTCGCGCGCGCGAATCCGGGCGGCTTCCTTGGGCGAGAGGTCCTCCGCGCCGCTCACAGCCAGAGCGCGGTCGGTCGGTTGGGCGACAGTGCGGTTGCGGACGGACTTGGGCTCGGGATGGGGGTTGGTGATGGCGAGGGCGCGGCCGATGGCTTGGCGGCCGGCGGCGAGGCGGCCGGCGAGCCGGCGGAGCCGCTCAACTCTGCCAGCGTCGGCGGTGGGCCGCCCACGACTCGGGCGTAGTAACTCAGCGGCAGGCCACCACCGATTCGCAGTCGTGACAGCATGAAGAGCTGGCCGGCCGAGTGCACGCTGCCGTACGTAGTCGAGGCGGCGGTCTCGAATCCGAGACTCCTGGCTTGCTCCATGTCATAGCCGTTGAAGCTTCCATACGGGTAGGCGAGGTCGAGCACCGGGTGGCCAAGCAGCTCCTCCAGCATCAGCTTGCTTTGCTTGATCTCCCAGGTGGCGCGGGCCGGCGCCTGGGCCGCCAGGGCGACATGATCGACCGTGTGCGCGCCGATGGTGAAACCCTGGCTGTCGGCAGCGACCACCTGGCTGGGCGTCATGAACCCGCCCCATCCCATCCGCCCGCTGATGACGAAACTGGTCGCCGTGAAACCATGGCTGCGCAGGATCGGGATGGCGGCCGTGAAGAAGTCCGCGTAGCCATCATCGAACGTGAGGACGATCGGCCGCGAGGGAAGCCCACTGTGATTTTTTATGGCCGTCACGGCCTGGTGAAGCGAGATGACGTGGAAGCCGTGATCGGCCAGGTACTGCATTTGCATCCGAAACATCGCGGGTGGGGTCGAAAGGCTGAACCCGACTCGGTCCTGCGGATTCGGATTGATCCGGATGTAGTGGTAATAGAGGATCGGTACATAGGTCAACGGTCCGGTCGGCACGGGCGCCTTCGCCGGGTTCAGCTCGGCGAGAATCAGCTGCGCCGGAGCCGGGCTTGGCGTGGGCAGCAGCCTCGTCCGGCGGGCCAGGTCGTTCAACTCGTTGAATTCATCGGCCGCCGTCCCCTGCACGATCGTCGCGGCCGGCACGGGCGCCCCACGCAGCAGGCCGGCGCCCGGGAGCATGCCGGCGACCAGCAGAAGGAGCGCCAGGATCGCGCCTCGACCCGTGCGGCTCGTCCACTTGCCCATCGGCTCCCCGTGTAACGGCGAAAGGCCGCTGTGGTTTCGGTCTTATCGAAGCGACGCAACCACCGGCTTCACCGCGCCTCGCTGACGCCAGACGGCGAAACCGAGAACGCCGAGCAAGACCAGCGCAGCGCCACCGACGACCGGCGTCCATCTTGGATCGAGGTTGCCGAGGCGACGATTCATCTCGGCCTCCAGCCGGACCCAGCCGGCGGGCGCCGGGCTGGCCGGAATGCCGAGCGCTCGGATCAGCCGCCGTTGCAGCCGCTCGCGGCGGCCGACCGGCAGCACCATCCGAGGAAAGCTGTCATTCAGGTAGGAGACCAGGGACAGCGCGGCAGGCTCCGTCTCGGCGCCGAGCGTGCCATTGGGCTGGGCGAAGACCACGCGATCGATCGCCCGTGCCAGCGCATCGACGTCTTCCGGACGGGGATTCACCCGCGTTTCTCCTGGCTGCTGAGCCGGCGGCGAAGGCCGTGAACCGCGCGGAAGAGCAGCAGTTTTACGGCGCCTTCGCTACGTCCCATGATCACCCCGATCTCCTTGTTCTTGAGCCGGCCCTCGAACTTGAGCAGAACCGCCTCGCGCTGGTCGAGCGGGAGTTTGCGCACCGCCTTGTGCAACTCATCACCCTGCTCCCGGCGCAACCAGAGTCGCTCGGGATCGTTCTCGCCGCTGCCGGCGATGGGATCGGGAAGCTCGATCCAGGGCGGCCGTCGCCGCCGTTTCGACATCAGGTTTGCTGCGACTTTGTACAACCATGCTGAGTACGGGATCCCTCGCCATTCGAAGTTGTCGAGCCCTTCCAGCGCCCGCTGAAAGGTCTCGCTTGCCAGGTCCTCGGCTTCCTCGCGCCGGCCGGAATGGTAGTAGCAGTACGAGTAGATTTGATCGAAGTAGCGGTCGTAGAGCGCGGCAAACGCTTTCCGGTCCCGCTTGGCGGCTTCGATCAAGCGCGCCTCGTCTTGCAGTTCCGCCGCCGAACGCTCGGTCACGCCGATGACCTATCCATATATGTGCCTTGCGTGGTGAAGGTTACGCGATCACCCCAAGTTCGCGGCCACCTTTTTCGAAGGCTTCCAGCGCCCGATCCAGTTGGGCGTCGCTGTGGCCGCTCGTGACGATGGTGCGGATGCGAGCTCTGCCCTCCGGCACCGTCGGGTAGCCGATGCCCTGGGCAAACACGCCCAGGCTGAACAGCCGATCGGAGAGCTGCATCGCGACGGCGCCCTTTCCGACGATCACCGGCGTGATCGGCGTCTCGCTCGCACCGATGTCGAACCCCATCCGTTTCAGGCCATCCTTGAAGCGCCTGGTGTTCTTCCAGAGCCGGTCGATCCGCTCCGGCTCGGCGAGCAGCACGTCGATCGCCGCGATGCAGGCCGCCGCCACTCCGGGCGGGTGGGAGGTACTGAAGAGGAATGGCCTGGCGCGATGGATCAGGAAATCACGCACCGGCTGACCGCCCGCGACGTAGCCGCCCAGGACGCCGATCGCCTTGGACAGCGTCCCCATCTGGAGATCCACCCGGCCATCCAGATCGAAGTGGTTGACAGAGCCGCGACCGTTTTTGCCCAGCACGCCGCTGGCATGGGCGTCATCGACCATCACCAGCGCCTGAAACCGCTCCGCTCGCTCCACGATGGCGGGCAGCGGCGCGATGTCCCCATCCATGCTGAACACCCCATCCGTTACCACCAGCTTGACTCGTTTGTCCCGGTGCCTCTCCAGCTGGCGCTCCAGGTCGTCCATATCGCGGTGCTTGAAAATCGACCGCTCGGCCTTGGAGAGCCGGATGCCGTCGATGATCGAGGCGTGGTTGAGCTCGTCGCTGACGATCACGTCGCCCTCTTTCACGAGCGACTGGAGGACGCCGAGGTTGGCGGTGAAGCCAGACTGGAACACGAGGGAAGCCTCGGTGTGCTTGAACTCGGCCAGCCGGCGCTCCAGCTCCTCGTGAATGCTCATGGTCCCGGCGATGGTCCGAACGGCGCCCGACCCGGCACCCCATTCCTCGGTGGCTTGGATCATGGCGCGTTCCAGCCGGGGGTGGGTCGTCAGACCGAGGTAGTTGTTCGACGACAGGTTGAGCACGCGCTTGCCATCGACGACCGCTTCGGTGTCCTGCGCCGAGCCCAGCACCCGCAGCGGACGAAAGAGGCCTTGCTGGCGAAGCTGGTCGAGCTCGTCGCTCAGGAACCGCGTTTTTTCCGTGATCATCTGGTCCTCCTCAGCCACCGGTTGGCAGCAATACGACCTTTCCCGAGCGGCCGCTCTTCATCTGGGCCATCGCTTCCGGGAAGTCATCGAGCGGAAATCGGTGCGTGATCAAGGGCGTGACGTCAACCTTTCCGGTGCTCAGGTAGCTGGACGTGCGTTCCCAGGTATCCCAGATGCGCCTGCCGAAGATGCCGTAGATGGTGATTCCCTTCGTCACCACGAGATCGTTGAGGTCGAGGGTGACGGGCCGATCGCCGATTCCCAGCAGGCTGACCCAGCCGCCGCGGTGAAGGACCTGGAGTCCCTGCTCGACGGCGACCGGATGACCGGACATTTCCAGCACGACGTCCACGCCTACGCCGCCGTTGGCCTTTTTGAGATCCTGCACCGTGGAGTCCGAGGGGGCGAACACGGCGGTGGCCCCCATTCGCTCAGCCAGCTCGCGCCGGAACGGATTGGGCTCGACGCCATAGACGGCGGCGGCTCCCTCGGCGCGAGCGATGGCGACCGCGCACAGCCCGATCGGCCCCAGGCCGAAGATGGCGACCGCGTTGTCCTTGAGCGGACCGGCGAGAGCGGCGTGGACGGCGTTGCCAAAGGGCTCCTGCAGGGCGGCGATTTCCGGACTCAGGCCGGTCGCGTTGCGCCAGCAGTTCTCGGCTGGCAGCAATACGTATCGGGCAAACGAGCCGTCCCGATCGACGCCCAGGACCCTGGTGTTCTCACAAAGGTGATAGAGCCCGCGCAGGCACTGGCGGCAGGTATGGTCGACCACGTGCGTCTCCGCCGCCACGAACGTACCCGGCTTCAGGTCGGTCACCGCCGGTCCGGTTAAGACCACGTGACCCGCCATCTCGTGGCCAAAGACGCGGGGTGGATGAATGTGGCGCTGCGCCCAATCGTTCCAATCGAAGATGTGCACGTCGGTTCCGCAGATGGACGAGGCGGCGACCTCGATCAGGACCTCCTTGCCAGATGGCTCGGGGATGGCGACCTGGTCGATCTCGGCGCCCGGGCCGGCAGCGGCTTTCACCACTGCCGTCATGGACGTCATCGCCTCATCTTAGCTTCGCCCAAACCCGTATTCTGAAGATCGAAATTCGCGCAGGAGGGAGAGATGCGAGCGTACGTGCTGATCAATGCGTCGGCGGGGAAGGCCATCGAGGTGGCCAAGTCACTTCAGGGCGTAAAGGGCATCGAGCTGGCGGACGCCATCACCGGCGAGTACGACGTGATCGCCCAGGTGGAGGCGCCCGATGTCGCCGGCATCGGCTCGGTGATCGTCGAGAAGATCCAGAAGATCGACGGCGTGTTCAAGACCGTCACCTGCCTGGCGGTGCGCTAACGGAGCTGGCCGTAGGCGCGGTCGACCGAGAGCGACAGCAGCAGGCGCTCCTCCTTGATCATGGCGGCGTCGTACTCGGCCCAGTCGGGGTGGTCGCCCCGCACCTTTCGGTAGTAGTGGCGTAAGGCTTCCGCCAGCCCGTCACCTTCGATGAACGTCGCGTTGCCCTCCGCCACCAGGTACTCATACCGATCGCGTCCCTGGACGTGCAAACTGGCGCGCGGATCGCGCCGAAGGTTACGGGTCTTGGCCCGAGCCTGCGTCACCGAGATCTTGAGGCGGCCGTCGTCGTCCAGGAAATAGAGGATGTTGGAGAGCTGCGGTCGCCCATCGCGCTTGAGGGTGACCAGGATGCCATCGTGGCGCACCCTGAGGAACTGGCGGGCGCGATCCAGATCGATCATGCCCCACAAATGCTACACGCGGGAAATCCCGCGACCCTAATAAAACAGCCGGCACCCGAAGGCACCGGCTGCATTGAAGTCAGCTTGATAGCTAACCTACTTCTTCTTCGACGACTTCTTCGCGGCTTTCTTCTTTCCGCCTGCTTTCTTCTTTGCGGCCATCCGGGCTCACCTCCTTCTTAGCAAGATTCCCCCGGTCGGCCGCTTGTACGCCGCCGCCGAACGCGCGTGAGCGCC
>VBJI01000011.1 GCA_005880875.1 Chloroflexota bacterium
TGCGTGGTCGTCGGTGCGCTGTCGGCGGTACCCTACCTCTACTACTCGGGCGCCGGGCTCGTCGCGATTGCGGCAACCGGGATGATTTACTTCTCGTACCTGCTCGGCAACATCGCGATCCTAATCGCACGGACAAAGGGGTGGCCCACTGAGCGCGCGCCATTCAAGCTCGGTGGCTGGGGCACGATCGTCAATGTCCTTGGCCTGATCTGGGGCGGTAGCATGCTGATCAACTTTCTCTGGCCGCGTCCCGCCAGCAATCCGAGCTTGAGCGCGCTGCCGAATATCCCGAACCTGGGCGCGCTTGGCAATGTCCCGATCTTCGAGGCGACCATCATCGTGATCGTGGTTGTCGGGGCCATCTACTACTTCGTGGCGCAGCGAGGCAAGAAGGACAACGTCGCCCGCGCCGCCTGATTCGAAGATAGGGCCCCCACCCTGCCCTCCCCCGCGAGCGGGGGAGGGTGAGGCGGGCCGATCCCCGCGAGCGGGGAGGGTGAGGGCGGGCGGGCTACCTATAATGACCACCACATGGCGATCAAAATTCGCGTGCCCGGCGCGCTGCGCCAGCTCACTCGCGGGGCGGCCATCGTCGAGGTCGATGCGGGCAACGTCTCCCAGGCGCTGGACGAGCTGAATCAGAAATACCCCGGCTTTCGCGAGCGTCTTTATGACGACAAAGGCGAGCTCCGGCAGTTCATCAACATCTACCGGAACGACGAAGACATTCGGTTCGGCTCCGGGCTCAAGACGCCGCTGCAGGACAGCGACGACCTCTCCATCGTCCCGGCGGTTGCAGGGGGCTGACGCTCCCGTGGCGCGGACGACGGTGCGCCTGACGTTTCGCGGCGATACCCTGAATGACCCGATCATCTACCGGCTTGGCCAGGAGTTCAAGGTCGTGACCAACATCCGGCGCGCCGACGTGGCCGAAGACAGCGGGTGGGTCGAGCTGGATCTCGACGGCGAGCCACCCGAGGTGGACCGCGCCCTCGAATATTGCCGCAGCCGCGGCATCGGCGTCCAGCGGTTGGAGCCGGCGTGAAGGTCGCCGTCGCGATGAGCGGCGGCGTCGACTCGTCAGTCGCCGCCGGGTTGATGCGCGAAGAGGGTCACGACGTCTTTGGCGTCACCTTGCAACTGTGGCCGAAGGAGATGGCGGCCCGGGACTTCGACAAGCACCACGGCTGCTGCTCGCTGGACGCGGTCGAGGACGCGCGGCGGGTCGCCAACCGGCTGGGTATCCCGTATTACGTGTTGAACTTCGAGGACGATTTCCGCGCCGCCGTGATCGATCCGTTCACGGAGGCGTATCTATCGGGACGCACTCCCAACCCCTGCATCCGCTGCAACGAGACGATCAAGTTCGGCCTGCTGTTGCGGAAGGCACTGGCCCTGGGCGCCGATGCGCTCGCGACCGGCCATTACGCTCGCATCGCGAGTGGCCCGGACGGCTACACGCTCCACAAGGCGGTGGACGAGCGCAAGGACCAGTCGTACGTCCTGTACCAGCTCGGTCAGGCAGATCTGCGGGTGCTGCGCTTTCCCATCGGCGACCGGTCCAAACCAGCGGTGCGCGACAAGGCGGCCGCGCTGGGCCTCGTCACCGCCACCAAGCCGGAGAGCCAGGAGATCTGCTTCGTGGCGGACGGGAGCTACCGGACCCTGCTCAAGGATCGCTTTCGGGAGCGGGTCCGGCCGGGCGCCGTCGTGGACGATGGTGGGGCCGTCATCGGCGAGCACGATGGAATCGCGATGTACACCGTTGGCCAGCGGTCGGGGTTGCGCCTGCGCGCGGCCGGCGCCGCCTCGCCGCCCCGTTACGTCAGCGGCATCGACGCGGCGACGAACACGATCACGGTGGGCGGTCCGGAGCAGTTGCTGCAGTCGAGCTGCCCGGTCGAGGAAGTCCGCTATGTCGGTGGTCGCCCGCCCCAGGGCCCATTTGCCGCGACCGTCAAGGTCCGCTCGCACGCACCCGAGGCGGCCGCCGTCATCACGCCACTGGGTGATCGGGCCCGCATCGATTTCGAGATGCCCCAGCGCGCCCTGGCGCCCGGCCAGGCGGCGGTCTTTTACGACGGCGACCGGGTGATCGGCGGCGGGGCCATCGCCGTGGGCGAGGGGTGACGGTCCTCGACGCTGCCTCGCAGCATCCGCTGCTGCCGACCTTCGCGTTGATCGCTCTGGTGTACCTCACCTGCCTGGGCGCGGTGGTGGCCGCCCAGCTCGCCTGGCGCGGTCGTACGGCGTACTGGCTGGCGCTGCTGGGCGCATTCCTGTTCTTGCTCGGGGCGCTCTGGGGCCGCGGCTACCTCAGCGGCGGCGCGACCTTTGCCTTCCTGAGCGCCGGGGTGGTGCTCGCGGTCTTCGCCGTGGCGCTCGACCTGATCTTCGGACCGCCGTTCTCGCAGCCGGGCGCCGAAATAGGATAGGGGCCATGGCCGTCGATCACTCCGAGAAGTACATGGTGGCGCCGATCACCCGCCGGCAGGACTATTCGCCGACGCTATGGTCGGTCTGGATGAAACCGCCCGAGCCGCTGGTCTTCAAGGCGGGACAGTATGTGGCCTTCGGCGTGGACAACCACGACAAGGTGCTGGAGCGGGCGTTCTCGATCGTTTCCAGCCCCTACGAACCCGAGCTCGAGTTCTTCATCGAGAAAGTCCCCGAAGGCGCGCTCTCGCCGCAGCTCTATGAGCTGCAAGTGGGCGACTGCGTCTTCATGCGCAAAAAAGCCAAGGGAATCTTCAACGTCGACGTCAAATCCGGGCATCCTCAGCACTTCCTGATCTCGACGGTCACCGGCATCGCCCCTTACGTCAGCATGGTCCGCACCCTGGTGCGCGACCTGAAGGAAGGGCGGCTGGCCCAGCCGTTCCGCTTCGTCGCGTTGCAGGGGGTATCCCGCTCGGACGAGTTCGGTTACGACCGCGAGCTGCTGGCGCTGGCCGACGAATATCCCTGGCTCACCTACATCCAGACGATCAGCCGGCCGTGGGAGGATCCGGAATGGAAGGGAGAGCGGGGGAGGGTGGACGATCTCATTCGAAAGTACGCCGACCAGCTCGAACTCACCCCCGAGACGACCACCGCGTACCTGTGCGGCAACGCCGGCATGATCGTGAACGCGCGCGGAATTCTGCGGCGAGGTGGGTTCGACCAGGCTTCGATCAAGGAGGAGACGTACTGGCCGCCCGGGGAAGGGGAGGTCGAATATTGAGCCGGCCAGCTAGAATCTGACGCCGTGCTTCTGATCGGCGCCCTGCCAGAGCCCATCACCTCGGCGCCGCTCGTGATTTTCATCTATCTTCTCTTGATCTTGATGGTCGCCGGCGCGCTCGCCAGCGTGCTGCTGCGGAGCACGCTGTACGCGATCGGCGCCTTCTCGGCGACGATGGCACTGGTCGGACTGCTCTACCTGACGATCGCGCCGTTCCTGCTTTTCGCCCTGCAATTGCTCGTCTTCACAACGATCAGCGCGGCGCTGCTGATTGCCTTGCTGCGCGAAACCGCCGGGCTGCGGGCGTCCAGCGTTGGGCCCTTCAGCAGGGAATGGATCATCGGCGCCGCCGTCTCAGCCGTGCTGCTGGCGGTGGTCGCCGTCGTGGTCGGCGCTACCTCCTGGCCGGTGCACGTCTGCTGCGCGCTGCCAGAGAGCTTTGGCGGAACGCTGAGGGACACGTATACCGTCGGATTGGCGGTGGTGATCGTCGGCCTGGCCGCGTCAGCGCTTGGGAGCGGCCTGCTGCTGGCGGCCCCCATCCTGCCCTCCTCCAGAGGGGGAGGGTCTCCGACCGATCGCCGGCGCGATCGGCCGCGGGGCGCGCCCCGATGAGCGCCGGGCTCAACCTGGTCCTGGTGGGCTCGGCGGCGCTCTTCGCCATCGGTGCGTTCGCCACGGTGGCGAGACGCAGTGCCGTGGTCGCTCTCCTCGGGACCCAGTTCATGCTGGTCGCCGGAGGAATCGCCTTTGTCGCCTTTGCCCGCTTCGGCCTCGGCGCGGCGAACGCGACAGCCGGCGCGTCGATGGCCCTCTTTGCCGGGGCGATCGCGGTCGCCGAGCTCACGGTGGGCCTGGCGATGGCGGTCCTGATCTATCGGGAGAGCCGCAGCTTCGGCGTCGATGCGGACGGTGGGTAGGTCGCCCGGGTCGTGACCCTGACCCTGCTCGCCGCGGCGCCCAAGGGGCCGCTCGATACCTGGAGTCCGACGCTGTTCGCCCTCTTCGCCCTGCTTTTGCCGCTGATCGCGCTGCTCATCATCCTGGCCTTCACCATCGATTCGCGCCGGCTGAGCGCGGCGATCGCCGTCATCTTTACGCTCGCGACCGTGATCTGCGCGGTGATCGTGGTGGCGATCGAGCTGGCGCATCCGCTGCACCTGGAGCGGAACGGAACGTTTCTGCAGTTCTTCACCGGGCAGTCCGGCGCCGCCAACGAGTTCATCCTGCAGTGGGGCGTGCTCGCCGACCCGCTGGCGGCTGTGATGCTGCTGACCGTCTCGCTGGTCAGCCTGCTGGTCCAGGTCTATGCCCTTGGGTCGATCCGCAGGGAGGACGGTCCGATCCGATTCTTCTGCGTGCTCCTGCTGGCCACCTTCGCGATGATCGGCGTCACGCTGTCGACCACCTACTTCGAGCTGCTGCTCTTCTTTGGGGTGACGACGCTGTCGACCTACTTGATGATCGGGCACTGGTGGCAGCGAGAGGATGCGACGGCGGCCGCGTCGCGAGCCTTTATCGTATCGGCGATCGGAGATGTGGGGCTCCTGATCGGGATCGCCTACATCTATTTCCGGTTCAACGAACTCAATTTCCAGACCCTCGCCGGCCAGTACACGGGGGGCAAGGTCAGTGGCAACGGTCTCTTCATCATGTCGATCCTGGTGTTCATCGGCGCCGCGGCAAAATCGGCGCAGTTTCCGTTGCACATCTGGCTCCCGGGCAGCGCCCAGGCGCCGGCGCCGGCCGCGGCACTGATCCACTCGGCCGGCAGCGCGCTGTGCGGCGTCTACCTGATTGCCCGCGCCTACGCGCTGTTCCACGCCAGCCCGCGCGGCCTGGCCTTGCTGGCCATCATCGGGGGCCTGACCGCGGTGCTCGGCGTGGTGTGGGCGCTGTTCCAGGACAATCTGAAACGCGCCATCGCCTTCACCACCATGAGCGAGCTCGGCCTGATGGTGCTGGCGCTGAGCATCGGCGCCTACGGCGCCGGGGTGTTCGAGGTCTTCACCCAGGCCTGGCCGAAAGCCCTGCTATTCCTGGCCGCCGGGGTGATCATCCGCGAGCTGCGCACCGAGCGGATGGCGGAAATGGGCGGGCTCTGGCAGCGGATGCGGTTTACCGGCTGGATCACGCTGATCGCGGTCGCCGCGGCAGCGGGCGTCCCTCCCTTCAGCTCGTTCTGGAGCAAGGACGCCATTCTTTCCAAGGCGCTCGCCATCGGCAGCCTGCCGGCGATTGCGCTGATCACCGCCGTCACGCTGTTGGGGACGATCGCGCTGGTCCGCGTCTTCATGCTGGTGTTCATGGGCGAGACGGCCCGACGCCGGCGCTTCGAGCCGGAGCGCATTCGTGACGCGACCGGGCGGGTGGCCGTCGCCATGGTGATCTTCGCGGTCGCGTGCGTCGTGGCGGGACTCCGGGGCTTCCGCGGGCGCACCGATCCGATCGGCTTCGTCACCTTTCCGGGGGTGCCGATTTCGAATTCGCATTTCGTCGCGGCCGGCACCATCGCCGTGGCCGCGCTGGTTGGCGCGGCGATCGGATGGGCCCTCTTCAGCAGGCGACGCCGTCCGATGGCCGGCCTGGAACCGGTTCGCCGCGTCGTGGCGGAGGGCTTCTTCCTCGATCGCGCGTACCGCCTGGCGGCGGCCGGCGCCCTGCTGCCGGCCGGCCGCGCTTCCGGATGGATCGAGACGCGTGTTGTCGATGGCGCGCTCGACCTCGTGTCCGAAAGCGTTGGCTTCGCCGGCCAGCCGCGCCGCTGGCTCGGTGACGCGCGACTGCGTCAGCTTCTCATCGGCCTGTTCGCCGGCGTGGTGATCCTCGCCGTCGTGACGATCCTGCTGGCCGGCCGCCTCATCGGGAAGACGGGATGACGCTGTTAGAGGCGGTCCCCACCACCACCGCGGCGCCGGCGCAGTTCCCGACGGTGCTGCTCAGCGCCATGGTCTGGGTGCCGGCGATCGCGGCCATCGCGCTGCTCTTCTTCCCGGCACGAACCGATCTGCACCGCGGCCGGATCCGGTCGTTCGTCCTGGCCACCACCGGGGTCGTTCTCGGGCTCGGCGTCGTCATGTGGTACGGGTTCCGCGATCAGACGGGGACCTACGCCTACGAAGAAACCCGTGGCTGGCTGCCGAGCATCGGCTCCAGCTACCACCTCGGCGTCGACGGCGTCAGCATGCCGCTCCTGCTGCTGAGCGCGTTCCTCTTCGTCTTCGCGGTGCTCGCCTCGACCCGGGTGCGGGAGCAGCCGAAAGAGTATTTCGTCCTGCTGCTGATCCTCGAGACCGGCGTCAACGGCGTCTTCGCGTCGCTCGATTACCTCCTTTTCTTCCTGTTCTGGCAGCTGCAGGCGGTGCCCATGTTCTTGCTGATCGCCCGCTTCGGTGGCCCGAGGCGGCTCAAGGCCGCGTGGAAATTCCTGGCGGTGGATCTGGCGGGAAGTGCGCTGCTGCTGCTCGCCATCCTCATCCTGTACTTCAAAGCGCCGGTGCGGACCTTCGACATCGTGACCCTGCACGACGTCACGCTGCCCGCGGCGCTCGCCACCATGATCTGCTGGCTCTTCTTCATCGCCTTCGCCGTCAGGCTGCCGGTTTTGCCGTTCCACACCGGGTTCATCGACGCCCAGGCCCAGGCGCCGGCGCCCATCGGCCTGGTCCTCACCGGCCTTACCGTCAAACTCGGCGGCTACGGCATCATCCGGGTGAACGTCGGCGAGTTCCAGGATGCCTGGCACAAGATCGTCGGCGCGGTCGTCGTGATCGCGGTCGTCACGGTGTTGTGGGCCGCGATCGCGGCCTTGGCCCAGGACGACTTGCGCCGGCTGATCGGCTACATCGTGATGAGTCACATGGGCCTCGTGCTGCTGGGAGCCGCCTCGGCCGCCCCGGTCGCCGTCAACGGCGCCGTCCTGTTGATGTTGGCCGATGGGCTGACCGCGGCGCTGCTAGTGCTACTCGCCGCCGCCATCATCGAGCGCGCCAACACGAGCTCGATCGCGGCCATGGGCGGGATCGCCGGCCGGATGGGAAGGGGCGCGGCGCTCTGGGTGCTGGCGGCGCTGGCCGCCATCGGCTTCCCCGGGCTAGCCGGCTTCATCGGCCAGCTGCTGATCGTCCTGGGCGCGTACCCGAGCCACCGCATCGCCACGCCCCTGGCCGTTCTCGGGATCCTGCTCGTGTCCGGCGCGATGATCTGGGCGGTTCAGCGAATTCTGTTCGGCGCGCTGCCTGAGCGTCACGGACGCATCCGGGACCTTGGCACCCTGGAACTCGCCAATGGCGTCGGGCTGATCTCCCTGATCGTCCTGCTCGGCGTCTTGCCGGCGATCCTGATGGACAGCATCAATTTCTCGGTCATCACGCTGCTCTCGCGTGGTGGGGGCTGAGCCGTGCGAACCTTCGGGAACCTGCTGGCCTTTTCGCCCGAGCTCTGGCTGGTGGCCGGCGCTGCCCTGGTGTTCGCGCTCGCGCGGTTCACCTCGGGCGCGACGACGACGGCGGCCGCCCTGATCACCATCATCCTCGCCTTCCTGGCCCTGGCGACCCAGTTCAAACAGACGCTCACGATCCTGGACGGGGCGTTCCTGCTCGACGGCTTCGCCATCGTGGTCGACGTGATCATCCTGGGCTGCGCGGCCCTCGTGCTGCTGGCCGGTGCGGCGGATATCCTGCCGGGCGAGACTCCGTCGCCCGCGCTCCCCGGCTTCCTCCTCCTCGCGACGCTGGGCGCCATGCTGGCCGCCTCCGCGGCCGAAATGATCGCCCTGTTCTTGGCCCTGGAATTGCTCGCCATCAACCTCTATGTAGTGGCCGGGCTCGCCCGGCGCGGGCCGGCAGCCTCGATCGCCGGTTTCGGCTACCTGACGGTGGGCGCCGCCAGCTCGGGGCTCCTGCTCTACGGCCTGGCGTTGCTCTTCGGACTGACCGGCCAGACCCGACTCGCTGCCGCGGGTCAAGCCCTCAACGCGGTGGCTCCGAACCAGGCGGCCGTGATGCTCACGCTCAGTCTGCTGCTGGGCGGCTTCGCGCTACGGATGGGGCTGCTCCCGGCGCGCTGGTGGACCCGCGGATTCGAGGTCGGGGTGCCGATTCGGGTCGTCATGCTCATCGAGTCGGTGGGCGTGGTAGCCGCGTTCGCGGTCTTCGGCCGGCTGGCGGCCACCACGTTCTCGAGCAGCCGGATCGCCTACCCCGCGGTGATCGCCGGCGTCGCGGCGGTCGCGATGACGGCGGGAAACCTGTTGGCGCTGACCCAGACCAGCGTTCGCCGGCTGCTGGCCTACTCCACCATCAGCCAGGCCGGGTTCGCGCTGGCGGCACTCACCAACCCGAAGGGCACGGGCATCAGCGCCCTGCTCATCTTCCTGGTGGCGCTGACGCTCACCAGCCTCGGCGCCTTCGCTGCCGTGATCGCGTACGCGCGCTCGATTCACAGCGATGCGATTTCCGACCTGGCCGGCATGTCGCGCTGGTCTCCGGGGCTTGCTATCGCACTGGCGGTGGCGCTGCTCTCGCTTGCCGGCCTGCCGCCGCTGGCGGGGTTCTTCGGCAAGCTGCTGGTGCTCCAGGCCGCCGTGAACGGCGGCTACGCCTGGCTGGCCGTGGTCGGCGTCGTCAACATGCTGTTTGCCGGGCTGGGCGCCGTCCGCATCATCCGGACCATGTTTGTCGACCCGCCCGTGTTCGAGGTGACGCCAGCTCGGCTGGACCGCGGCATCCGGGCTTCAGTTGGATTGGCCGCGGCCGGCATCGTCTTCATGGGGTTGCTTCTAGGGCCGCTCTACGCGGCTGCGACGTACGGTCGGAACGCGCTTCTTCACTGAGGGTCCACACGCCCCCACCCTAGCCCTCCCCCGCGAACGGGGGAGGGAAATGTCGGGTAACCTTCCGCCCGATGCCTTCGTTTACCGGGCGCCCCATGGGTCTTTCCCCCGGTCGGCGCCGGCGACGCGGTTCGCGGCGCTTTTCTCCACCCACGATTACCGCATACCCGAGCGCGGCCAGGCGCCCGCGCGCCCATCCGTGGCTTCGCCGGATCCTGGTCATGACCACCGCCGGGGTGCTGACCATCCTGGTCGGCACCGGGACCCTGCTCTACAGCTACGCGGGAGAGCTGCCCAGCCTCGACCATCTCAGCGCCCAGAGCCTGCCGCAGACCACCCGCATCTATGCCCGGGACGGCGTCACCCTCCTGGAAGAGCGGTATGAGCAGCGGCGCACGGTGGTGCCGCTGCATGAGATTTCATGGGACCTGCGCCACGCCACGATCTCGATCGAGGACCGCGACTTCTACAACCACGGCGCCGTCAACCCGGTCCGGATGCTGGCCGCCGGCGTCTACGACATCCTCCATCAGCGGGCGGCCCAGGGCGGCAGCACGATCACCCAGCAGCTGGTCAAGAACTACCTGCTGGGCGCGAGCGCGAACAGCCGCAGCATCGACCGCAAGGCGAAGGAGCTGGTCCTGTCCGTGGAGCTGGAGCGCCAGTACACGAAAGACCAGATCCTCGAGATGTACCTGAACACCATCTTCTACGGCAACCAGTCTTTCGGCGTGGAGGCGGCCTCGCAGACCTATTTCGGCACCTCGGCCCGAACGCTGACCCTGGCCGAGGCCAGCTTTCTGGCCGGCCTGCCCCAGCGGCCGACCTACCTGAACCCATTCCTGGCGGACGGCTTCGCCCACGCTCGCGGCCGGCAGCGCGATGTGCTCGACGCGATGGTGCGCGATGGCTACATCACGGCGGCCGTCGCCGACAAGACCTATGCGCAAGACCTGCGCCCGGTGCTGACCGCCGCCCACCAGGCGACCGCGGGCCGGCGCGCCTCGCTGGCGCCCCACTTCGTCGACTACGTCTGGAATGAGCTGGAGCAGCGCTACGACCCCGGTTACCTGCTCCGCGGCGGACTGAAGATCGTCACCACGCTCGATCCGAAGGCCCAATCCCTGGCCGAGCAGGCGGTGCGGGATGGGGTGGCGCGCTATGGCCCCAGCTACCGCGTCAACAACGGCGCCATGCTCGTCATGAACCCGCATACCGGGGAAGTCCTGGCCATGGTCGGCAGCGCGGATTATTCGAACGCGGCCATCGGTGGCCAGGTCAACTACACTACCGCGCTGCGCCAACCCGGCTCCTCGTTCAAGCCGTATACCTACGTCACCGCGCTGATGAACGGCTGGACGCCCGCCTCGCCGCTGGACGACAGTAACGGCGCGCACGCCTTTGCCGGCTACCCGGTTCACGACTGGGACAACCGCGAGGAGGGCACCATCACGCTCCGGCAGTCGCTGCAGCAATCGCGCAATATCTCCTCGGTCCACCTCTTCAAGGACGTCGGCATCCAGAAGGTCTTCACCACGGCCAGGGCGTTGGGCATCGACACGCCGCTCGATCCCAGCCTGCCAACCACGCTGGGCGCGAGCGAGCTCCGCATGATCGATCACCTTTCCGCCTACAGCACGTTCGCGAACGGCGGCCACCGGGTGCGGGCGATGGACGTGCTCGAGGTCCGTGATGCCGGCGGCGCGCTGCTCGAGTCGAATCCGCCCCAGGCCGATGCGGGCGAGCGAGTCTTGCCGGCGTCCGCGGCCTATCTCTTGACCGACATCCTCAAGGGCGCCGTGCACCCCTCGATGGGCATCCCGGTCGCCGCCAAGTCGGGCACCACCACCGATTTCAAAGACGCCTGGTACGTCGGCTACACCTCTGACCTGGCGGTCGCCTCGTGGATGGGCCGGACCGTGACGCAACCGACTCCGCACAACGAATCCATGACCGGCCGGCTGGGTGGGCTCTGGGGCGAGATCGGACCGGCGTCCTCCTGGAGACAATTCGTCAAGGCCTACTACGGCAGCAAGAAGCCGGCGGATTGGGCGCGGCCGGCCGACGTCTTAACCGTGACGCTCTGCAAGCTCACCGGGCAGCCGGCGCCCACCGGCGTCTCGCCCGACCAGGCCGTGCAGGAGCTCGCCATCACCCCCGATCCCGCCGCGCCGATCGCCGCCTGTGGGTCCACGCCGGGAAGCAGCGGTGGGGTCGCGCCGACGGCCGGATCGGGGCTGCCGGGAGGGCTTCCCTCGCTGCCGCCGCTTCCCGGAGCGTCGCTGCCGCCGATCGTGCCCTAGGCGAGCCCGCCACCCGGTCCTTGACGCTGCGGGCGAAAGCGACTTTACTCAAAAGGTGGTCCGCCGCCCCACCGAAAGGCCGGGTCGGAACGACGAGCCCGACCTCCCGCCCAATCTGTTCGTCATCGGCCTCCTCCACGACCTGAAGGAGGGTGGCTACAGCCGCCACGCCTGGGCCGCCTTCTGGCGCGCCTCCTGGATCCGCTCGATCCAGATCCTGGAGATGAGCGCCGAGCTGCGGGCGTCCTGGCTGCGCTTCAGCGTCACCGGCATCGTCCTGATCGCGCTCTCGACGGTCGCGGTGACCGCGTATTTCGGAATCGGCCAGGGTATCCCTTTCGCGCTGACCAGCGTGCTCTGGTGGGGAATCCTGATGTTCGATCTCGCGATGCACCTGGGGCTGATGGTCAACCTCGAGTCGGGGGAATTGCAGCAGACCCTTGGTTGGCCGAACCGCCTGACCGAGCTGCGAGGGCTGGCGGCGGTCTGGGTGGCGTGGGGCGCCCATTGGGCGAGCGCCGGCGTGTACGTTCCGCTGGTCCTCGTCTTTGGCCTCGCCGCTTTTACCGATCTGCTCGACGGCTGGCTGGCACGCCGCCGCCACGCTTCGACCCGCTGGGGCCGCCTCTACGACCCCTTCATGGATGGACTCTTCTTCAGCGTCGCCGCTATCTCACTGGCGGTAGTCGGGATCCTGCCGCAGTGGCTGGCCGCGCTCGTCACGCTGCGCTACGCCTTCCCGATCTTTGGCGGCATCACCTTTCTGCTGATCCGGCGCCGCACGCTGCGCGTCCGCCACACCCCCTGGGGACGTGCCTCGTCCGCGGGCATCGCGCTCACCGTATTCGCCGCGGCGCTCGCTGCCGCGCTCGGCCTGCCCTTCCAGGCTCTCGCGCCCTTTTTCTACGCTGCTGTCGGTATCACGGCGCTGGGAGCGTTCGTCACCATCCTGATCAGGGGCATCGAGCAGATCTAACTGGCTGGACCGATCGTCAACCCTACGGGGAGGGGACCGGGATGCCGAATTGCTGTGTTTCGGTGCCGTCACCACC